>NZ_JH815225.1:1121862-1465059 GCF_000238095.2 Peptoanaerobacter stomatis
GGTACTCCGTTTTCGTCTACCACTACTATTGTTTCCGGTGAGTTTGGATCATTAGGATCCGGTGGATTGTTTCTCGGATATGACGGTACTGACGGTGCAGGCGGTGTATCCGGTGGTGTGTCAGGTGTTGGTGGTGGTGTCTTCGGATCTTCCTTCGGTGTTGTCGGAGGTGTCTTCGGATCTTCTTTCGGTGTTGTCGGTGGTGTCTTCGGATCTTCTTTCGGTGTTGTCGGTGGTGTCTTCGGATCTTCTTTCGGTGTTGTCGGTGGTGTCTTCGGATCTTCTTTCGGTGTTCTCGGTGGTGGATTATCTCCGCCACTTCCTCCGCCTCCAGGATTTACCTTGTTACGAGTATTTACAAATACAACATCTTCTTCCTCTTTTTCCATACGTCCTATAATATCTCTTGTATCTTTTACTTTGCCGTTAACAGTTGTAGTATATCCTGTTGCTGAGCTGTCAGTTTCTGTAATAGTATAATAATCATCTATATCAATACCATCTATAATAATGTATTCTCCATCCTTAAGTGTTATAGTACCACCATTTACAATTGTGCCACTTTTACTTCCTGTATAAGAGTATGATGATATATTGTTATTATCTATCTTTACAGTAAACTCAAAATCTTTATTTATATCTCCGTCATTTCCTGTAACCTTTTTCTCTATTTTCAGTTTTCCTGTTCTTATATTTGTAAAACTTGCGACATATAATTGAGTCTGAGTTGTTCCGGCTGTTATTAAACCTTCAGTACTTTCTTCTTCTTTTCTATAACCGACATTTTCCGATTCTTCGATTTTATATTTTGTATTGTTCGGTATATCCTTTATAGTTAAACTTCCATTAGCTTTTAAATAGAATTTACTTCCGCTTTTTATCTTATTTCCTTCAAAACGTCCTTGTTCTATAGAATAATCATACTCTCTATCATCATTTTCATAATTTATGTTGTCACTGCTCAACTTATAAAAATGAACTTCAAATTCAAACTCTTTGTCATTGCTATCAGATTGCAAGCTGTTTTTTATATACTTGTTCACTTTCAGCATAGCTGTAGTGGTTTCAGAAAGCGTATTTTCTATCTTGTAAGCTTCAGTTTGTTCAACATTATCTATTAATACTTTAAAACCATCATTAGAGTCTTTCTTTTCCACACTTATCCTTATCGGCTGAGTTCTTAATTCATAGCCTGCTGGAGGTGTTTTTTCTTCAAGTATATAGTCTCCTACCTTCGGAATATAAAACTTAGCTTTTCCATCTTGATCTGTTACTATATTATCTCTAATCAATTTCCCTGAACGATCTTTTAAGATAAATTTAGCATTTTGCAATATTTTATTATTATCATATTTATCAACTTTTTGTATTTCCACAGGTACTTTATAATTTGTTATAGTAATTTTACTTTTATCATTTTCCGTCATTTCCGATATGGATGCTTTCAATTGTCCGTGTATCCTCACTACGTTTACTGTATATGTTTTATCGTCAAGGATATAGCCATCAAGTGTCTTTGTTTCTCTAAGTTCGTAATCTCCTTCAGGTATGGCGTTAAATACTACCTTACCATTTAAATCGCTTTTTTGAATATCTTCATAAGTTTTTGTTCCTTGTTTATTTTTAAGCTTGAAGTATACTTCCCTTAATGGATTACCTGATTCATCCATCTTGGTTATCTCTATACGAGAACTTCTTGTCATATTAGCAGATGCATCCTGGTTTGTGATAATATATTCTTTCCCCGGAGTATAAGAACTATTTAAATTTGACTGTTCCAATTTTACAGTATTGCTAACCTTTGAATTTACTTCTCCTGTAAGATCCGTTATATAAAAGAATCTATATGACTTTTGAATGTTAGGTATCTTGAAATTAAGCGTTCCTCCCTTAGGTGAATTTGAATCATTAGAGTCATATGGCGTATACGATATATTATTAGATATATCATTAACTTCATTACCCTCTGTAAGTGAACCATCCGCTGCCATATTAAGCTCAAATATTTTAAAATTCTTCGTTCCATCAGACTCAGTAAGTTTCAAAGTGCCGTCATCATTAAATCTGAGCGCCATTCCCTCGCCCAACTCATCTTTAAGGACTACATCAGTTGTTAATGGTATAGGTTTGACAAGCTTAAAAGGAGTATAATCTATATTCCACTTCAAATAACCATCTTCATGCTGTACTCCACTGTCATAATTTTTAAACAACACGTTCTTGTCTATATTTATTTTTTGTGTTTTTTCTAGGGTTCTATTGGTATTTGATGCTAAATTTAATTTAACTTTATTATCAACAACATCTTCCTCTTGAGACTCCAAATAAGTTTTAAAAACTTCATCTGTAGGACCTGCTTCTAAAAGTATAGCATATGCCTTGTCAATATCTTTAAACTTAAATTTAACTTCACCTGAATCAATTGAAGATGTAGGCGCTGTATAATTTACATATATATTTTTATTATTTATAGAGTGTGTTGGATTTATAGATGTATTTATTTCAGTTCCTATCAATATTTTAGATACACCATTTCCTGTAGCTTTTACAGTTGAATCCAATTGTTTTATCTGTTCAAACATAGTTTTACTGTGATCTATGACATTCGGATTTGTTACAGGATCTTTTACCGGCTCACCTTCAAATATAGTATAACTTTTAAGAACCCATCCTTTAGGAAGTGTATCCGTAACATCAATATCGCCTACTTCTTTTATTTGATTCGCATTGACACTTAATCTATATATTACGGATTTTGTATTATAATTAAAATATTTTATTTTTTCTTTATTCTCAGGATCAATTTTATTTATACCTTTATTCGCATTATCAGCTGTAGGAATATTTTTAAACTTTTGTGCATCTGCTACAGACAATGCCTGTTTTTCCAACATTCTGCTCAGATACCTAGTCCAACAGCTCATCCTATCTACAAGTTGATTTCCTTTAGCTAAATAAGCAGTATTAGTAAAAGGTCTTCCTTTTTCTTTATCTAAATCTTTATCTTTATCATGTATAAGTGCTTTAGGATCTGTAAGACGTGTTTTTAATTTAAACTCTCTTTTATCTTGTGTAAATCCCTTTACTATTATCAAATCACCTACATGAACAAAATTCGTTCCATCTTTTTTATAATATAATGGTTTCACGTCCAAGGTTAATCCATTATTAATTTCAGAACTCCCAATATATTTATGATAATTAAGATGCTGAGGTTCTAATTTTTTTAATTTTATCCCATCTATTTCATCAACATAGTTGTTGGCAGAATCTAATATTTTTAAATCCTTTACATTTCCGGACGGAACTTCCGGATCAAAAATTATCATATCATAAACTACCGGATTATTGTCTATATTATCCTTAGATACTGTTATAGTCCATTCAGCTTCCTGATTAAGGAAATATTGTTCACTTCCTTCTCTATTTTGGTCATTAATAAAATATGTTTTATCTTTAACATCTTTATTTATAGCTTGTGTTCCGATATATACATAGTTTGAAACTTTGACAGGTGTATTATTATTACTATCCCAAGTAACTTCTGCTGAATTTTTAAAAGTATATCGCCTATTGAGATCGGAATCTGTAAAGTTGTTTAATTTAGTTGTTACTTTAAGCTCTACTTTTCCATCTATATTACCTACCTCAAAAATATTACCGGCAGGAATAGGAGAATTGCCAGGTCCATATTTTTGACTTTTTGATGTATCCTCTGTACCATCAGCTTTATAGAATTTAAGCTCGGCTTCTACAATCTCCAATGAAAAACTTGAAGCATCCCTACCAAGCGTATCTGTAGTTGCTCCTAATATATCTTTTATTTTTACATTTTTAAGTTTTGCTTTTTCTTCATTTACCACTATTTCCCAATCAATATAGTAGTTACCATCTTTTTTTTGGTATCCTTCTTTACCATGCTTATAATGTGATTTTGTTGCCCATTTAGGTGACCAATTTACTTTTGTCGTCGCCTTAGCTTTTTCCTCAGCCCCTTTGAGTATTTTTACTTCATTGGTCTTTGTTGTAGATTTACTCTTAGAATTACTATCAATCGCCATGAATTCTTCATCAGTGAGCTTGGTTCTGAATTTTACCGTAACCGGTTTTTTTATGCTTTCTCCATTAATTTTTTTAAACGTATATTGGAGTTGTTTTGATGTATTATATTGAACCTCACTTGCAATATTGCTCGCATTAACCTTTTCCTTTTCAGGTCCATATTCAAACTCAAATGAGCCGTTTATATACTCTCCAACATTTGTAAGATCATCAGAAAGAGTGTAGCCATCCAATACTTCTCCATCTGTACCCACTTCTACTGTCCATTCTATACTCCTGTTATCAGGATCGTCTACTATTACCTTTCCTTTTTTTGTAACTGTAATCTTATCATCAGGCTCTTTTACTGTAAAACTATATGTCTTATCTAATATAGTTACTGTTTTATTTCCACCTTGATTAGGAGGTATGTCTGATATATCCAGATTAAAATCTGCATCAAATTTGGCTGTTATATCTTCATAATCATTAAAAACATCTTCTGTATTGTCCCCGGTAAATTCAACTTCCAATGTTACTTTTTTAGTAGCAGGGTCTGTCACAAACCTATATACTCCAAGTTTTATCTTTTTTCCTGTGTCTTTATTAGTATAAGTAATATCCTTAAAATTGCTGTCTTTAACTATTATGCCCTTACCTATTTCTATTTTTGTATAGTCATTTTTTTCGACAACTTGAGCCGGTTTAGGTTTGTCATTTTTAACAGGAACTTTAAATTCAACATTGACCGCTATAGGACTTTTTCCTTCTACACTACTATTATCTTCCAATTTTTTACCGGCTTGATACAACGTTACTTTTAATGATGGTTTTAATATAGACGCAACATCTTTTCCCGTCGGCTGTGCATATGAATTTTGTGGAACAGATATACTGCTTATTAATATAATAAGTGCCAATATCAAACTCCGCAGTCTTGTTATTTTTGTGTTTTGTCTCATATCTTCTCCTTTCTGTTTAATTTCATATAGACATATACAAAACCCATAGAATTAAACGCTATAATGAAATATATCTTATTATTTTAATACAATATATTTGTATATCATTTAAAAAATCAAGTTTTGCATATGTCTATTTATTTTTTTAATAAATATTACAATATTTCGTTATCAACCTCCATTCAGATTTGGGTTTATACTAAAATTCAATAGAACTATAGAAAAATACGTCTAAATTTAATAAAAATATAACACTGTTTATAAACTTATAATATAAATTATCTATTATTCTATTAGTACTTAGTATTAGATTACTTTCTCAATTATACCCATTTCTATAAAAATAATCAAGCTTTAAACTTTTTATCTACAGTTTTTTAATTTATTTGTCTTTTCTTCTATAACGTCTTAATATTACAAGTCCAAGCAATGAAAACATTGATGTTATTATTAATTTGTTTTCAGGGAATTCATTACCTGTTTTTACAAGTTTTGTTCCTCCAAGAGGTATTCCGTTTTCGTTTACATATTCTACTGTTCCGTCAGGATTTACTCGCTTAGTATATGTTCCAATAGGTACTCCGTTTTCGTCTACAACTATTATGCTCTTTGGAGAGTTAGGAGCTTTAGGATCCGGCAATGAATTTATGGGATAAGACGGTACAGATGGTGTTTTTGGTATATCCGGAGTTATAGGATTGTTAGGCTCCTCAGATGTTGTCGGTATAGTCGGTCTTGGATTTGTAGGATTTACAGGTATCTTCTGATTTGGCATTGTTGGGTTTGTCGGTGTTGTAGGTTTATTGGGTATTGTTGGGGTAGTTGGAGTATTTGGGGTTTCTCCTCCACCACCGCTGCCGGGTGTTATAGGATCAGGATAATCTCCTCCACCAATGCCACCTGCAGAAAGTGTATTTACAAATCTCACAACTGATATTTCATCCGATTCTACCTTTCCTGAGAAATCTCTTTTATCTTCCCCATTTACTTTTGTAGAATATCCTTCTGATGAATAGTTTCTCTCCTCTACTTTGTAAATATCTCCTGCTTCTATTTCTTTTATTATTATATATTCTCCATTTTTAAGTTTTATAGTATCTTTACCGTATATATCTCCTTTTTTACTTCCTACAAAACTATATTTTTTATTGACATCATCACCTATAGTTACCGTAAAGTCAAACTCTTTATTCTTATCGGATGAGTTCATAACTTTTTTCTCTATCCTCAACATTCCCTGTGTTGTTCTTTCGTTTATAAAAGTTTCCTCATAGAATAATTGAGTGCTTGTCGTTATAGTCTTTTCTGCAAAAAGTCTTTTAGGTGTATATTTTTTATAATCTGTTTCCTCTATCCTATATTTGATTTTATCCGGCAAGTTTCTGATAACTATATGCTGTCCACCTGTTAGAGTGAATGTTTTTCCACTTTTAATCTCACTCGTTGTTCCGTCATTTCTTGTGAATTTGTAAGCTGTATTATCAAGGACCTCATCTATGAAGAAATTGGCTCTAAATGTAAATACATCATCAATATTCGCTTTGTATCCTTTTATTTCTTTATTTATTCTAAGCACTGCGTCACTGGTAGTTGTAGGTTTTATATTGGTAAGTGTAATTTCTTCAGATATTCCGTCTACACTTTTTACTCTACTTTCGATAGGTGCAAATTCTTTCTCGGTATTATCTGTATATATTACGGTTTCTTTTGTTGTATAATTTATAACTTTACCTACATCATCGTATATCGGCATATCTATAAATGTCGCTGTCCATGATGTTGAATTTGATACAGTTTTGCTGTCTTTCGGTATACCGTCTGCCAATAATGTTATTCTTACGCTCGTATTTTGCATATCATTATGCCAAGCAGAATCGGAATTGTCCCATTTTTTTGTTACTTTTATATTTTTAACTGTAGTTTGAATATTTCTTATTTCAAAGCCTTTTTCCATGTCTCCGACAACTTGTGTTTTATAATCCGGTGTAGAATTATTGATTTCTTCTACGGCATAATCTATTTTTCTATCTGACATATCATATTTAGGCACAGTAAATTCATAATCCCAGTTATTGTCTTTATTCAATACACATGTCTGTATGGCTGTCTTGGATAAATCGCTTTTATCATATAATTTTACTTCTACACTTGCATTATTTTTTTTATCTTCTTTCCAATTATCCATTCCTATCCATACTTTATCTACTTTTATAGTTCTTTTTATAGTGGATTTTTTGACATTTTTTATTTCTATTCTATATGGATTTGATGAATAATTTGTTTCTCCATATACCGGTTCATAGTCAGGATTTCCTGTTATAATCTCTTCTACGGTATATTTTATTTTATCTGTATTTTCATATATCGGTAAATTTTTAAATGTATTCGTCCAGTTGTTCTCTTTCTTTAACTCCAATTCTTTACCGTTTACTTTTTCTCCATTGGCATATAATTGTACTTTTATAATTTCCGAGCTATTTGTTTTATCTGTAGCCCAAGTTGAGTTTTCTACTTCTTGCCATTTCTTTGAAACTACAAGATCTAAAGGTGTTCTTGCTCCTTGTGAAGTGCTTAAAACAAAAGTAATACTATTGTTTTTCGACTCATTTTTGCGTGCCCCTTGTGAATCTAAATAGGATAAATTAGCTTCATTTCTAAATGTCTGACCGTCTCTTTGATATTTTGGAGCTACTTTGACGTTATATTCCAATACAAAATTCATAACATTTTTTCCGTTATAAGCCGCTTTTGTTTTAGTAGCCTGAGCAGAAGTTATCCATGATGAAAGCTTGGCTATTTCATTCACTTGAACGCTATCTACCATAGCATCAAAGCTATTTTTACCACCATATAAGTCATGATATTTTATACCGATTTTTGGAGAATTTCCCCACGGAAATATCAATGTACTTCTTCCATCTGAGTGTTTATATATACCTGCAACAAATTTTTGTATATTATTTGTATTTATACCATATCCTAATGCTTTTTGTTTTATTTCTTCTCTGAAAATATCTAATGTTTTTCCATCTGCTTCATTTTCTTTGATAACTTCTATTTCCTTTGCATCATAAGTAGGATTGGAAGTCCATTTTTTATAGTAATCTTTATTCTTATCAGAAGCTGCTATATGAGTTCTGTATCCTATATAGTCCAAGCTCATTTTATCATCTTCCGTCATAAGATATACTCGAGTATATAAACTTAGGTATGTCTCATCAAATTCTAACCCGTCAGGCAAAGTATCTTCAATCAACACATCTTTTCTTTCTTCGAAGCTACCGTTATTTAAAATATCTCTAAGTTGGGCTTTATTGCCTTCTACTCTCCAACGTAGAGTCTCCTTTGTTGATTGCTCTCCACCTTTTTCCAATTTTCCGTCATTATTATACCATGATACCCCTAAATGTCTCGGCTTATAAGGCCCCGGGTTATTAGGTTGTCTTATGATTAGTGGCTCTGTAGGATTTGACGGATCATTGTCGTTCATTTGTATATCAGCATTTGTTTTTTTAACTGTTCCCACTAATTTTGTTTTTCCTTTTATAGTGGTTCCTAAAGCTTTTTGATTTGTAAATTTTATCAAATATTGTCCATTAAATTTATATTCAAAATCGCCTATTTTCCCTATTGTGCCGGCTGTATCTTCTTCATTTTCCACTATACCTGTTCTATCTCCTGAATATTCAAAAACATCCAAAGCAGGTAATTTAATTACGAAATAATCATTTAACTTAACATCTGATGCATCTTCAATTTCCCAATCATACATTATTGTCATAGGATTTTGTGCATTCACAATTTTAGGAATTTTATCTGAAGGTACCTCTGAACTGTCAGAAATATATCTAAATCCAGTAGTAGAGGTAATATCTATTTTTATTTCTTTTTCCCCTGTTATATCTGTCCACTTATAATCTTTATATAGATATTGCCCGCCATTTATTGTAATTTCTCTTAATTTAACATTAACTTTTTTCTCAAAACCTGAATCTAACTGTTTAGGAGCATCTGCATAAGTGTTAAAATTTTGTAAAAAAACACTTAACATCATAATTACAACAGTAATTACAGCAAAAAACTTTTTGATTATTTTCATTAACAATTCTCCTAATTTAACCAAATGAAAATATAAAATCTAATATTGTGTTTTAAAAAATCAGTATATATTTAAAATCAAATATATAGGCTATACTGACAATTATTTTAAACAACAATCTAAAAAATATTTTAATATTAACTAATTACAGCTCATAATATAAATCTTAAAAATAATCTGTTGTAAGTTTAAATATCTCCCTTATTTCAGTAAGATATGTTTAATATTTTACAAATGCCATATTTCTCTGTTGTATTCTTCGATTGTCCTGTCTGATGAAAATTGTCCTGCTTTACTTATGTTGATAAGCATTTTCTTAGCCCATTCGTGTCTGTCTTTGTAGGCTTTTGTCATTTTATTTTTAGTTTTTATATATGCTCTTAAATCTAAAAGTGCCATAAAGTAATCTTTTTGTGATATGTCTTGGTGCAGCCTTGTAAGTGACGTTTTGTCACCAAGCTCTGTGAGTTTGTCCGAGATTATAAAATCTACTATTTCTTTTATACATTCATCATCTTGATAATATTTTTTAGGATCATATGACGATTTTTTGTATAAATTTATTACTTGCTTGCTTGTCTTGCCGAATATATATATATTATCTTGTCCTACAAGCTCAGCTATCTCCACGTTTGCTCCGTCCATTGTACCGAGTGTAACGGCTCCGTTTAACATAAGTTTCATATTGCCTGTTCCTGATGCTTCTTTGGATGCCAATGATATTTGCTCTGATATATCGCAAGCAGGTATGAGTTTTTGTGCGTAGCTCACATTATAGTTTTGCACCATTACCACCTTAAGATACTTGCTCACTTTTTCGTCTTTTTCGATAAGTTCACTCAGTGTCAATATAAGGTGTATTATGTCTTTGGCTATGGTATATGCCGGTGCAGCTTTTGCTCCAAATATTACTGTTATCGGATGTTTAGGAAGTCTACCTTTTTTTATGTCCAAATATTTATCTATTATATAAAGTGCATTCATCTGTTGTCTTTTGTATTCGTGAAGTCTTTTTATCTGTATATCATAGATAGAATTGCTGTCAATTTCTATATTTTCGTGTGATTTTATATAATCTGCAAGCTCTTGTTTGTGATGTTTTTTTATCTCCAACAGTTTGTCTAAAACCTGCTCGTCATCTACAAATTGTGATAATTTCTCCAATTCTCTCGCATCTTTTTTAAACCCGTCTCCTATCAGACTTGTTATAAAGTCTGTAAGCTCTTCATTGCAATTTAACAGCCATCTTCTGAATGTTATGCCGTTTGTTTTGTTATTAAATTTTTCGGGATATATTTCGTAGAATGCTTTGAGTTCTTCTTTTTTGAGAATGTCTGTGTGCAGTTTAGCTACGCCGTTTGTGCTGGATGAAAAATGTATGGCTATATGCGCCATATGAACTTTATGTTCTTTATCTATGATTTGTACTTTTTTGCTTTTGAATCTTTCTTTTATTGTTGTGTTTAATTTTTCTATTATAAGCATGAGATGAGGCACTACTTGTTTTAGATATTCGTAAGGCCATTTTTCAAGTGCTTCTGCCAATATCGTATGGTTTGTATAATTTACTGTCTTTGTTACTATATCTACCGCCTCATCAAAATCTATGCCTTTTTCTGTCAAAAGTCTTATAAGCTCAGGTATTATGAGTGTAGGATGTGTATCGTTTATCTGAATCGCTACATATTTATGCAAATCCTCTATCTTATGTCCGTTTTCTCTGAGTTCTTTTAATATGAGTTGAGCTCCTGCACTGACCATAAAATATTGTTGATATATTCTTAATAATTGTCCATTTTTATCTGAATCGTCAGGATATAAAAACAGAGTTAAATTACGTTTTATATCTGTTTTGTCAAAGCTTATACCGTTTCTTACTATGTTTTCGTCCACAGTATCTATATCGAAAAGATGCAGGTTGTTATATCCGCTCTCATAACCTGTAACAGCTATGTCATACATATGTGCTGTTACTTTGCAATCTCCAAACTTTACATCAAATTTTTCTCCCGTATCTTTAAGAAAACTGTTTTTTCTTATCCAATTGTTAGGTTCTTCAAATTGTTTATTATCTATAAATTTTTGTTTGAACAGACCTAAGTGGTAATTGATACCAATACCATCTCCATTAAGACCTAATGTTGCTATTGAGTCTAAAAAGCAGGCTGCCAATCTTCCTAAGCCTCCGTTGCCTAAAGACGGTTCGTTTTCTATTTCTTCTATCTGTGACATGTCAAGGTCAATTTCTTTTAATAATTTGTTTACTTGGTCATATAGCCCTAAATTTATAAGATTGTTGGATAGTAATTTTCCTATCAAAAATTCCGCTGACACATAATAAAGTTTTCTTTCGCCTTTATTTTTAGGCAATTTTTCTATTTGTTCTTTTGTAAATATCAACAATGTATCATATATCTGTTGTTTGGTAAGTTTGTCAAATTCTTTATCATATTGATTAATCGATATCTCGTTTAACTTCTTTTTTAACATAGTTTCCTCTCCGTAAATATTTTTAAGGGCTTTTAGTAATATACTTATACAATGTTATTTATAACAACTTATTACCCATTTTCTCAAAACAATAAACACTCATTTTGAAAAACAGTCATCTGTAAATCATAAAACTTTTTATCTAAAAATATTTTATTTCAAAGTTTTGTAAAATAAATTGTCTGATGAGTTACTGTTAAAATTTTACTGTTATATATTTTTTAAATGAGTGTTTATATATTTTTTAATTAGTTATTGTTTTTTCTGTTTCTTTATCAAATATGTGTATTTTGTTTATGTCAAATGCAAAGTCTACCACACTTCCAACTCTTGCGTTTGTTCTCGGGTTTACTCTTGCTGTAAACTCTACATTTTCTATATCGAAGTATAAAAATACTTCCGCTCCCATCATTTCATACACTTTTATCTGAGCGTTAACTTTTGCGCTTTCTTCGCTCATTGATATAAATGCAACTTCATCATGTATATTTTCAGGACGTATACCCATAACTACCGTTTTGCCTATATATCCTTGATTTTTCAAGATGTCTGCTTTATATTCAGGAAGTTTTACGTCTATTATTCCTTTTTTCAAATAAACTCCGTCTTGTTTTTGCACTGCTTCCACCTCTATAAAATTCATCTGAGGTGAGCCTATAAATCCTGCTACAAACATATTGTTAGGTTTTTCGTGAAGTTCTTGAGGGGAATCTATTTGCTGAATTATACCGTCTTTCATTACTACTATTCTTGAGCCGAGTGTCATCGCCTCTGTTTGGTCATGTGTTACATATATTATCGTTGAGCCTAATCTTTGGTGCAGTTTTGATATTTCTATTCTCATCTGAACTCTTAATTTTGCATCCAAATTTGACAAAGGCTCATCCATAAGAAATACTTTAGGGTTTCTTACTATTGCTCTACCCATAGCTACCCTTTGTCTTTGTCCACCTGAAAGAGCTTTTGGTTTTCTGTCAAGCAGATGCTCTATATCCAATATTCTTGCAGCTTCTGTAACCAACTTTTTTATTTCATCTTTTGGTACTTTTCTTATCTTCAATCCGAACGCCATATTGTCAAACACGTTCATATGAGGATAAAGTGCGTAATTTTGAAATACCATGGCTATATCTCTATCTTTAGGTTCTACATCATTTACCACTTTGTCATCTATTTTAAGTTCGCCTGATGATATGTCCTCCAAGCCTGCTATCATTCTAAGTGTAGTTGATTTTCCACAGCCTGACGGACCGACAAATATTATAAATTCTTTGTCTTCTATTTCCATATTAAAATCTTTAACGGCATGATATCCGTTAGGATACACTTTATTAATATTTTTCAACGATAAACTCGCCATCTTTATTTCCTCCAAATAAAATGTTATAGATAATTTACTTACGTTTTTTAAATTCTTTTCGTCTTTTTAAGCAATTTGTGTAAATAATCTGTTTTTTCTTCCAATTTTTCCATAGAGTTTAATTTGAAACTCCAATTTAGATTGTTGAGCGTGCTCGGAGTATTCATCCTTGCACTGTCATCAAGACCTAATATGTCTTGAACAGGTACTATGGCATAGTCAGCTATGCTGTCAAATGTCATCTCCAAAAATCCGTTTGTTATATTTTCATCATCATAATTATGCTCTTTGAAAAGTTTGATTATATAGTCTTTTGTTTTCTTGTCTTGACTTTCAAAAAATCCCATAGCGGTTTGGTTATCGTGTGTACCTGTATATATAATCATATTTTTCTTATCTGAAAAGTTGTTATTACCTTCATTTGGATCCAGACTGAACAGCAATATCTTCATACCTTTGAGATTATAATGATCTCTTAGCTGTAAAACTTCTTTTCTAAGTCCGCCCAAATCTTCGGCTACTATCTCCAATTTCGGAAATTTCTTTTTTATAAGGTCAAATACTTCGTATCCGGGTGCTTCTATCCATTCGCCCGCCTTGGCTGTTTTATTTCTTGCGTTTACTTGCCAATATGTGTCAAATGCTCTGAAATGATCTATTCTCAATATATCATATAGTTTTGCATTGTATTCAATCCTTTTAATCCAAAAATCATAATCATTTTCTTTAAGATATTTCCAATCATATATAGGATTTCCCCATCTCTGTCCGTTTTTACTGAAATAATCAGGCGGTACTCCCGCTATAAATTTCGGATTTCCATTTTTATTGAGCAGGAATGACTTTTGATTTTCCCATACATCCAAGCTGTCAAGCCCTACATAAAAAGGTATATCTCCCATTATTCTGATGCCTTTTGAGTTGGCATATTTTTTGAGATCCGTCCATTGTTTATAAAATATATATTGTACGAACATTTCGTATTCTATGCCTTCATTATACTGTGAAAGGTCAAGTTTTTTATCGATTATCCAATTTTTTTGTTCTTTATCCCATTTATTCCAAATGTTGAGATTATTTGCTTTTTTCAGTGTAAGAAAAACCGCATATTTATAAACGAAGTCAAATTTTATAAATTCTTCATAATCTTTATCTTTTTTAAAATTTTTAAATGCTTCTTTTAATATTTCCGCTTTTAATTTTCTTGCTTTTTCATAATCTACTCTATCATTATTTTCAAGTGGTTTAGGCTTTTTCTTTAAAAGCCCTTGTTCATATAGCAAATCCGGGCTTATATATATTTCATCTCCTGCTTGTGATGAATACGGCTGATAAGGTGAATTTCCATAGCCGAGCGGATTAAGTGGCAATAACTGCCATATTGTAAAGCCTATTTTTTGAATTATATCTACAAATTTATATGCTTCTTTGCCGAAATCTCCAACTCCGTATTTGGAGTTAAGCGAGGATATGGCAAGTAAGATTCCCGATGTTCTCATCTTTACCTCTTTTTATATGATTTTTATTATCATCGCAATTAATTTTATTATACTTTCAGTGAAATTCAGCTATATAATTTAACATATGTTTTTGCATACAGTTTTAAAAAATGTTAATTATAAAATAAAATTTAGAATCTGTCGGTTGTTTGACCTACAAACAATTCTCCTTCAAATGTTACCACTTTTTTGTAAGGTTTACCGGATATTATATTGAAAAGTACATTGCATGCCGTAAGTGCCATATTTTCTACCGGTTGCTTAATGGTTGTTATTGTTGGATTAAGGTAATCATTTATTTCAAGTCCGTCAAATCCTACTACTGAATAGTCTCTCGGTGATTTTATACCTTTTTCTCTTAATCTTTTTAAAACTCCTATCGCTATTGCATCAGATACGCAATATATAGCGGAAAAATCAAGTTTTTTATCAAGCAATATATCTATTGTTTTATAACCGTATTCAAATGTATAAGGGTCTTCATTTTTTGTGGTTGTAAATATCAAATTTTCATCTATACTTATATTATTTTCTGTAAGTGCCTGTTTATAGCCGTTGACTCTAAGCATACCTATACTTGCATCATCATACCTTGAACCTATTATGGCTATTTTTTTATGTCCGAGCGACAAAAGGTAATTAACCATTTTTTTGCTTTCCAAAAAATCATCCACTCCGACACAGGCCGAATTTTTTATGCTCATATTTTTGCTTACTATAGCTGTAACTACAAAAGGTATACCTATTTCTTCCAATATTTTTTTATCTTCGTCCATAAAACAACCGCCAAGAAATATTATTCCCTTAGGCTTTATATCTTGGGAGAGTTTCAATGCTACATCTATTTCATTATCCTGTTCTTCTACTTTATATAGTAAAAATGAGTATCCGTTTTTAGTTATCTCGTTTTCCAAAACTTTAAACATAGGTTGAAAAAACAAATTTCCTATCCCTTTTATAAGTACGGCTATCGTATTTGTTTCTAAACGTTTTAAATTTCTCGCATTGGAGTTTGGGGTATATCCTAATTCTTTTATCTTTTTGAGTATTATATTCCTTGTTCTTTGGTTTATCTCAGGATGATTGTTTATGGCTCTTGATACTGTACTGACACTGACATTACATTGTTTTGCCACGTCACGTATTGTTATCTTCGACATATTAACCTTTTACTGCACCTGCAGCTACTCCTTTGATTATATGTTTTTGTACTGAAAGATAGAATACTATTATAGGAATTATATCAAGCACCAACATAGCCATCATCGCTCCTAAATCTCTATTTCCGTTTGAGCCTACAAGCATTTGTATTACAACAGGTACAGTCTTGTATTTTGTACTTATACCCATTACAAGATATGGTAGAAGATAGTCGTTCCATACCCACATCGCATTTAAAATACCGACCGTTATTGCTGTAGGTCTTAATATAGGAAATATTATATAGAAAAAGTGTTTTATAGGTGAACATCCGTCTATCATAGATGCTTCTTCTATTTCAAGTGGAATGGATTTTATAAAACCGCTGAACATAAATACAGATAAACCTGAACCAAAGCCCAAATATAAGAATATCATACCTACCGGATTGTTCAGATGTAACATATCCGCAACTTTAATAGTAGGAAACATAACCATCTGAAACGGCACTATCATTGAAAACACAAATAAGTAATATATGGTTTTTGTAACTTTGTTTTTTACTCTTGTCAAATAGTACGCTGTCATAGATGACAACAATACTATTACAGCTACTGAAAATATACTTATAAAAAATGACCAGCCTATTGCACTGAAAAATCCTGTTTTTGCCAAACCGTTTACATAGTTGCCAAGTCCCACAAATGTTTCTGCATTTGGAAGTGAAAATGGAGAGTTGCTTATAAAAAATTTACCTTTAAATGAATTTATCACTATGAATGATATCGGATATAAAAATGCTACAAGCAAAAATAACAATATTACAAATATTATTCTGTCTATAGTTTTTGTCTTCATCAGTTTTCAACCTCCCTATCTCTCGTAAATTTAAGTTGTACATATGCTATAGCTGCAACCATTATGAAGAATATAAATGCTTTTGCCTGTCCGACACCTTCAAAACCTACTTTTGCAAACATTGTATTAACTATATTCATAGCCAACATCTCTGTTTTATAAAGTGGTGCTCCTGCTGTAAGTGCAAGGTTTTGGTCATACAGCTTGAAACTGTTTGTAAGCGTTAAAAACAAACATATTGTAATTGACGGCATAACCATAGGTATAGTTACATTTTTAAGTATAGTCCATTTTGATGCACCGTCTATTTTTGCAGCTTCTATCAAGCTTTGCGGTACATTTTGCAAGCCTGCTATATATATTACCATCATATAACCTATAAGTTGCCAGTTTGTAAGTAAAACAAGCCCCCAAAATCCGTATGTTTCACTTGCAAGAAGTCCCTTGCCTATCAGTTTTAAAAGTACGGAGTTGAGCATAACTTGCCAAGTATATCCCAATACTATACCGCCTATCAGGTTAGGCATAAAAAATACTGTTCTAAAAAGATTACTTCCCTTTATTTCTCTTGTAAGTGCCAATGCTATGGCAAAAGCTATTATGTTGATAGTTATTATTGTCACTATTGTAAATATTGTAGTAAATCCAAATGCCTGAATAAATCTCTGATTGCTCGCAAACGCTTTGGTATAATTGGAAATACCTACAAATTTAGCATTAAATATAGTGGTGAATTTTGTGAATGACAACCCTACTCCAAGTACAAACGGTATCAAAAATACGATTGCAAACGTCAAAAAAGTAGGTAGTACAAAAAAAGGAAAATATTTTTTGAGTGTCTTTTCCATAATTTTCTCCTAAATTTTAAAAAATATTCGCATAAATGCTCAACCTTATTTAAAATATCATATATATACACCCATACACTATATAAAAAAGTAACGCTGATAATAAAATCCGCTATATGTATTTTTAAATGAAGATTAGTATAAATGCTTATAAAAAAAGGGAGGCTTGGCGCCTCCCGGTTAAATTATTGAGCCATTTCTTTTTCGGCTTTCCATTCATTTATAAACAAGGCTTTTACATCGTCCCATGTCATATTACCTGATGTATATTGTCCAAGTGACTGACCGAACGCATCTTTAAACGCTTGACTTGGGAAAGAAGTAAAGTTCCAGTCAATGTTATATAAGTCTTGATTGCTCATATATTTTATAACTTCTTTTGCAAGCGGATCATCAGGAGATTCAGCTTCTGTAAATGTATCAAACGGAGTTATGAAACCTAAATCTTTTGTTACATATTCTTTTCCTTTTTCGCTTGTGAACAACCAGTTTACAAAATCAAGTGATGCTTTTTGATCCTCAGGTTTTGCTTGAGAGTTGATTGAGAAGAAGTTTTCAGTTCCTGCACATATTCCTTGTTTTTCTTCTCCTGATACACCTGTATATATAGGTAAGAATTTAACATCTTCGGCTTTAACTGTGTTTCCTTCAACACCTGATATTTGTCCCCAAGCCCAGTTTCCATTTTGAACCATCGCAGCTTTTCCAAGTGCGAATTCAGCCATAGAATCTGTAACTGTTTTTCCTGTTAATGTAGAAGGATCTACTGTTGAATTTGTAACATATAAATCAAATATGTTTTTATAGTTGTCTGAATAAGTGAATTTTATTTCATCAAGATTTTTTACTTTATCATCTCTGTATTCATAGTACACAGGTACGTTTGCAAGGTGTGTTTGCCATCTCCAATCTTCTCCCGGTGCTAATGAAGTTGCTGCAAATACTCCATCTATTCCTAAATCAGCTTTTTTAGCTTGCATATCTTCTACAACTTCTTTTAGTTTTGCAAAGTTGTTTATTTCATCAACTGATTTTATTTTTGCTCCGTCAAGTGCTATATATTTTTGCATTATAGCATCGTTGTATATAATTCCATAACCTTCTACAACATAAGGTATTCCGAATACTCCTTCATCTGTAGAAACTGCCATATCTTTGTTTAATAAATGGCTGTATATCTCAGAATCTTTCAAATCAAGCGTATAGTCTTTCCAGTTTTGATAGCCTACAGGTCCGTTTATTTGGAACAATGTAGGTGCATCGTCTTTTGTTATCTCCGCTTTAAGTGTCGGTTCATATTGTCCGCTTGCAGCAGTTTCAACTTTCACATCCACTCCTGTTTCTTCCTTGTAAGTTTGTGCTATCTTATTCCAAGTTTCTTCAACTTCAGGTTTAAAGTTCAAATAATAAACTTTCCCTGTACCTGCATCGGCTGTTTGCTCAGTTTTATTATCCGCAGCTTTATCATCTTTTTTATCTCCACCTGAACAAGCTGTAAGCATAGCAACAGTCGTAAGAGCTGCAAGTCCTATGAATAATGCTTTTTTCAATCTTTTCATTATAAACTACCTCGCTTCAATTTTTTTATGCCTTGAAAACAGCAGATTTTCACTAATACCATTTCACCTACAAAAATTTTTAATAGCGTTTTCCCTTTGTCCGAAATCCTCTTATCTTCAAAAGCATATTTTATTTATTTTTTAATTCGGTAACGTTACCGAATTTATGATTGAATTGTAACATATAATTTTTTTATAGTCAAGCACATTTTTTCAATTTATTTTTACAAGTTTTATTTTAAAAAAATTATGCTATAATATAATTTACATATTTATTATAATTTTTTTGAGGTTAACAATGTCAAACAAAAAAGTAGCAAAAAATGTTGAAATAAAAAATATTTTTATAAAATCAAATTCAAACGCATCATCTAAAAAAGTATATCCTTTACTTATGGATAAATTAATAAACGCAGGATTTAATGTGATGAACGAATTTGACAGCGGATGCGATCTTATAATATCAATAGGCGGTGACGGTTCGTTTTTAAAAAATGTCCACGATCTTGAATATCCGGATTCAATTTTCGTTGGTATAAATACAGGACATTTAGGTTTTTTTCAAGATGTAATACCATCTGAAATAGACTATCTTATAGATTGTATAAAAAAATCCAATTATGAGATACAAAATATATTGCCTCTCCAAGCAAATATAAGAACTCAATTAAGAGATTATACACTGCATTCAATAAATGAATTTGCAATGAAAGGCTATAAAAACAAGACTGTTCATCTCAATTTGTCAATAGATAACAAACATATGGAATGTTTTTCCGGAGACGGTATAATAATATCATCGTCTACAGGTTCTACAGCCTACAATTATTCTGCAGGAGGAAGCATAATCGACCCGAGGCTTAATCTTATACAGGTTACACCAATCGCCCCACTTAACTCCAACGCATATCGCTCACTGACTTCAAGTATAATACTACCATATAAAGCAAAAGTTATAGTAACTCCTGAAAATCAGCATCAAAATACAACTATATTTTTAGCCGATGCAATACAATACAAATACGAAAAATTATACAGTATGGAAATATCATATTCCAAGCACAAAATAAAACTTATGAGATTGGAAAGCTATAAATTTTGGACAAAAGTAAAAGAAAAATTTTTATAAATACAGTATTTTAATTATATTTTAAGAATAACAAGTATAATACTTTATAAGTTACAGTTTATTAATATATTATTAAACTTTATATAGATTTTGGCAAAATAATATTATACTGAATTTTAATCACATTCACAGTATAAATTGCCATAACATCATAAGTTTAATCATTTTACAACTTATATATAAAATACACAATGCGCAAAAATTGGAGATGATACAATGAACATACTTGTAGTAGAAGACGAAGTTAGACTTGCAGAGGCAATAGGCGAGCTCTTAAAAAAAGAAAAATATATAATAGATATAGTTCATGACGGACAAGATGCCTACGAATACGCCACAGGCTTTGCCTATGACGCAATCATATTAGATGCAATGTTGCCGAAAATGAACGGTTTTGAAGTGTTAAAAAAATTAAGAAGCGAAAAAATACAAACGCCTATAATAATGCTCACCGCCCTAAGCCAGACAGACGACAAGATAAAAGGCTTGGATTACGGAGCAGACGATTATATGACCAAACCATTTGAGACAAAAGAATTACTCGCAAGATTAAGAGCAATAACAAGACGAAAAGGAGAGGTTATAATAAATGAGCTATCCTTTGGAGATGTAACATTAAACCTTGACACCAACCAAATGATGAGTGCTACAAAATCAATACAATTAGGCTATAAAGAATTTGAAATAATGAAAATGCTCATGACACATCCTCAGATGATAGCCACGAAAGAAGATATAATAATAAAAGTGTGGGGAATAGAATCAGATGCAGCCGACAACAACGTAGAAGTATATATATCATTCCTTAGAAAAAAATTATTATTTTTAAAATCATCAACAACCATACAAACTATAAGAAAGGTCGGCTATAAGCTCGAATACAATAAACAATGATACGCAGTTTAAAAATAAAATTCGTTTCAATAACAATGATATTGGTATCAATTATACTTATAGCAGTGTTTTCCATAATACTCAAAACAAACTCCAAAGCAATGGAATCACAGAGCATCGATGACCTTAAAGAAATAATATCAATGTCACTTATAGACCTCGTAAAAGCCACAGCCTATACAAACGGCAGCGATATGAAAAAGTTACAATACACATCTCTATTTGTAGTAACCTTGGATAAAAACGGAACTATATTGTCACAGATACAAAACAACGTATCAATTGATGACGAAAGCCTGAACAATGCCATTAAAACAGCTTTTCACGACAAATACAACGTAGGCACTATAAAACAGATGCAACTGCGTTATCTGAAACAAGTTACAGATTCATACGAAAAAATAGCATTCATAGACATAACAAGAGAACACGAAACATTAGAATCACTTCTCATAATCTTAATCGGTACAGGAACAACTGCACTTTTGGCATTTTTGATAATAAGCATATTTTTATCCTCATGGGCTCTTAGACCGGTAGAAATAGCATGGTTACAGCAAAAACAATTTATTGCAGATGCATCTCATGAATTAAAAACACCGCTCACCGTATTACTTGCAAATATGGACATATTGGAAGAAAACAAAAACGATACAATAAAAAATCAAATCAAATGGATAAATTCCAGCAGACAAGAAGCTATGCAAATGAAAACCCTGCTCGAAGAAATGCTGTTCCTTGCAAAAACCGACAAAAACAAAAGAGAGATAACTTTTGCAAAAATTAACGTAAGCGATATACTCATATCGCAGATACTCAGCTTGGAAGTCATCGCATTCGAAAAAAATGTAGATATAAACTACGAAAACGTACAAGAAGATTTGTATATAAACGCAGATGAAAAACAAATACAAAGTCTGTTTTCCATATTACTTGAAAATGCTTGCAAATACAGTAATGCAAATACAGTAATAACCGTAACGCTAAAAAAGGAACAAGACAAGATAAAATTGGACATAAACAACTTCGGTCCGATAATACCAAAAACAGAATTGACACAAATATTTGAAAGATTTTATAGAGTGGAAAAATCAAGAAACAAAGAACATGGTGGCTACGGCTTAGGGCTTTCCATAGCAAAAAAAATAACAGATAATCACAATATGAAGATATGGGCAGAAAGTAGCGAGCAAAAAGGCACATCATTTAAAATAATTATGAGCGGAACTAATCAAAGCTAAAAAATAAAAAAATTCTCACAAAAAAACCTACTTAATTTTATAAGTAGGTTTTTTTGTAAATAGATTCCTCTATGATGTTGTATATTACAACAAATTCATTTTAGAATTTTATTAATATTTAATTTTTTATTTATCTTTTCTTCTATAACGTCTTAGTACTACAAGACCGAGTAATGATAATGCATATGTCATCATCAATGGTATTTCAGGGAATTCATTGCCTGTTTTAACAAGTTTACGAACTCCGAGAGGTACTCCGTCTTCGTCCACGTACTCTACCGTTCCGTCAGGTTTTGTCTGCTTAGTATATGTTCCAAGCGGTACTCCATCTTCATCTGATACAACTATGCTATCAGGTGAATTAGGGTTGTTCGGATTCGGTGTATCGTCTATCGGATAAGTCGGTACTGATGGTGTCGGTCTATCTCTGTCAGGTACACTTGGTGGCGGTGTCTGCGGATCATTTGACGGTCCCGGAGGTGTTGGATCATCTCCCCCTGAGCCACCCGGATTTTTAGGTGTTGTTTTACGAGTATTTACAAATTTTACTGTAACATTATCATCACTTTCAGTTATAGTTCCGTCTATTGTTCTGCCATTTTGTCCATTAACTGTAGTGCTATAATTAGAATTTGGCGCTTCAGTTACTTGATATGGCGTTCCTAATTTTATACCTTCTATAAGTATATGTTCACCATGTCCAAGTTCTATAACAGTTTCAGTGCCACCTGTTATTGTTTTAATAATAGTTACGTCTTTATACTTATATACTTTATTAGGATCATCTCCTATTTTAACTGTAAATCTGAATTTTTCAGCTTTATCTGTATCAGAACCCACTACTTCTTTTTCTATTCTAAGTTGTCCGTGTGTAGTAGTTTCATTTATAAATTCAACTGAGTTTTCGAATACATTAGCCAATACATTAGCAGTAGTTATTTTACCTGATTTTTCTACTTCTTGAGGTTTGTATTCTTTATAATCAGTCTCTGTCAATGTATATTTTATTCCGGCAGGCAAATCTTTTATCTCTATTTGCTCACCATCTTTTAATTTGAACTCTCCATCGTTTCCTATAGTTCCTGCCTCAACCCCATTTTTATAATACTTATATTTTCCATTTACTTGTAATTCATTTTCACTTGTAAATTTAACTACAAAAGTAAATTCATCATTGGGATCTGACCACTCATTTCCTACTACTCTCTTATTTACAAAAAGTGATGCTGATGTCGTTTCAGTGGTAGGTGGTGGTGTTGGTGGAATTTTTTCATTCATCACAGTTATTTCATTTCCATTTTGTGCATTTTGACTTATATAGTCATCCTGATTAACTTTTACTTTATATACGCCGTTATTTTGAGTAATATTAATATTATAAGTTTTATTAAGCTTAACATATCCTTGTGGAGCTTGAGTTTCTTCAAGAATATATTTACCCTTTGTTAATTGCTTGAAAATCAATTCTCCGTTATCATCTGTTATTCTTGTTATATTAATATTTCCATCAGTTTGTTTTAAATTGAACTGTGCACCTTTTAACTTTTTATTATCGTGATCAGTTTTTATTATTTTTATTTGAGTAAGCCCTTCCGAAGTACTTCCTCCACCACTGCCGTTTATTTTATATTCACCTTTTACGGCAGGTATATCATTAATTTTTCCATTTTTTCCAAAAAGCGTAACTTCATTTTGCATATTATCAGCTTGACCGTTTATATCTGTAACATATATGAACCTATATTTTCTTGTCTTATCAATAATATTTAATTTGAGAATATTTTTTTGATTATCATGATATTCCATAAATTTTTCCAGATCAGATTTTTCTGTATAAGTTTTATATAATACAAATTTTTGAGAAGCATTGTCAAATATCCATTCCTCAACTTTATAATTTCCATCTTTAAAACTTAATTCTCCTGAAGGTTCTGTTCTAAATGACATTCCCGCTCCAAGCTTATCTTCGATATACTCAATATCTTTTGCATAATAGTTGTCAGGATCATATTCTACTGTCCATGTCAAATAACCGTCTCCAATTTTTTCAGAATTAACTGCTTTTTTAAGGAATTCGTTACTGATATCAAAAAGTTGAATGTCTTGTGATTTATTTCCTCTGATTTTTACTGTCGCCATATTTTTAATAGGTTCAACTTTTTTATTTACATATGCTTTGAAAGCGTCATCTGTAAGCTTAGCTTTAAGCAAAATAACATATGGCTTGTTTATTTTTTTAAAAGTGAATTGAGCTTTATTATCGGTGAATTGATATTCAAGAAATTCTAAATCATTATCAACAATATTTTCGGCTTTTACAACTCCTCTTGTTCTTTTCTGATTTTCGTCTTTAATATTTTCGTAAGCTTCTTTAGGATTATATGATGTACCTTCAAATATAAGGAATTTCTTACCTTGAGCAATGTCTTCAAACTTCCAGCCGTCAGGCAATATATCTTCTAAAATGACATTTCCAATCAGGCTTTTACCTGTATGTTTTCCATTTTCATCTATTGTATTGTCCATATCTGATGCGTTTACGCTAAGTCTGAATATTACCGAATTTGTCTTCTTGTCAAATGCTATAGCCTTATTATCTATAGCTTTTTGAGTTGTACCATCGAATATATCCTGGTTAGCTAAGTCTGATACATCTTGTCCTTCTTTTAACTTTTCAGCTAAATCTCTTGATACTGTGGCAGGCAATGCCTGTTTTGTAATCATCCTCGCATTGTATTCAGGCCAAGATTCTGAAACTGCCACTCGGTTTCCATTTTCAAACAGATGAGCATAATTGGCTATACTTATTCTTCCGTCACCAAGCAATGTCTGAGGGTCTGTTATCACAGTATTGAAACTGAAAGTATAATTTTTCTCATTAGGATTAAATCCATATATTTCGAGCAAATCTCCGATATATTCATCATTGGCATATATTTTATAAACTTTACGCTTAATAGTTTTATCGGAATTAAAACTATCTTCCAAATATTTATTATATCTTATAAATTTCGGAACTATTTTTTGTTTTTCTGCCAGATTTGTAATATCCATACCGTCTAAGCTTGTTATTTTTGTAATTCCGTCGCGTATTTCATATTCCCCTTCTTTAAGCTTATAAATAGCATTTGGAGAATTTTTGAAAATTATCATGTCATATAAATAACTGCTTGTTTTAGGAGAATACTTATCATATTCATACACTTTTATATTCCATTTTATAGTTTGACCTATATAAGAGCCTTTATCTTTATCTTTCTCAAAATCCTTAGTAAGTATAGTTTCCCCTATAGACATTGAGGCAAAATGTTCCACTTTGAGCTTACTGTCTTTTCCCCATGTTACACTTGCTACATTTTTAAAATCTCTTCTTTTTGTTTTTTCTAAATCTACATTAATACCGTTAGGATTTATCTTAGTTGTTATTGTAAATTTTATTTTAGTGGTTATATCGCCTATGGTATAGATAGAAGCAACAGGTTGTATAGAAGTATCTTTTACTTCGTATTCTTTTGTTTCTTTGTTCCATACTTCCAATTTTGAATGTGCAAACTCAAGATAACATTCTCCAAGCGTGTCTTTAAGCAATTCATCTTTTATTTTGACATTTTCCAATGATTTGCCTTCATGATTAAACTCTACAGTCCAATCCACATAGTAAGAATTAGGATCTTCTCCTTTTTCTGAATCCCCTTTACGATACGGTCTTTTATGTCCGTTTACGTAATGGTCTTTTATTACTTTCTTTTGAGTCCACATCTTGTCGATTTCAACTTCGCCTACAGCTTTATATTCTTCTTTGTCTTTTCTTATAAATGCAGTATTTGTCTTTGTAATTCTTTCAGATTCTTTTTTATCGTTTCTTAAATAGAAATCGTCAAATTTTATTTCAGTTTTAAACTCAATTACAATCGGTGTCGTACTATTATTATCAAATTTATATTTGAGGGGTTTTACTTTATTCCCATTTTTATCTGTTTCTATTTTATCTTTATCAAATGTAGGTATTTCTGATACTAACGCATCTTCTGTCTTGCCAACTTTAAAAGAGCCTTCTACATAGTCTCCTACATCAAACAAGTTATCATAAAATTCAAATCCGTCAAGAGATATTTGACCGAAATATTTATTTTTATCTATAAATACTTTCCATGTTATAGTTTTAGTATTGTAATCAACCTTACCCTCTTTTCTCATAGCTATACTTTCTTGTCCGGGTATGAGGTTGTATTTTTTATTTAATATTTCTACAAATTTATTTCCTTCAGAATTATTTGGGTCGTCAGCCTTTTCATCTAACTCAAAGCTTGCGTACAAGTCTACTTGAACGCCTTTACGGTCATCAAATATATACTTGTCGCCATCAAACTTAAAATCCAAGACAACATTATCGCCTTCTTTTACAAATTTTGCGGTACCTATTTTTTTGCCTGTATGATTCGGTCCTTTATCATCTTTTATTATAATAGGCTTATCTCCAATAGGATTTGTGACTTTAATACCTTTTCCAAGTTTTATTTTGGCAAAGTCACCTTGTTTGACATACTGCGGTTTACCATCAAGCTTAACTGGAACTTTAAAGTTTACATCTACCCTAAATCCCTTATCCGCAATTATACTTCCACCCTCTGCAATAGGTTTATTGTCTTGTGTTACAATAACTTCAGGTTTTAAAATACCTGTTACATCCTTACCTGTACCTTCCGCATAAGAGCTTTTCGGGACTGATATACTGCTTATGAGTAAAACAAGTGCCAATATAAAACTTCGCAACCTGCTTAATTGTGTCATAGGTTTCATTTTCACTCCTTCTTTCCTTACTAATACTGTCATTTGATTGAAATCACACAATTATAACACAAAACAATTATGTTTATATTATAATTAATACTTATATTCTATAATATCGTACTCTTTTCATCAAACATTAGCATTAATTTAAAGTAATTCAAGCTTATTAATTAACCTTTACATATATAGCCTTTTTTTACTATTATAATCAATATTTTTTAAATAATTTTATTGTTTTTGTTTTTAATACCCTCCTTTATTAAAAAAATATAGCAATATTACCTATTTAAGTAATTATATTTTATTTAATAAAACATATTACATACTATGATAGCCGTATTAACTGTGATATATAGGCCTATATTACTTTTTATGCTGTATTATTATGAACATCTGAAAGTACACCACTAATCATTAACCAAGAAAGTGGTATTTATCCGCAAATTATACATTCTTATTATACAATTCTTAATTAATATTATTGAATTGAAGTTCCATAAGTTTAATAATATGCAGACTTATTCTTATCATTTTTTATTTGGATATTTTTCGGTTTTTATATATTATTGCAATATTTTAAGTAAATATTAGTCATAATTACTTAGTCTATAATAATAACACATTATTATAATTTAATCAATATGTAAAATACAGAACCTATTTTATTTTTTTGTTTATAATTTTTTTATATTTCAATATGATATAAAAAAAGGGCTTGTTGTTATTATAATTTCTTATAAATTTTCAACAGCCCTTTTTTTATTCTACAATTCTATTTCTATTGATACCGGACAATGATCTGAACCCATTACATCTTGATGAATGCTTGCAGATTTGAGTTTTTCTTTTAGCCTGTCAGATACGCAAAAATAATCTATTCTCCAACCGGCATTGTTCTTTCGTGCATTGAATCTATATGACCACCACGAATACTCATCCGTTTTATCTGGATAAAAATATCTGAATGTGTCTATAAATCCGGCATTTAAGAGCAATGTAAATTTTTCTCTTTCTTCATCTGAAAAACCGGGATTTTTACGATTGTTCTTCGGATTTTTCAGGTCTATTTCTTGGTGTGCCACATTCATATCTCCACATATTATAACTGGTTTTTTCTCATCCAATTTTTTAAAATATTCTCTGAAATCTTCTTCCCATTTTTGTCTGTATGCAAGCCTTGCAAGCTCAGGTTGTGCGTTTGGAGTATATACTGTGGCTATATAATAATTTTCGTACTCCAATGTTATGAGTCTGCCTTCCATATCATGCTCTTCTATCCCTAAACCGTAATGCACGTCTATAGGTTTATGTTTTGTATATATAGCTGTTCCTGAATATCCTTTTTTATTTGCATAGTTCCAATATTCATAATATCCATCAAAATGAAGTTCTATTTGATTTTCTTGCAGTTTTATCTCCTGCAAGCAAAACGCATCAGCATCAAAGTTTTTGAATATATCTTCAAACCCTTTCTCTCTAACTGCTCTAAGTCCGTTTACATTCCACGATACAAATTTCATATGTTCTCCTGTTTTAAATTTTTTTAATTTATTTTGTTATTGAATCACCTTAATTATTTATGCCTCTTCAAGACTTTATACTAAAGTCCTTTTAAATTAAGCTATGTTTGATATATTTAAGCATTATTTCAAAAAATATATATGTTTATTAATTGGCATTAGATATTAATAATTTTGTCATTTATCTACATTTTTTAATCATACAAAAATAATTACTCATTATTATATAATCAAAATTATAATACGTTTTTATAATTTTGTGTCAATTTTGCAAAATCTTGTATTGTAAGTGTTTCTCCTCGTCTTTTGCTGTCTATTTGTGATATTTCAAAAAGTTTTTCAAGTTTTTCTTTATCTGCCAAATCTTCATAACCTGTAAGTGAGTTTAATATGGTTTTTCTCCTTTTGGCAAAACTTCCTCTTACAAGTTTGAAAAAAAGTTCTTCATCTTCTATCTCAACTTTTCTTTTTTCATTGACTGTCAATTTTATGACTAAAGAATCTACATTCGGCTCTGGTATAAAAGAATTTTTAGGCACTTTGCAAATTATCTGTGTATCGCAATAATACTGTACGGCTATACTCAAACTTCCATAATCTTTTGTAGAATGCTGTGCGTTTATCCTGTTTGCAACTTCTTTTTGAAGCATCAATACCATAACGCTTACATTTACATTTTCTTCCAATATTTTCATTATTATCGGAGTTGTTATATAATATGGTAAATTTGCTACGACTTTGACTTTTTGATTTATACCCAAGCTTTTTAACTCTTCATTTATATCTGTTTTTAATATGTCTTTGTTTATAATATCTATATTTTGATAGGCTGACAAAGTTTCATTTAATATAGGCAAAAGATTCTTGTCAATTTCTACCGCTACAACTCTTTTCGCTCTTTCACATAATTTACTTGTAAGAGTACCTATACCTGTACCTATTTCAAGTACTACATCATCTTTTGTTATGTCTGCGGCTTCTATTATTTCGTTTAATATGTTTTCATTTATCAAAAAATTTTGCCCGAGAGATTTTGTCAGTTTAAAACCGTATTTTTGTATTATGTTTTTTGTAGTTTTGGCTGATGAAAGTTCAGTTTGCATTTTTATCCTCTTCTTCGTATTTTTGCAAAGCAAGTTCAAATTCTTCTCTTGTTATTTCAAAATTATTCAATCTGTATAAAAATTGTTTTGCATTTGAATACCCTATTCCAAGAAATTTACCTATATAATCTCTCTTTAATGAGGAGTTTTCTCCTCCTTGAAGTTTGTTTTGCATCATATCATATATTGAAAATGTATCTGTTTTATCACTTCTAATACATCTTGCTTTTGTAAGTGCCTCTATAATCGAATCGGGTCTTGCATTTTCTACTCCTATGTCTCCGTCTTTCGTGCTTTGCTCTCTGGGTATGAATGCGTGTTTACAATTTTGTTTTCCTGCAATTTTTTCTACTCTTTTTCTGATTGTTTCTCCTGCATAGTCTGAATCTGTAAGTATGATTATATTTCCTATTGTCGATGCTTTTTTTATAAGGTCTTGTGATTTTTTGTCAAGAGAATATCCGTTTGTCATTATCACTTGTGCATCTACAGCCTTCTTTACAGCCGAAACATCGTCTTTTCCTTCTACCACTATTATTTCTTTTATCTTTAATCTACACATTTTTCACTTCTTCTTTTTTCTGTTTAAAAATATATTCTCCAAATGATACAAAAAATATCAATGCACTTATTGCAAACAATACATAAAAATTAGCTCCTCTTGTCAGTACAAGTGCATCTGTAATAAAATCTTTGCTGTAAACGGACAAAAATAAAAATTGAAACAACTTTTCGCTAACTCCGATAGCTCCAGGTAACGGCAAAGATGATACGGACACATAAGCCAACGCCTGTAAAAATATTATCCTATAATATGCAAGATTATTGAAACCAAGCGATCTGTATACTATATATGATATAGTGTAAAGAACTGTTACTTGAATGGTTGTAGTAAGTAATATTATGGATACGAGTTTTTTGTTTTTCTTTATGAATATAGAGCTGTTTCTGTAATCATCAAGACCTTTATTTATCATATTTTTCTTGTCATCTTTTTCGCTTAACGGTAATTTATTTATTGCAAAAAAAGCAATCCTTCTTATAAACTTTATAAATCTTCCAGAGAATATTGCAAAAACTATGAACAAAAATATTAACAGGTTTATAAATATTCCAAGATATATTATCCAAACATTTAATCCTTTTTTTGAAAATATATAATCATAATTGTAATAAAATCCTATAACTGCCATAATTACAGTTACAAATTGATACACACAAAGTTCTATCATCAATATAAGGCTTGAATGAGATATTTTTATATTGTCTTTTTTCATAATGAATACCTGCATAGGTTGACCGCCTGTTGCAGACGGAGTAAGACCGCTGAAAAAATATCCTGAAAAAGCATACATAGCCGTTCTGAATATATCGGTTTTATATCCATATGATTTCAACATATTCTTAGTATTAAATGCCTCACATAATATATAGATTATTGACAAAACTATAGAAAACACAAGCAATTTCCCGTCAGCATTTTTTATAGCTTTGAATATATCTTTACTTGTAAAGCCTGTTATGAGATATTTGAAGGTTATAAATATCAACAATGCCATTATAATAATATTTCTTGGCACATTTTTAATAATCTTGTTGTTCATATTTCCTCTTTAAGCACTTATAAGATAATCATCTTTTATAATATTTTTTATTTCTCTTACCAAATTAAACAACTGATAAATATTTATCGAAAGTTACCTAAAGCCCATTTCAAACGTGGATTTAATTTCTTTTTTCAATTATAGAAAAAATTATTATTGTAACTTCAATCCTGCTGACAAAGTTATTCCATTTCCTTTGAAATTTTCAGCTATTATATTGTCTTCGCTAAGCATCTTGGCACAGGAGAGCGATACGGAGTCTACACCTGTTATACTTTTTACAAAATCGTTCTTGGGTATATTTTTATAATACCTGCTTGCAATAATTTCATCTGATGTAAAAGTTGTAAATTCTACGCCTAATTTTTCCGCCAACTTTATTATTCCTTGCTCGTTTCTTTTTATATCTATACTTCCTATCTTTGTAACGGACGTTATATCTATATTGTTGTCGAGCAAATATTTCATAAGAGTACATTTAATTATATCATAAGGTGTATTTTTTTTACAACCTATGCCTATATACACACATTTAGGTATTATTTTTGCATAGTTTTGCAGATGTTCCAATCCTGTTTTTTTTCTATATGTTATATGAATTATAAATTCATTTTTTTTATAAATTTCATTTTCTTCAAATTTATTTTTTTCAAAATCAATATCATTTTTTATACATATATTGTCTGCTGATTTAATTTTTTTATAATTTATCGAAGAAAAACCTCTTAAATCAACATCTTCAGGAAGACTAACATCTCTTAAAAGATACACTTTGTCATCATTTGCAAGCATATAATTTATATTTTTGTATAATTCTCTGTCTTCATCTTTATATGCCTTTAATCTCAATGCTATATTATCAAGCGCACCTTTATCATTTATATCTGTGGCAGTTGTTATTACAGGAAACGCTCCTGTTTTTTCGCCTATATATCTGCATATTTCGTTTGCTCCGCCTATATGACCACTCAAAAGAGATATTGCAAATGTCAATTTTTCATCACATACTATTATTGCAGGGTCTACTGTTTTATCCTTTATATGTCTTGCGATATGTCTTATTACTATACCTGTTGCCATTATAAATATTATTGCTTTATATTTTTCAAAAATTTCATCTATCAATACATCAAGTTTTTGATAAAATATTGTTTTATCATATTTTTGTTTTTCTCTGTGTTTTTCCATAATATACACATCTGCGTTTTCAAATATATCTGATAGTTTATATGCCGCTTGTATTGATTTTTCAGTCAGACTTATTATGGCTACTTCTGTATTCATGAGAAAACCCTCTATCGTAAAGTTTGGAGTTATTATATTCATTTCCAAGAAAATCTCCGACAAGTATAAGTGCTGTTTTTGTTATATTTGCCTGTTTTGTTTTTTCAGCTATATCACTCAGTTTTCCTATAACTTTTTTTTCATCTTCCCAAGTGGCTTTGTATATAACTGTGCATGGTGTATCCATGCTGTAACCTCCATCTGAAGTCAACTGCTCTACAACTTGCTCTATTTTATCTACTGACAGAAATATTACCATAGACGTCTGATGCTTTGCAAATTCTCTCAAACTCTCTTTTTCAGGTACAGGTGTTCTTCCTGATTGCCTTGTTATTATTAAACTCTGTGATATTTCAGGCACTGTATATTCCACTTTAAGTGAAGATGCCGCTCCCAAAAACGAGCTTACTCCGGGTATGAGTTCATATTCTATATTTAATTTGTTAAGCGCTTCTATTTGTTCTCTTATAGAACCATATATGGAAAAATCTCCTGTTTGTAACCTTACTACATATTTTTCGGCTTTTACGTTTTTATCTATCACATCAATTATTTCATCAAGATTCATAAAAGCAGAGTCATATTTTATACAACCGTCTTTGCAATAATCAAGTAATTCATGATTTATGAGAGAGCCTGTATATATTACTACATCTGCATTTTTAAGTCTTTTATATCCTTTAAGAGTTATAAGCTCCTTATCTCCGCTACCTGCTCCAACAAATGAGATATAATAGTTCATGCTACACGTCCTACACTTCTAAAAATATTAAATTAGAAATTATTTCTTAATAAATTAAAACAATAATTCAGTATTCAAACAATATAAATTATAATATCTTTTAAATATTTTGACTTTTTACAGTATTTTCTTCTGCTTGAGTAAAATTTTTATTTATCAAAATAGTAGTAAGATACTCTTCATTTTTTTTGTCAAAAATTTCTTCACCTTGTAATATGATTTCATTTTCAAGTGATGCGTTGCTTACAACAATAGTGTTTTCTTGCAAATTATATTTTTTTATGAGCGATATTATATCGTTATAGTTTTTATATGCTTTCATTATCACAATAGAGTCAAAAGAAATTATATATTCCTCCAATTTTTGAATGCTCGTAGTGGCAGGCACAACTACAAACGCATTGTCATCAAAAGCTATCGGAAAATTGGTTTTACTCGCAACATCTACAAATGACGGTATACCGGATATAGTTATTATATCTATTTCATCTTTAAGTTTTCTTAAAATATATATAAAAGTCGAATATATCATTGCGTCGCCTATTGTTACAAAACCTACTTCTTTGCCGAGCTGTACGTCTTTTTTTATCTCGTCTGCTATCTCATTAAATGCAACTTCGAGCTTTTGTTTATCTCTTATCATAGGAAAATGCCTATTTTTTATTTGTACCTTATCTCTTATATATTTTTTTGCTATTGTATAGGCTATACTTGTGTTATCATTTTTTGATGTAGGACAATAGAGTATATCTATTTTTTGTAGAGTTTCCACAGCTTTTAAGGTCAAAATACTGTTATCTCCCGTACCTACACCTATTGCATATAATTTGGACATTCTTTACCTCTTGTTTTTATAGTAATTTATAAAGTCAATTTCAATTATTTCAGCCTTTTACAGACTTATACCGATAATCTAATATGGACACTATATAATTTATATTTTTTTACAACTTATCACAAACACAGGATTGAGCGGTTTAAGATATTTATACCTTGCCAAATTCTCAATTTTATTGACAGAAAGCTGACAACCTTTAATATCTGTAAGATTATTATTTTCCTCTATCGCTTTTAAAGTATCGTAAAAATTCTCCAAAGTTATGAAATTAAGCACCATTGTACCGTTTTTTTCTAACAAATTGCCTGCCCAGTCTATTATCTCTTTTACATTTCCTTTGCTACCTCCAATAAATACGGCATCAAATTCGACATCTAATTCACAGGGTGCTTTTTCTTTCAGCAATTTTATTCTGTTTTGTATATTGCCATATCTTTGTTCAAAACTTTCTATGTTCATAAGAGTTGTAGCATAGGCTTTGTCATCAGTTTCTATTGCAGTTACAAGTATGTTAGGATTTTGCATAAGAGCTTCTATACTTATCGTACCTGTGCCTGAGCCGACATCCAAAATATTTTTTTTACTCGTTATATCTAAATATCCCATTGTAACATATCTTATTTCTTCTTTAGTCATTGGAACTTTTTCATTTTTTATAAAATCTTTATCATTCATAAGCCTGTTCCTTTTTATTATAATAGAAACATTTTATACTAAACACTATTAAAAAAAATATAATTGATTATTTCGAAAAAGTATAAAATTTTAAGACTACTATTATATTATACTTTTCAATTAGTGTTTAGTATAAATAAAGTCTATTTTGAATTAAAATCCAAATGTTATTTGGTTTGTTGCCGACAAACTGTCTATACAACCGCTGTCTATGAGCTCTTGAACAACAGTTTTTGATATACCAGTTCTGTTTTTTAAATCTTCTATTGATATGAACTCTCTTATTCTACCTTCTTGATATATTTTTTCTGCTACTACGTCTCCCAATCCTTGTATTGATAAAAATGGTGGTATCAAATCCCCGCTTTCGTCAAGCTTGAATTTTTTTGCATCAGATTTATATAAATCTACTTTTTTCAGTTTTATACCTCTTTGATACATTTCATATGCGACTTCAAGTACACTGAGAAGACCTTGCTCTTTTGTAGTAGCACTTTTTCCGAGCATATTTATTTCTTTTATCTTTTTCAATATTTCATCTTTGCCTTTGGATATTATATTAGCATTAAAATCAAGCACTTTTGTTGTAAAATATGTTGCATAAAATGCTGAAGGATAATGTATCTTGTAATACGCTATTCTGAATGAAAGCATAACATAGGCTGCGGCATGGGCTTTTGGAAACATATACTGTATTTTTTTACAGGAGTCTATATACCACTCAGGTACTTTGTTATCCACCATATCTTTTTCGTATTCTTCTGTGAGTCCTTTACCTTTTCTTACATTTTCCATTATTTTAAATGATGTCTTTGGTTTTAGTCCTTTTAATATAAGATAATTCATTATATCGTCTCTTGTACATATTACTTCTTTTAAGGTAGCTATATTATTTCTTACCAAATCTTGTGCATTGCCTACCCATACGAGTGTTCCGTGAGAAAGCCCTGATATTCTTATAAGCTCTCCAAGTGTAGTCGGGTTTGTATCTATAAGCATCTGTCTTACAAATTTTGTACCGAATTCAGGTATTCCGAGTGTCCCTGTTATACAATCAATTTCTTCTAAGCTGCAACCAAGTGATTTTGTTCCTGAAAATAATTCCATGGTTTCTTTATCGTCTAGCGGAGCGTCTGTACCGTTGGTGTTTGTAAATTCTTCGAGTTGTTTTATAATTGACGGACCGTCGTGTCCGAGTATGTCAAGCTTTAATATTCTACCGCTTATTGAGTGGTAGTCGAAGTGTGTTGTGAGTGTTCCTGATTTTTTATCATTTGCAGGATATTGTATCGGAGAAAAGTCATATATATCTTTATAATCCGGTACTACCATTACACCACCGGGATGTTGACCTGATGTTCTCTTTACGCCTACACAATAATTTTGCAAAATTTCTATATATGGGATAGAAAATTTTTCATTATATGTTTCTTCGTATTTTTTTATAAAGCCGAATGCTGTTTTGTCCGCAACTGTACCTATTGTTCCTGCTCTATACACATAATCTTCTCCGAAAAGCTCTTGGGTGTATTTATGTGCATTTGGTTGATATTCTCCTGCGAAGTTAAGGTCTATATCTGGTTCTTTGTCTCCTTCAAATCCCAAAAATGTTTCAAATGGTATATCAAATCCGTCTTTTATATATTTTTCGCTACAAACAGGGCAATTTTTATCAGGCATATCTGCTCCTGTTGCGTATGAGCCGTCTGTTATAAATTCGCTATGTTTACATTTTGGACATATATAATGTGGCGGAAGTGCGTTTACTTCTGTAATATCACTCATATATGCAGCAAGTGATGAACCGACTGATCCTCTTGAGCCTACGAGATAGCCGTCTGACAATGATTTTGTAACTAATTTTTGAGCTATTATATACATAACTGCATAACCGTTTGTTATTATGGAGTTAAGTTCTTTTTCAAGTCTTTTTTCTACTATTTCGGGTAAATTATCTGAGTATATTCTTTTTGCTTTTTTATAGCACATATCTCTAAGTTCAACGTCCGAGCCTTCTATAATAGGCGGAAATGTTCCGTCAGGTACAGGCATTACTTCTTCAATCATTTCTGCTATTTTATTTGTGTTTTCTATTACTATTTTTCTTGCAATATCTTCTCCAAGGTATGAGAATTCTTCAAGCATTTCGTCTGTTGTTCTTAGTTGCAGGTCGTCGTTTGCATTTTCATCACGTTTTTTTATAGAGGCTTTTAAAATTTTTCTGTATAACTGTTCTTTTTCATCAAGATAATGCGAGTTTGATGATGCTATAACTATTTTATTTTTCCTTTGTGCTATATCTAATATTTTTTTGTTTATATCTTTTATTTCGTCAAAATCTTTTACTCTTCCTTCTATTATAAGTCCTCGCATTGTAGTTGCAGGATTTATCTCTATATAGTCATAAAAATCTACTAAATTTTCTATTTCTTCTATGGAATTATTGCTAAGTATTGCTGAAAATATGTCACTTTCATAAAATCCTGAGCCTATGAGGAGATTTTCTCTTAATGCTTTTAATTCAGATTTTGGTAAAGTAGGTGTAGTTCCTTGCAAGTATTTTATATGTGCAAGCGAAACCAATTTATATAAATCTTTTATACCTGCTTGATTTTTTGCAATTACTACTGCATTTGTAGGTCTTATCTTACTTACGTCTATGCTTTTTATCTTGTTGTTTATATCGTTGAAATCCTCTATATCCATATTTTTGAGTTTTTCTATGAATTTCAAAAATATATGTGCTGTAGCTGTGGCGTCATCTACTGCTCTATGGTGATTTTCAAGTGAAATATCAAGCTCTTTGGCAATAGTGTTAAGCTTGTGATTTTTAAGCTCTGTCATTATAAGCCTTGACAATACAAGCGTATCTATTGCGTCAAAATCATAGTTCAATTTTTGCTCAAATGACTTTTCTCTGATAAAACCTGTATCAAAATCCGAGTTATGTGCAACAAGTACACTTCCGCTACAAAATTCCAAGAAATTCGGCAACACTTCTTCTATAAAGGGTTTATCTGCAACAAGCTCGTCTGTTATGCCTGTGAGTTTTTGTATCTTTTCGGGTATCGGTCTTTTAGGATTTATAAGCTGTGAAAATGTGCCTACTATCTCACAATTTTTTATTTTTACAGCCCCTATTTCCGTAATCGCATCATTTTTATTGGAAAAACCTGTTGTTTCTATATCGAACACAACATATTCATCATTAAAACCTGCTGTTTTTCTTACCTTTATATGCTCTTGTGTGTCTTCAGTTATATAAAATTCACAGCCGTATATAGGTTTTATACCTTGTTTGTTGGCAACTTCCATAATTTCAGGATAGGCTTGTACAACTGCATGGTCTGCTATGCCTATCGCTGTATGTCCATAGCCTTTTATTCTTTTAATCAACTCTTTTACAGAGGTTAAACCGTCCATTTGCGACATGGTAGTATGTGCATGCAATTCTACCATTTTTTCAGGTGACAAATCTTTTTTTACTATTTTTATAAGTTCTTGACTTTTTTGTACGTTCAGCATAAAGTCTTTTTTGTACTGGTCGTATTCCACTTTGCCTGATGCTTTTATATACTGACCGTTTGACAACATATCGCTGTCGCCATTTTTTTCATTTATAAGCCTTTTACAATAAATAGCGTCCGTATCATCACCTATTATAAAAGTTATCATGGTTTTGTTGTTCTTCAAAACTTTCGTTTCTACATTGAATACTTCACCTGTTATTATAACATTGTCAAATTCACCTTTTATCTGTGATATAGGCACACTTTCACCTTTTATTTCCACTTTTTTAGGTGCATCTTGAGTTTTTTGTTTTTCCTGTTTTACTTCTTTCATGTTAATGAGATTTGCTGTAATATTTGTATTTTCAAGTTCCTGATTCTTTTCATACTCCTGCATATCTATTTCTTCTTCGTCCAATATTATGTTGGCTGTTATATCAAGGTTTATCTGATTTTTTATAATTTTATTCAACACATTTTGGGCATCTTTTTTCATCAACAAATTATATATTGCAGATTTTACTATGGTTATATCGTAGCAATTATTTTCTTTATTGTAATTGATTAAAAGATGTCCGTTGAGCTCTTTTGTTGAAGGAAATGTCTCATTTATTCTGACTCGCAGTATATTTTCATATCTTTTCAACTTGTCCGTATCATCTGATGATATTTTATAGCTTGATATTATCTCCAATTCGTTTAAAGACAATTCTTCTTTGATTTGTACTGTTTTTTCCAATATAATCTCTTCTTTTATGAAATCATCGGATGTTACATAAATTTCTATTTTATTTGTTTTTTTATGATATTTTATTTGCTCTATCACTATATAATTAGGAAAAATATTGCTCATCTCATCAATTCCTTTGAATATATATTTAAAATTATGATAATTATTTTTTTATTCAATTTTATAATATAAATGTAACTAAATTTTTTCTTTTTTATTATATCATAAATTCTAAAATTTTTTTATTCTTTATTCTTTCCGTATTTCATTATGAACACTATAGACATAAGACTTACAATCATTTCTGTCAATGTATATGAACCCCACATTCCCCTTATCATAAACATGCTTGAAAGATATATGGAAAGCGGCACTATTATTATGATGCCTCTTAATATTGAAATTATAAATGATATTCTTGGCTTTTCCATGGCTTGCATTGATGTTGCTGTAATCATATTAATCCCTGTAAAAGGAATGGACAAAAAATAGATTGTTATCCCCTCAACAGCCATTTTTAAAAGGGTTTCGTCTTTATTTGAATTAAACAGATTTGTCAAAAATTCGGCATTAATATACATATATGCGTATAAGATTACAGAAATAATAATCTCCGTAATTATAGCAAGTTTGATTATATAGCTTATGGATTTAAAATCTTTTTTTGCATAATTTTCACTTATTATAGGCTGTATGCCGTTGCCTACACCGTTAAATATCGCAACAACTACAAGTGCTATATTAGCAACAACTCCATACGCAGCCACGCCTACATTGGAAGAATATTTCAAAAGTATAAGATTAAACACTATTATTACCACACTTGATGAAATTTCATTTATAAGCGACGATATCCCGAGCGATGACAGATAAAAAAACTCTTTCAATTCTATTTTTGTCTTTTTTAATTTAAAACTGTTTTTTTTGAATATAAAATGTGTAGACAGTATAGCTATTCCTACAATCGGTGATATTCCTGTCGCAATTGCCGCTCCGAACATACCCATATCAAAGGGAAATATAAATATATAGTCAAATACAGTATTTACAATGCTACTTGTAATTACAGACTTCATAGAAAGCGACGGATGATTGTCATTACGAATAAAACTAATCAGTAAACTGTTTATCATAAATGCAGGTGTAAAAACAAGTATTACTTTTAAATAAGTGGTTGACAAATCAAGCACAGTATCTCTCGCACCCATTATATAAGCAATATCCGATGCAAAAAATAGACCTGTAAGCAAAAAAATAGATGAAAGAAGCAGGGCAAAAAACACACCTTTACTGAAGATACTGCATTTAAGTTCATAATCATCAAAACCGATTTTAAACCTTGTGCCGAAACCGACACCTATCATATTGGATATAGCAAACATAAAACCATATGCCGGCAATGCTATATTTAAAGCTGCAAGTCCGTCACTTCCACACCCGTTTGCAATAAAAAAAGTGTCCGCAAGTATGTAAAAAGACAAACCCATCATACTCATAATATTGAGTGACACATACTTAAAAAATTTATTTCTTATTTGTTTCATAAAAAAACTCTTTCATAAAAATTAAATTTATTATAATAATCCATTTTAAATTACATATTACCAAAAAACATATAATTATTACAAAAAATAGTATTTTAGTCAACTTTCAATTAACTTTGCAGGTTAATATATAATGATATTTTAAAAAGCAAAAAATTCAGCTAATAATTGAATTATTTTTTGTAAAATTATAAAAATAATGTTATAATTTAAAATTATACCCAATATCAATATCTACTTATCAATAAGATTTTTTTATAAAAAATTTATATATAAATGGAGGAAAATAATGTCAATTTTAAAACAAATACAAGAAAGTATGAAAAAAAACAATGTCCATTACTATATAATCCCGACAAATGATTATCACCAAAGTGAATATGTCGCCGACTTTTTCAAATTGAGAGAATTTGTATCAGGCTTTAACGGTTCAGCAGGAACACTTGTAATAGAGCAGGAAAGAGCAGGTTTATGGACTGACTCAAGATATTTTTTGCAAGCCGAAACACAACTTCCTAAAGAAATCACACTACACAAACTTGGCAGTGATGAAAGTTCAGATTTTCCGGCATATATTGCAGAAAATATAAAAGCCGGTCAAGCAATAGGATTTGATGCCAAATGTATAAGCACTTCTCTTGGAAAACACCTCTTAGGCATTGCAGAAAAGAAAAACTCAAAAATATTATTAGATGTCTACTTCGCTGATGAATTGTGGAAGGAAAGACAAACACTTCCTAAAAATACAGCCTATTTTTTAAATGATGATATAACAGGAGAAAATATAAGCTCAAAAATCAAATATATTACAGATGTGATGAAAGAGCACAAATGCCATTACACTGCACTTACAAAACTTGATGATATAGCATATCTATTGAATATGCGAGGCACAGATGTTACTTACAACCCTGTATTTTATTCATATGTATCTATAGAATTCAGAGAAGATTTCAATAATTACACAGTAAAATTATATATAGATGACGAAAAATTACAAGAAGATACAAAAAAATATCTGAGCAAAAACAACATACAAATACTTCCATATGAAAAAATATATGATGACATAAAACTTATAAAAAATAAAAATATGTTGTTGGATGAATCGGCGCTCAACTTTATGCTTTACACAAATATAGATGATACAAATTCAATTGTGGACATATTAAGCCCTATCACATCAAAAAAAGCCATAAAAAATGATACTGAGCTTAAAAATGCTATATATTATCATAAAATTGATGCAGTTGCCGTTATAAAACTCATTCATTATGTAAAAACAAATATCAAAAAAATAGATATGAGCGAAATAAGTGTCTCCGACAAATTGGAAGAATTCAGAAGACAATGTGATAAATGTGTAGATTTGAGTTTTGATACAATATCAGGATACAAAGACCATGGTGCAATAGTTCATTACAGTGCAACTGAAGAAACTAATTATAAATTAGAGCCAAAGTCTATACTCTTACTTGATTCAGGCGCTCAATATTTAGGAGCAACAACAGATATAACAAGAAGTATTTCACTCGGTACACCTACAGATACAGAAAAATTTGACTTTACTACTGTACTTAAAGGTCATTTGGCATTATCCAATGCCGTTTTCCCTGAAAACACAACAGGAAGTCAATTAGATACAATCGCAAAAGAGCCTATATGGAGAGAAAATTTGAACTTTTTCCACGGAACAGGTCATGGAGTCGGAGCTTTTTTAAATGTACACGAAGGTCCTATGAGAATATCAGGAGCTTATAGCAATGTCGGCTTCAAACGCGGCATGATAGTATCAAACGAACCCGGACTATACAGAGCAGGTCATCACGGTATAAGAATAGAAAATCTTGTATACGCAGAATTTGATAAGGAAACGGAATTCGGCAAATTTTTAAAATTTATTGATTTGACACTCGTTCCAATCGATCTTGACTTGGTAGATGTCGATTTGCTCAACAGCCAAGAAAAACTTTGGCTAAACAACTATCACAAAAGAGTGTTTGACGAGATAAGTCCGTTAATAGAAGATAAAGAACTAAAAGAATTTTTAAAACAACAAACAAGACAAATATAGTAATCATCTTAAAAATAGTGTCTTATTCGGCACTATTTTTTTGCTGTTATATATACTATTTAGATAAATTTCTAAATAGTTATTGACATTTAATATTTATTTTTATATAATAATTACAGTATTTAGATATTTATCTAAATACTGTATGCTTTATTTTTCATAAAAAATTTGTTCAAAAGCGTTAATTTTCTCTTAGATGTATACAAAATGCAGTTTTTATAGTTATTAACAGCCATATATAGTATGATAACATAGTTTTATTTTTATATATCGCTTTAACGGATATATTTTTTCTTATTTTGCGCATTTCTAATTTTCTCTAAAATTGGGGGGGTATTGTCTTGGCTTTTGCAAAAACATTTAAAGCACTGTCTGATCCTGTAAGAAGAGATATTTTAATATTGCTGAAAGACGGAGAAAAAAAGTCCGCAGGAGAAATATCTTCACATTTTTCTCTAACTGATGCTACAATATCTCATCACCTGTCAATATTAAAACAAGCCCTTCTCATAAAACAGACAAAAGAAAAAAATTATATATATTATGAATTAAACATATCTGTCTTTGAAGACGTTATGATGTGGTTTTCCCAATTTTTTAATAAGAAGGAGTAATTATTATGAGTAAAAATAATATTTTATCTAAAAAATTAATCGCATTTAGCTCCATATTATGTCTTATTCCTTGTATAATAGGTTTTCTAAAATATGACAGTTTTCCTCAAATGTTGCCTAACAGATTTGATTTTAACGGAAATGTCACTTCTTATGCGGATAAAAATGTATTGCTTTTCTACTTGCCTATCGTAATGGCTTTATTAACAATTATATTGGGTATTACAATTCATTTTGATCCGTTTGATAAAAAAAGTCAAAACAAAAACCCTATATTAGTAAAACTTACAATTTTTATAACGCCGATAGTCAGCAATATTATATTCTTGGCAATTTATATCAATTCTAAAAAACTTTTTTCATTAAATACTAAAATACCGATAATATTCATAGGTTTGATATTTTTAATAATAGGTAATTATATGCCTAAAAATAAACAAAACGCTATAATAGGTGTACGAAATATGTGGACTTTAAAAGATGAAATTATATGGAATAAAACTAACAAACTGGCAGGGTATCTATCTGTTTTAATCGGTATTTTATTTATAATAATACCTTTTATAAACATAGTTCCTTCTGTTTTGCCTAATCTTGTCTTATTTTTTGTATTTGCTTTGTCTATAGGTATAAATCTATACTCTTTCATATTGTATTACAAAAAAGAAAAACATTGATAAATTATTATGATTGATTTTTGTAATAAAATATGATATAATCTCTAAGTTAATAATTTATTTGGCAATAACAAGCAACTATTGCCCATTATTTAGTAAGAGGTGAAATAATGAAACCAAATTTGCATCCTGAATTCAAAGAAGTAACAGTACACTGTGCTTGTGGAAACACATTTACATCTGCATCTACAAAAGATGAAGTAAAAGTGGAAATATGCTCTGCTTGTCACCCATTTTATACAGGTCTTAACAAATCTGTAGAAAAAGGTGGTAGAGTTGAAAAATTCAACAAAAAATTCGGAAAAAAATAAAGCATTTATCAATAAATGCTTAAAAGCGTGCCAAATGGCACGCTTTTTTATTTTGCTTAAGCTACAACAATATAAAACCCAACAGAATGATAGATAATTTATATTATAGGAGTCCATAAATAGTGTTATATTTTAAATCTACACATATTTTCATATCGTTCTATTAGGTTTTAGTATTAATTATAAGTATTTTTTTAATAGTATTTATCTTATGCTGAAAGAATCGTGCATTACGCATCTTCTTATTCTGCAAAATGATTTTGCTGAAGTTATACCTTCTCCTGTAGGTCCTGCTATAGTAAATGTTGTATGTCCTTCTCCACCTACTCCTATTCCTGAATATGAAGGCGCATTTTTAACAAATATAGTCGCTTCTAATTTTTTTGCCATTTTAGACAATTTTTCTACATTTTTGGAGTGCATTATTGCTGTATGTCTATTTCCATGTTCAGCTTCATATGCATATTCTATTGCTATATCTACATCTGATACGCTTACTATAGGTAATATGGGCATAAGCATTTCTTCTTGTACTAAATGATGATTTTTAGATGTTCTGCATATTATTAATCTTATACTGTCATCTACATATATTCCTAATTTTTCTAATATATATTTTGCTGATTTACCTACAAACTCTGTCTTAGGTTTTCCATTTTCTTGTGATACCAATTTGTCCAATTTTTCTATCATATCTTGTGATACTATTTCATATGCTCCGTTTTTCTTCATATGATAAATCAACATATCAGATATGCTGTCTACTGCAAATACTTCTTTTTCAGCTATACAAGGCACGTTGTTGTCAAAGCTTGCACCTGATACTATATCAATAGCGGCTTTTTCTATATCCGCAGTTTCATCCACTACTACAGGAGGATTTCCTGCACCTGCTCCTATAGCTTTTTTTCCTGATGACAAAACAGTATTTACGATAAATGGACCTCCTGTCGCTACAAGCAACTTAACCTTAGGATTGCTCATCATAAGATTGGTATTTTCTATTGAAGGTTCTTTTACCATTGTTATCATATTTCTCGGTGCACCGTATTCTTCCAAAGCCTTGTTCATCATCTTAACCAATTTTATAGAAACATTTTTTGCTCTTGGATGAGGACTGAATACTACAGTATTTCCTCCAACTATCATAGATATTGAATTATTTATAAGAGTTTCTGTAGGATTCGTAGTCGGTGTTATTGAGCCTATGACTCCAAACGGACAATATTCTTCAATCATAAGTCCATCTTTTCCTGTTATGGCTCTTGTTGTCAAATCTTCCATTCCCGGAGTTTTTTCAGCTGCCACTTTATTTTTTAATATCTTATCTTCAAATCTTCCTATTTCAGTTTCCTCTACCGCATCTCTTGAAATCATCTCAAGATTATCTTTTTTGAGCACTTCTCTTCTTATAACATTTGCAAATTCATTTCTTTGCTGTACACTGCACTCAAATAATTTTCTTTGTGCTGTTTCACTCGCATTTATTGCTGCTTCCATATCATCAAAAATACCATAATTATATTCATTGCTTAATATATTTGATGATTCCAATTTCATTTCACTTAACACTTGTCTTACGACATCTTGTAACAGTTCTGCGTTCATTTCTCCCTCCTATTACTGAACAATACTGTTTTTATTTTTTAAAACCGCAAAATCTCCGTTTTTTATAGATACAGAATTTGCCTCGTCTGTATCCAAATGCATTTCCAACCTGTATGAGTCAGACACTCTTACAAGCACCTTTGACATAATTGCTCTTCTTTGACCGAATATCTCCACATCTACAAAATCACCGTCTTTTACATTCATAAGCCTTGCTTCTTTCGGTGTCATATGAATATGTCTTAACGCAACTATTGTGCCTTCATCAACACTTATCTTTCCTTTCGGTCCTATTATCTCAAGTCCCGGAGTTCCTTCCAATTTTCCTGATTCTTTTATAGGAGCTTTCACACCTAACCTGAAAGAGTCTGTAAGCGATATTTCAACTTGAGTTTTATTTCTTATAGGTCCTAATATTCTTACATTTTCAAATTCACCTTTTGAACCTCTTATTGTTACAAGCTCATTTGAAGCAAATTGCCCCGGTTGTTTTAAATCAGATTTCTTTGTGAGCTCATATCCTTCTCCGAACAGAGTCTCCAAGTCCTTTTTACAAAGATGAACGTGTCTGTTGGAAACTCCAATCGGGATTTTATAATTTTCTATTTGATCAAGTTTTTCTTGAACACGTTTACAAACCAAAGTTATAAATTCCTCTTGATTCATAAAATATTCCTCTTTCTACAAATTATATAAATCAAAAAATTTAAAATAATATAATTTATTTTTATTTCTTGATGTTATTAATTTAAATTCTCTAAAATTTTATCCGAACAGTAAATTTACTATTGATACTGATATCATTATAACTGTTGCAGGAGGATCTATATATGTATCGCAATTACTGTTGAATATATTTCCTGCAGCTTGCCATGCCACTGCATTTACAGCTCCTACAATAGCTGCTATCAAAATATTCCCTGTAAGCACATATGCAACTGCCGCAGGATATGTTATATGATGCGTAACCGGAATACTGAACCCTGTTTGTAAAAATACCAATGAACTTGCACTTATTCCGAAACATATTAACGGAAAACTTGCCAATTGTTCTTTCGGCATACCTGACAACATCATTGCATTTCCAACCACACTTATTACTATTCCGAATGTCGCCCCTAAAAACGCGTGCATTAATAACCCTAAATCAGGATTAGGCAACCATGTTCTTTTTACATCCAAACTGCATGTTCCCACCGGTCCAGTTTTTCCTACTAAAAGTCTGCAAACCATCAATGTACAAAATACTGCTGCTCCAGGTGCGTCGGTTTTTAAGAAACTTAATTTTGTTGTAAATAATGTAAAAAATAAAAATCCTATTACTGCAAATACTCCGCCGGCAATAAGAGTAGGTATATCATTAAGTTCATATAAAGGTTTTAATACATCTTGTGCAGAAGACAGTTTTTTTCTTTTTATAGCTGCGAATCCTGCCGCTGCCGCTCCCGCAGTAAAAGCTATATGAGGTCCCCAAAACAATCCGAATGTAATATGACCGATAGAAAATTCATTTATACCTGACATAGACAAAATTCCGCCTGATAATGCCAACAGACCTGTAATTATAAATGACGGTATTGCTCCGAATGCTGTTCCTACTACACCGCCACAAAATGCTCCAACTAATAACATAATATCCATAAGTCTTCTCCATTTCATAAATTTTAAAATTATTAAACTTTTTTGTGTGAACTATTGCTTAATAAAAGTAGACATATGGTGTTAATAATACAATTACCTAATAAAACCATAAATGATTTTATTTTTTATACATTTTCACAAAAATGAAAAATATGCTCATAAATAATAGAAATTTTTTTATTTATGATTAATATGCAAATTTTTTCTCTTATCAGTCAAATAACTATATATAATTTTGTATATAAGTTTTTACTTGATTTTTTAATTTGGAAACTTTATCGGTTCTCTCCCATGCAAATCTTTCTTCCATTCTTCCGAAATGTCCATAAGATGCAAGTTCAAGATATATAGGAGTTCTCATATTAAAATTGTTTATTGCTCCGTCTATTGTAAAATCAAATGTGTTTTTTATTGCATATTCTATACATTCTTTTGATACTCTTTCAGTTCCGAATGTATTTATATATACTGTTTGAGCCCCTTCTTTACCTATTACGAAAGACATCTCTACTTCACATTTCTTACTAAGTCCTGCCGCAACTACATTTTTTGCTATATACCTTGCCAGATAAGCAGCTGATCTGTCGGCTTTTGAAGGGTCTTTTCCTGAAAATGCTCCTCCTCCATGTCTTGCTATACCTCCATAAGTATCAACTATTATCTTTCTGCCCGTAAGACCGCTGTCAGCTGACGGACCTCCTTTTGCAAAAAATCCTGTGGCATTTATATGAATTTTTGTATCAGATTTCAACAAGTTCTTATCTATTTCTTCAAATATTACTTTTTCTATTATTTCATATCTGAGTTTGCTCAAATCTATATCTCTATGATGTTGTGCGGCTATTACTATGCTGTCTATTTTTTGAACATTTCCGTTTTCATCATATACTGCGCTTACTTGTGTTTTTCCGTCAGGATAAAGTCCTTGTATTATCCCTTGTTTCCTTACATATGCTAGTCTTCGCGCCAATTTATGTGCTGTATGAATTGTATATGGCATATAGTTTTGCGTTTCATCTGTCGCATATCCGTATACCATACCTTGATCACCTGCACAAATTTTTTCTTTTATAACTCCCATAGCTATATCTTCTGACTGTTTTATTATATTAGTCATTATTATAGCCTTATCAGGATTAAAACCGCTTTCTTCATCTGTATAACCTATTTTTTTTATGGTATTTTTAGCTACTTCTTTCACATCGACTTTTGCATTGGAAGTTATTTCACCTCCTATAAACAAAGCTCCGTTAGTTATGAAACTTTCACAAGCTACTCTTGAAAACGGATCCTGCTCCAAATGTGCATCAAGTATAGCATCGGAAATTTGATCGCAAACTTTGTCAGGATGCCCTTCTGTCACTGATTCAGAAGTCAATACTTTATACATAACAAATCACCAACTCTCTTAAAATCTTCATAGTTAAAGCAAATTTAATTTATATACTCCGCATGAACATTTTTTTAAATTTCTATTTTACAGCAAATCCTTATGTATAAATTAAAACTATACTAAGATTTTGTTATATCAAGGATTCTCAGACATACAATTTTCTTTTATTGCATTATAATTTCTAAACCTTGATACAGTAGTTTTTTCGTATTTCTTAAACACTTTACAAAAATAGCTGAATTCATTGTATCCGACTTTAAAAAATATCTCTGATATGTTCATTCTTGACAAGCATATGTATTCTTTCGCTATATTTATCTTTTTTATATGTATATAGTTCATAACTGTCATATTAAATTCTTTTTTAAAAATTCTGCTTAAATATCCTTGAGATACATTGCAATTTTTAACTATATCATTTAGAGATATGTTATTTACTATATTTTTTTCTATATATGAAAAAATATCTTTTAATATAGGATACCTGTCCTCACTTCTTTTTATAAATATATATTCATATACTTTAAAAAGCCAAATGAATATCAATCTTTCGTCTTTTAAATACATGTCTTGAAGCGGAAAAATCTGCTGTAATTCTATTTTATTCTTCTTTACCGTAGGCAAGAACGAATATAATATGACTGAAATAAATCTGTACATATTATCTTTAAAATCACTTTGTGAACAATTATTATATATTTCTTTCGCTATTATGGATATATTGTCATATAGTCCTGAAAAGTCATTTTCTTCTATAAATTTATTTACATTGACGCTTACTGATATTTCTTCTTTTTGTTTCTTGTCTTTAAAATTACTTAATATTGTCTTAATTACAGTGCTGTCTGTAGGTTTTATAACATATTGTTTGATTTTGTTTTTTAATGCTTTTTGTGCAAGCTCAAAACTGTTATAACTTGACACTATATATATGCTTATATCAGGATTTATATCCAATATCTCTTTGCTTGCCACTATGCCGTCTTTTATCGGCATCATTATATCCATAAAAACTATATCTACTTTTTCATTTTTACATATATCTAAAGCCTCTTGACCGTTTTTAGCAAAAAATTTGACTTCAAAATTTTCTACTGATGAAACTATCTTTGCCATTGCTTGTCTAACCAGTTCCTCATCATCTACTATAAGAACTTTATACATAATTTATTCCTTCGTCAAAATTAATCGGATATTTAATCGTGAGTTTTGTACCTATATCTTCTTGATAATCATATACCGGCTTATATTCTTTACCGAACATATCTGTCAAAGATCTTTTCATATCCCTGACTGATTTTAATATATGTGTCCCTTCATGATTTTCTCCATATAATTTATATGTTTTCTCCAATTCACTTATACTTAGTCCAGGCCCATTATCTTCCATTTTTATAACTATATCGTTTTCTATATTATCTATTGATATTTCCAATTTATAATCCGCTTCATTCGTAGTCAAACTATAATACATAGATGCCTGAACAAACGGTAATATTATGGAAAAAGGTATCTTTATATCTGTTAGATTTTCACTACATTCTATATTGCAATAAATTCTATTTTCGTATCTTAGCTTATTTATGGCTATCAGGTTTTCTATTCTTTGTATCTCATCGCTTATTGTATTGGAATTTTTATTTTGCAATTCATTTGTTATGAAATTGGAATACTTTAATATTGCATCATTTGTTTTTGTCGCCCCTTCTATTATTGACAAGTTCGACAGCATATTAAATATATTTCTGACAAAGAATATATTTGTATATCTGAGTATTGTGTCATACTTGCTCTTTAACAGACTGTTTTTATATTCCAACTCTTTTATCTTGTCTTCAAGCTCTCCTATCTTATTGAGATTTTTCATTTTATTATGTCCTGATATGAGCTCTTGCTTTGTGAGTTGACTTATTACGAGTTCTATCAGCTTTGATATTGATACAAACTCGTTATATGTATACTTTGCACAATCTTTCAAATCTTCTTTATATTTTTGAGATAATATATCCACATCTTCTAAATCTTTTCCTGATGCAGACATATTCTTGCTGAGTTTCATAACATAAGGAGGCGCATCGTCACATAATACCTGCCCACCTACAAAACCTCCAAGATACCTGTCATTTACTATTATAGGTATTGCCACTTCCAATAAACCGCACGGACAAAAATATATGCTCGTCTGTTTGCTTGTAGCCGCAATTATTGCACCCGAAGCATCCGACAATTTGCAAATAGGAAGTCTTTCTTTATCTTGTCTCATCTTTTGACAAAATCTTGTAAATTTTGTCTGTTCAGTTACAGGTTCGCCTTTATAATCTACCGTAACAAAGGCAAGCCCTGTAACATCTGAAATTATTTTTTGTATTTCTTCAAGATTCTTCTTACCGAATACCGAAATAATATCTATTTGCTCTACGCCTTGTAAATATTTTTCATTAATAGAAATGTTCGCTGAATTTTTGTTCTCCGCCATAGAAAAAACCTCTCTTATTAAAAGTCAAATACGTTATAATAATAAGTTAATAGATTTTTTCCAAAATTGCAACTATTTCTTTTTCCGAAATACTTTTAGGATTATATTTCAAGCAATTATCTTTGAGTGCATTTTTTGCCAAAACGGTTTTATTTTTATCCCAAAGCTCTTTGTCTATATTGCACTTGGATATTTTATCAGGCATATCCATAAGTTTCATCATTACACTTATGTATTCTTTTAATACGCTAAATGCCATATTATCATCCAAATTATCTCCTGCCATACCTGTTCTTCTTGCAAATTTTATATACCTTTGCTTAGCAGCTTTATCTGTTGCATTAAAGTCTATGACTTCTTTAAGCAATATTGCATTTGCAAGTCCGTGCGGTATGTGATAAAATCCTCCGATTTGATGTGCAATGCTGTGATTAAGTCCCACACCTGCTATATTAAACGCTGTTCCTGCCAAATTCGATGCTATATGCACCTTTTCTCTGGCAATATCATTTTTATCGTTTGAATAGCTTTCATACAGATATTTTATCAATAAATCTCCTGATTTTTCGGCAAGCGCATCTGAATATTCATTTGCTCCTTTTGCCACATATGCTTCTATTATATGTGTGAGTACATCTATACCTGTATTGGCTATTATTGATTTTGGAAGTGACATGGTAAATTCTGCATCCAATATTGCCACATCCGGTAATATATCGTCTGATTCAATTAAATGTTTCGTCTGTTTTTGTTCATCTGTCAAAACCGTTACTGATGTTACCTCCGAACCTGTTCCGCTCGTTGTAGGTATGGCTATAAATTCTATATCATGCTCAATCCTCTTGGATTCCCTTAAAAAATATATCACACCTTTTGCAGTATCTATTGCTGAACCTCCGCCAAATCCTATTATATGCGTTGCATCGAGATCAACCATGGTTTTTATTGCATCAGATACGATAGATAAAGACGGATCAGGTTTTACCCTGTCAAAAACTTCTATTTTATTTGTATAATCAAGTTTTTGAGTAATTTTTTTTATCATAGAATTTTTTACAAGAAATTCATCCGATACTATCAAAATTTTAGATTTTTTTATATTTTTAAGTATGTCTAAGGCATCTTTTCCCATACATATCTTTGTATGCTGATTAATTATATTCATCTTCACACTATCTTTCTTAAAATATATTATTTTATAGAAAATTTATCTACAAGTGCTATTCTTCTTTTTCTTGCAAAATCTTTCGCAGTAATCGCTCCTTCGCCTGTAACATTGGCTATTGTAAAGCTTGTACCGCCAACTCCGCATATGCCTATTCCATCTAATGATGAACCGTTTTTGATAAATATTGATGTTTTAAGAACTCTCTGAGCTAAATTTAATCTGTCTATTCTTGAAGAATGTATTCCTGCCGTATGTTTTAAATTTTGTTCTACCGATAGCGCAACGTCTAAAGCTTCATCAAAATCTTTTACTCTCACCACGCTTATAAGAGGTAATAACAATTCTTGTGTAACAAACGGATGTATCTTCACTGTTTCAACAGCTATTAACTTATAACTCCTATTTGTAACTATGCCTGCTTTTTCCAATATTAAATCTGCATTCTTTCCGCCTAAAAGCTTATTTGGAAGCAAGTCTTCAGTGAGCAGTAATTTTGAAAGTTGCAGCATTTGTTTTACATCTCTTATATAAAATACATCATTTTTTTTGAGTTCTTCTTCAAATTCCTCGCATACTTTATCAACAATTATTATATTTTTTTCTCCTACGCAAGTTATGTTATTATCAAAACTTGCGCCTTTTGATATACAATATGCAGCTTTTTGAATATCAGCCGTTTCATCTACTATAAATGTAGGGTTTGCAGCTCCTCCTGAAATTACTTTTTTACCGCAGGCTATAGCCGCTCTTGCATTTTCAGAACCACCTGTTGATACTATCAAATCCACATCAGGATGTGTCATTATTTCTTTTATATATTTGAGCATACATTCATTCAAGGTTACTACTATATTTTCTATACCGCACACATCAAATATAACTTTATTTATTATATCCGTTAAATATTTTGAAACCTCCATCGCTCTTGGATGAGGGCAATTTATCACACTGTTTCCTGCAGATAATAAACCAATCGTGTTGTTAATCATGGTTTCGCATGGATTCGTACTCGGATGTATTGCACAAGCTACTCCATAAGCTGTATATTCAAAAAACGTCATACCTCCGTCGCCGGTTTTTACTTTTGTTTCCAAATCTTCCACTCCCGGTGTCTGCTCTATTGCAAGTCTTATCTTTACAGCTTTATCCTCGACTTTTCCCATGCAGGTTTCTTCTTGTGACATCTTGGCGAGTTCGTCTATATGTTTTGAAAGCTCTTGTCTTAAATTCGCTATTATGTCTTGTCTATCTTTCATACAAAGCTTTGAATATATATATAGTGCGCTTTTCGCCGCTTGTACAGTTTCATTTACAGTTGAAAATACTCCTCTCAATTCCTTCATATTTTCTCCTTTAGACAACTATTTCGTCTATTATCCCTATAATCGCCATATCGATTAATGAGCTTTTTCTTTGCTCCTCTACTCTTACAGAAGAGCCGGATCCTACTAATACATACTCACCTATTCCGGCACCGACATAATCCGCTGCCACTTTTTGACATCCGTCTTCTGTTAAGTCAGCTCTCATAGGTTGAATTACCATTAATTTATATCCTGTTAAAGTATCATTTTTTTTAGTGGCGACAACATTTCCAACTACTTTTGCTATAAGCATAATCAACCTCCGGCATCAAAACAGATTGTTATTTTTTTATTTTTTTTTCTTATTTTTTTTGTTATTTGTATTTTTCAAAGTTGATTTTGTATTTTCCTCTTTATCATCGGATGTTTCTTCTATTTCTATTTTTTCAATTTTCTCTTCAATTATTTCTTCTGTTTCTTCATCTTTGACGGTTGTATCTGAAGTTTCTTCTTTTTCTGTTTCCAATTCTTCTTTTTCAACCATTTCCTCTTTTATAGTAGTTTCTTCTATTTTTTCTTCGATTATTTCTACAGATTTTACATCTTCTTTTTCTTTATCATCTTCTATTTTTTCTTCTGATGATATGTCTTTTAAAAAAGCGTCATAGATAAAATCATTAGGTCGTGGTATAACCGAAGAACTTATATATTTACCATATGCCATTGCCTCTTGTTTCGCCGCACTTATAGCTGAATTTATAGCTCCTACATCTCCGACAGCTTTTATTGTCATATATCCAAGTCCCTTTGTATTTTCTATCTCATATATTCGTATATTTGCTGTTTTAGCCATCGTATCTGCGATGAGTATCCCTGTTGAAAGACCTTTAATTTCAATCATCCCAAGCGCTTGTTTCAACTACATCACCACCTTCAGGTTTTCAATTATTTCTATATCGAATTCAAAAATTTCTTTATAGTAATTAAGTATCTTCTGTTTATATTTTTCAGGCTCTTTGCCTGTTAATTTTTCTATTCCGTATTTCAAGATGTATATTTTAACCCCGTTTTCAAAGCATTTCTTTATCAACTCAGTTGTTTTGGTATCACTTAAACAACTTGCTATATGTATAACTTCATCTCTTTTCATAACAGGAAATATAATCACATCTTCTTCTTCACACAAAAATTCCTCTAATTTCATCACTTTTGTGAATGTATAGAGCTTTTCAATTTTATTTTTATACACATTACAGTCTTCATTTAACAAAACAGCATATACATTCTTATCCTTTATCTTATTAAGCTCTTCAAATAAAAAATAATATCTGTTGTCCCAAACTTCGTTAAACACTATATATGTATTTTTTTCTTTTACTTCTTTTTTTTCTTGTTCTTCTAAAACTCTTTTTATAACTTTTTTTATAATAAGTTCTAATTCATCTTTTTTATTCGGCATAGCTGCCCCCATTCATAAAAATAACTACGATTGGAGTTCAATTTTTAATTTTTACTGTAAATTCACAAATATCACCTCCGGCAAAAACCGGAGATGATACCTGCAAAATTATAATTTATATATCTATTTTTCAAAATGAGGTATAATTCTTTCTGTATCCATATGTGGTCTTGGTATAACGTGAGTAGATACAACTTCGCCTATTGCTGCTGCTGAAGCTGCTCCTGCATCAACTGCCGCTTTAACAGCTCCTACATCTCCTCTTACCATAACTGTTACAAGTCCTGAACCTATTTTTTCATATCCTACTAAATTTACATTAGCTGCTTTTACCATAGCATCCGCTGCTTCTATCGCTCCTACCAAACCTTTTGTTTCAACCATTCCTAAAGCATCTGATATCATAATGAACCTCCATATTATATGTTTTTTATTTTTTTATATTTTCAGTTTTTTATCTATAATTTTTTATATATTTTTCATAATATGGATTTGATTTTATAACATGTATGAAATTTTTTTCTTAATTATTACTATATGTTATGTTCAAATCTATATATGAGTTTTAAGTATCATTAAATTTTAAAATTTTTATTTATTATTTTATATATAAGGTGTTGTTGTTGATTTAGGAACATCTCCTAATGTACCGAGTAGTTTTACACCTACATCTATTGCAGCTTTAACTGCTTGTCTTACTGCTCCTGAATCTCCTGTAAATGTTAATATAACCTCGTTTGAGTAACTTGTTCCACCGGATGGTGATGAATAGCTGACTACTTCAACATTAGCCGCTTTTACTGCCACATCCGCTAATACTGTACCTATAGCTGCCGGTCCTGCGCAAACCATACCGAATGATTTTCCAAGCGGAGTACCGAATGTTTTTTCCAAACAATAGCTTGCTCTTGCTGTATATTGGAATTCAAGATGGCCGGCATCATTAGCATATACATCTCCAAAATATTTTGGAAGAGTTTCTAAAGCTATTTCTACTGCACGTCTTGCATCAGATACATCTTCCGCTCCGATATATATCAAGCTTCCGTGTCCTGCTCCGCCTTTTGTATCTCTTGGCAATTCCACTGATATAACTTCTGTATTAGTTGCTTTTACCGCATCGTCTACAGCCATTATTTGTGGACCTGCTCCTATTCTTCCACCTATTATACCTATTGATTTAAATTTACCTAATTTCATAGTTTCTGTAAGTAAAGGATCTACGCTTGCTATAACAAGACCTATTGTATCTCCTATTGCTGTTCCTACAAACTCTGTTACTCCTATATTAGCTTTTTTGCTCTTATTAGCTTCTTTATTATCTATTCCAAGTTCTTGTGAAACTTGTCCCATTACTCTTTCTAGCAATTCCTTGTCCATATTGACCTCCTATTAACCACCTATAACACACTTAAAACCGTTATTTTCTACAATGGCTTTAAATTTTTCAACAAATTCTTCACTTAATTCCTCTGTACCATTCATCTCATAATTTCTGCCTAAAAGCTTATATTTATTTTCACCATATCTATGGTATGGCAACAAATGTACTTTTCTTATATTAGGTAGAGTTTTTATAAACTTAGCAATATCTGTTATCTCTTTTTCACTTGCATTAAAATTCGGTATAACAGGTATTCTTATAACGGTATCAGCAAGTTCTTGTATTATCTTTGCATTTTTTTTAATAAGTTCATTTCTAACTCCTGTGTATGCCAAGTGTACATCCGAGTCAAAGCTTTTTATGTCAAGTAAAACAAGATCTACATGAGGTATTACTTCTCTTATCACTTCTTCGTTCGCATAACCTTCAGTTTCTAAAGCTGTATGCCAACCTTGCGCTTTGCAGGCTTTAAACAATTCTTTTGCAAAACTGCTTTGTGTAAGTGCCTCTCCACCTGATAGTGTTACTCCTCCGCCTGATCTGTAATATTGTGTGGCATCTTTTTTTACTTCTTTTATAACTTCCTCTACGCTCATTTCTTTGCCCTTCATTATCAGTGCTCCTGCAGGACAAACTAAAGCACATTCACCACAAGCTGTACATTTTTCTTTGTTTACAATATATTCTTTTTTAGGTTCTATGGCGTTTACTTTACATACCTTGACACATTTTCCACAGCCTATACACAAGTCTCTACTAAACATAAGTTCAGGTTTTGCCTTTTGAGATTCAGGATTACTGCACCATCTGCATCTCAGCGGACATCCTTTAAGGAAGATTATCGTTCTTATTCCCGGTCCATCGTGTATAGAAAATCTTTGTATATCAAACACAATGCCTTTTGCACCATAATCAACAGTTTCCATAACAACGCTCTCCCTGATATATGTTTTTTATATTTTATTTTTTACTTTCAATAGTAATTTTATTAAAATATAAGCTAACATTTATTTAATTATTAAGTATTATATCTTTGTATTTATAGCAAGCAATACGCTCGCTATAAATACAATCTTTAAAAAATATCTTAAATAAAATCAATTATATTTATTTTTACATATCGTGTTCTGTTCTGTTGATGATATCATCTTGAACTTCTTTTGCAAGTGTAACGAAGTGTGCACTGTATCCTGCAACTCTTACTATCAAGTCTTGATTATCTTCAGGATGTTCTTGTGCATTCAAAAGAGTTTGCTTGTCAACTACGTTAAATTGAACGTGGCTACCTTTATGGTCGAAATAGCTTTTTACTATTGAAACGAAGTTTTTAAGTCCTTGCTCTCCTTTAACTGCTCCAGGTGTGAATTTTTGATTATATAGTGTTCCGTTTGATGCTTGAGCGTGGTCTAATTTTGAAACTGAATTTGATGCAGCTGTAGGGCCTGTAACGTCTTTTCCTTGTCTTGGAGATACACCGTCAGCAAGCGGTTCATGTGCCAATCTTCCATCAGGTAAAGCAAGAACGTCTTTACCGAACAATACGTTTGCAGAAACAGGATATATACCAGCTTGGAATTGTCCGCCTCTCGGATTCTTATATTTATCTACTTCATTACAATATATTTTACCGCATCTTACTGCTATTTCATCAACTTCTTCTATATCATTTCCAAAACTGTCTGTGTTTTGAAGTATTTTTCTAATTGTAGTAAATTTACCTGTTTGTTCACCGCAGCATACCGGTCTGCTTGGATATTGATTTGTCAATTTGCTTTCTAATGTAGCTATATCTATTGAACCTGTACTTGCAAGTATTTTCTTAACAGCTTCATATACATCTGCTTCACTCATAGCTCCTGTAACAGGTTTATTGCAAGGAGGTTTTATACAATCGCTTACTCCAAAGTTTGCTTCAAGAGCTTCTTTTAATTCTTTTAAAGTTATCTTCTTATCATCAAATACGTTTTTCTTAATTGCATATAATGAGTCACCAGAGTCTGCCACTCCAAATGCTTGAGGTCCTGTAAAGTTGTAAATTGCTCCACCTTCTTGAGCTGATTTACCTACTTTTATACAATCATCTACCATTGCAGACATAAATGGTAGAGGAGCTCTTTCCATATGCGCATAGTCAACGGCATTATCTGCCATAGCTAAATGTCTTACAAAGTATTCCATTTGTTTTTGATATGCATCGAATATTTTTTCCATGCTGTCAAGTTCTTCCAACTCTCCTGTTTTTGGTCCAAGTTGTTTTCCGTTGCATCTTCCGTTATTTAATGTTATTTCTAAAACTTTTGCTATATTAAAGAACGCTGCATCATGCCATCCTTCTGTTCTGTGTCCTGCTTGCGGTTCAACGCAACCTATTATACTGTAGTCTCTTGCATCTTTTAAAGCTACGCCTCTTGCTACGAGTGCAAGTATTATAACTTCGTCATTATAAAATGCCGGTACACCATATCCTAATCTTGATACTTCACAAGCTCTGTATAAAAATTCCATAGGAGAATTTTGGTGAACACGAACTGAGAATGAAGGAGCAGGTAGTTTAACGTGTGCAACTGCTTCCATGCACATATAAGATACTTCGTTAGTTGCATCTTGACCTTCTTCATTTTGTCCACCTACGCAAAGGTTTTGGAATACTGCGTATCCTGCAAATGCTTGTGCAGATACTTCATCACGAGTTTTGTTTACATCGTTTAATTTTACCCAGATACAATCTACAAGTTCTTGAGCAAATTTTCTATCTATATTATCATCTTTCAAATATGGATACATATATTGGTCAAATCTTCCAGGAGATATTGAGTGACCGTTAGATTCTATTTGTACCATTATTTGTATGAACCAGAAAGATTGGCAAGCTTCGTAGAAGTTTCTTGCACCATATTCAGGTACTCTATCGCAGTTAGCTGCTATTTGTAATAATTCTTGTTTTCTTACAGGATTAAGCTCTACATTTGCAAGTTCTCTTGCCTTGTCAGCATATCTATGTGCAAATATTATAGCTGCATTATAAGATATTATAACTGCGTTATAGAATTGGCATTTTCTAATTGATTCCGGATCGTCCATATCCAATTTGTTCATTGCAGTTATAGTTTCTTCCAATACTCCTCTGAAACCTTTTTTCAATATTTTGCCGTAGTCAACGTTAACGTGACCTACTCCACCGTAGAAATAGTTTCCTACTGTGAATATACCGTTTGATATACAATCTTTAGTGCTTGGACTCATATATGAATCTGCAAGAGCACTTGTAGTTTTTCCATCCCAATATTTAAATGCTTCATGAAGATCTTTTTTAACTTTATCACTTATTTCAAATGGATCTGCCATTCTTGAATGCATTGTATCAAATTCTTTTTCAACCCAATCATAAGAGAATTCCGGACATATTTCTGTAGATCTTGGGTTTATTGTTATTGAGCCTACTACAAGTTCATCTTCTCTTATAGTTACTGGTAGTTGAGTAAATATTTTTTCAACTACTTTTGCTCTTCTCATTATTGCAGGAAGACCTTCTGTTTCCTTGTATGCTTCAGTTGCAAGACAAGCTCTTTCTGATTCAACTTGAGGCATTGCATTGATAATTACTTTTCTTAATCTTTCAACTCTTTCTGTTGGTTTGCTAAAACCTTTTTCTAACATAACTTTTAAACCTCCTTAAATTTAAGTTCGAGCATATGTAATTTTTTGACATATGTTTTTAATACAACATAAAATAACTAAGTAATTTTTTAAGCCACTTTTTTCGGCAATCGTTCACATAAATACGATAACATCTTTTCATTTTTATGGTTAACGTTTTTCAGACTTATTAATTGTAAATTTCAGACTTTAAATTTTACACAATGTTTACAATTTTTTTTATATGTTATTGAGTTGTTTTTACACGATCTTGTTATTTTACAACATATAGAGCTATGAATTTAATAAAAAATAAAATTTCATTATATAAAATCTATTTGAAAACTTTTTCATATTTCAGACCAAATCAATGTAAAATTAAAACTTCCTATGAAAGCATTATTGATTTTATTAATAATAGTTCGTATACTGAAAATGTATATCTAAAAAAACGTTATTTTCATTAAATATTCTAAAAAAATAATTATCATATTTAATAAGAGGATACCTTTATGAATTTATCTATTGCAATATTAGAATTTATAAATATAGCCGAAGCTTATTTCATATTGGACAAAATAATCAAAACTTTTACGGTTGACATATTGAAGGCTCAAAAGATATGCCCGGGAAAATTTTTGACTGTTTTTTCCGGTAATACTTCGGAAATACTGGATTTAATAAATAAATTCGGAAATATTTCCGTTCAGATTAAATCTTCTTATGTAACTGGAATATCAAACGAAACTCTAAATGCCATATCAAAAATAAAAAACAGTAAGAATATAGACAACATAGGAATTATAGAAGTGAAAAATGCTGTAAATTCATTCATAATAGCAGATACTCTATTAAAAAACTTTGAAATAGATATATTAAAATTGGATTTTGCCACAGGATTATTTGGAAAAGCTGTGATATTTATAAACGGCGCATTGAGTGATATAACCAATGCAGTCAATTTTTCAACCGACATAGTAGGTTCTGACAAAATCATAAACACTCAAATAATATCTTCTCCTTGCGATGAGCTTAAATCATTGTTAAGCTGATATTATGTATCACATAACCTAATTAAAAATATATAATTTCAATATTTATTAAGTTATCAGTTATAAAAAATATAATTCTTATGAATAACTTAGCAATATACATACCAAAACTTTAAAATAAATTCATATATAAACTTATGAGGAAACTATGAATAAAATAGAAGAACTTACAAAACAAGCACATAAATTGTGGAAAGAAGGAAAAGAGGAGCAGATGCTCCCTTATCTTCGTGAAGCTATAAATTTGTGCAAACAGGAAAATAATTTTTCCAAGCAGATTGAAATATTAAACGAATATGCCGGTGCATTGAGATTATACGGAAATTATGATAAAGCTGTTGAGAGTATAGATGAGGCTCTTGAACTAATCAAACTTCACTATGACACAAACAACATACAATATGCAACTACGCTTATGAACAAAGCAAATATATACAGAGAAAAAAAAGACTATTTCACCGCCGAAAAATTAATGTTGCAATCAAAAGAAATATTTGACAAAAAAGGCGATAAATCTTATTCATACATAGGTCTGTTAAATAACTTATCATTAACTTATCAGGAAATAAAAGACTATAAACGCGCAGAACAGTTACAATTAGAAGCAATATCTCTTTTGCAAGGAAATGCACAGTATAATGTACCTTTGGCAATAAGTTACAACAATCTCTACGAGATACAAAAAAAATTGAATAAACATACAAACGCTGAGGAAAATCTTATAAAAGCCAAAGATTTATTATCAAAGGAAGTAGGAGAAAAACATCCCTTGTATTCGGCAGTTTTAAATAACCTTGCGGAATTACAAGTAAAAAATAAAAATTACCACAAAGCACTCGAACTTTATAAAAATGCTCTTGAAATCGTAAAAAGTTGCTATGGAACTCAAAGCGACGCATATTTATCAGTAAAAAGCAACTATGAGTATGTAAACGATTTAATTTTAACATTAGAGCCTGATAAAATAGAAAATTTAAAAATCGACAAAAACTATAGCAATCCGTCAAAAACAGAAAAATTGCTGGATAAATCAAGAAAGTTTTCAAAACACGTCGAAGAATTGATATATGAATATTTTCCTACCTTGAAAAATAGAATATGTCTTGCACTTGTAGGTTCAGGTTCAGAATGTCTGTACTTTGATGACGAACTTTCGAAAGACCACGATTATGATTTAAGATGCCAATTATTTTTGACAGATGAAGATTACATATCGTATAGTCAAAAATTAGAGCATATTTTTTCACAATATCTTGAAAACAAAGTGATTATACAAACAATAAGCAATTTTTACATATATTATACATCATACAAAAACGGTCCTTCTACAATAGAAGAATATAGAAATATACCTGATGAATACCTATGCAGCGCGACAAACGGCGAAGTATTTTTAGACAACTTAGGAGAGTTCAGCAAAATAAGGCAAAAAATATTAAATTATTATCCACAAGACTTAATATATAAAAAATTGGCATATCATCTCAATAATATAGCTCAAAGCGGTCAGTACAACTATCCGAGACTTTTAAAAAGAAATGACAAGATAGCGTGCTCACTTGCCCTATCGGAATATATAAAACATTATATGCAAGTTGTACACATACTTAATAAAAAATATATGCCGTTTTATAAATGGTCATTTAAAAATCTTAAAAATTTAGAAATATTGGGCGAATACACAAGCAAAAAGCTAAATGAACTAATAAGCTCACCTGATATTGAAAAAGAAAATATAATAGATCAAATGTGCAAAAAATTGGTATCACAGTTAAACGAAGAACATTTTACTACCGGCAAAATAGATTTTTTGACTTATCAAGCAAACGAAATAACTCAAAATATACAAGATGAAAATTTGAGAAAAGAAGATAATTGGATAAAATAAGGAGATTTCCCATGGAAAAAAATTCGATCATACAAAATATAGTTGACGAAGAGTGGATTCAATTCACAAACACTAAAAATATAGGCAGTAGAGCTGTGTGCCAAGACCAAAAAGGAAATTTTACAGCATCAAGAAGAGCCTATTGGCAGATGTATAATGAAGATATATTAAACTCATACTTAGCTGATATAAAAGCCGCAAAAAGAGAAAATATAAACCTCATAACACAAAAATACGGCTATATGATGAGCTCCACAGACAAAGAAAACTACGAAAAAATAAAATCCCGTTTAATGCCTGTAAACGAGCAAAAAGAAAAGCTTATTTCATCGATAATGCTGATATATATGGCTTGGGAAGAAGAAATAACAAAAAATTATCCTACGCTTGACAATAAAAACAGAATCTTATACTCATATAACGATACAAAAAATTCAACATCCGTACAAACATATATGAAGGGTGAGCTGGCGACATATTCAGCAAGAACTCTTGCACTTATATTGCAATATTTCTTGACACAGGCAAGCCTTAAAAACAATCTTGTATATAAGTATATGTCAAAATTAAACAGTTATGAAAATCCAAGCAATAACAGTTTTTGCACATCAGAAACTCTAAATAGCTGTAGCTCAAACAAAGTTATAGATAATATGGATTTAAAAAGTGCTGAATTGCTCGCAGATTTTGCCAAAAATACAGCAAATGATATGAATTTACCTATCGTTATAACCGTAGTTGATAAATTTGCAAATACGATACTTTTCAAAAAAATGGACAATGCACTTGTTGCAAGTATAGACATTTCTCCTGCAAAGGCAAAAACAGCATTAGCTTTCAAAAAAGATACATATTCTCTGTCACAAGACAGCTTAAGCAAAAGTTTGAACAACTTTAACCCTCCAAGCACAAAATACTGTTTCCTTGGCGGAGGAATACCGATATTTGTAAATGACACATTAATAGGTGCAATAGGCATAAGTGGAGGAAGCGTTGAACAAGATATACAAATCGCACAAGCCTCAATAGAAAAATTTTTAAAAATATAAAATTGCTGATATATTTTTATTCCATTAGACTTGTTTGATAAAATTACAAAAACCTATAAAATATATTTTAATTTAGCGGGGTAACACCGATTTTTGCATTGTTCTTTAATTTGTAATATTTACAAACCAGCAACTGTAAGTAATCAAACAAGTCTAACAGGTATAACATAATTATATAGGTTTTAGTATAATATAGCAAAAGAGAGGTACATAAATGAGTTTTATAGAAGATATATATAAAGCCGGTGTCGTAGGTGCAGGCGGTGCAGGATTTCCTACACATATAAAATATAGAGCAAATGCTACACATCTGATGATAAATGCCGCAGAATGTGAGCCGTTACTTTTTACAGACCAGTATAATATGGAAAATTATGCCGATGATATAATATCCGCCATATCACTTGCAAAATCCAAAATAAAGGCTGATAAAGCAACAATAGGTATAAAATCAAAATACATAAAATCAATATCCGCTTTGCAAAACGCCATAAAAAAACAAAATGCAGATGTAGATATATGCTCTTTTGACAGCTACTATCCTGCAGGAGATGAACAGAGCATAATAAATGAAATCACAGGTGAAGCTCTGCCGGCAGGAAAAATCCCTCTTGATATGAAAATTATCGTATCAAATGTGTCAACTATGAAAAATATTTATGATGCTACAAGGAATATACCTGTAACTGAAAAATGTATAACAGTTACAGGAGAAGTGGTGAGTCCGAGCATAATAACAGTGCCTATAGGTACAAGCATAAAAGAATGCATAAACTTATCAGGCGGTTCATCTATAGAAGACTATGATGTAATAATCGGCGGTCCTATGATGGGTAAACTTCTACTAAAAGAAAATATAGGCACTACATTTGTAACAAAGACTACAGGAGGAATAATAATACTTCCAAAAGACCATAAACTGATAACAAGAAGAAAACAAAGCATAGAACATATAAAAAATCAGGCATCATCTGCCTGTATACAGTGCACATTTTGCACTGAGTTATGTCCAAGATACTTAAAAGGTCATCCTTTAAAACCTCATAAAATTATGAAGGCATTCGGTTTTGGAGATATAACCAATGAGAATTTAAAACAGGCAAATCTATGTTGTGAATGTGGAATATGTGAGTTATATTCATGTCCAATGGGATTATCTCCACGAATGGTAAATGCCCATGTAAAAACAGAACTTAGAAAAAACAATATTCCAAGAGAAAATTATATCACCGATGAAATTCACGATATGCTTATTTACAGAAAAATACCTACAAGCAGACTTATATCTAAAATAGATATAGAAAAATACTATAAAATACATGATTTTAATATATTAAAAAGCGATACGGATACAGTAACAATAATGTTAAGCCAACATATAGGAAAAGTTCCTACACCTGTTGTAAATGTAGGAGATACTGTAAAAAAAGGCGATGTTATAGCCGATTTGTCCATAGATGATATGGGAGCAATAATACACGCAAGCATAGACGGCAAAGTTACTGAAATTACAAATAAAGATATAACAATTAAGAAGGTGATATAATGATAAATGCAATAGGAATAATAGAACTTAACAGTATAGCCAAGGGCATAACAGTGGCAGATGCTATGTTAAAAGCATCAACAGTAACTTTATTGGAATCACGACCTATCTGTCCCGGAAAATACCTCACAATAATACATGGTGACGTAGAGTCTGTAAAAAATTCAATTGATATTGGTAAATCACTTGCAAAAGCGTACTTAGTCGACAGTTTGGTGATACCGAATATACATACGCAAGTAGTAAAAGCTATAACAGGTGTATCAAGCGTAGAAAAATTCAAAGCAATAGGCGTACTTGAATTTTTCTCAATAACCTCATCCATCTTATCAGCAGATTTTGCAGTAAAATCTGCAAACGTAGATATTGTTGAATTAAGATTGGGCATTGCCATAGGAGGAAAATCATTTGTTACTTTGACAGGAGATGTGAGTGCAATACAAGAGGCTATAAAAGTAGGTAAAAGAGCTGGCGTAGAAAACGGATTGCTATTTGAAAGTACAATAATCGACTCCCCTGATCAAGAGTTGTTAAAAAAATTAGTATGATACTAAACCATTTATTAATAGTGAATTAAATAACTGTATAAATAAAGCCATATTACAAACTCCTAAAGTTTGAATCATACAAAAAGAATGTCTATTGCTGAGCATTAAATTAGCCGGCAATAGACATTCTGCTTTTATACACTTTATTTTTTTAATCTTATCAACAATTCTCCTGCTTTTACCTGTTGTCCTGCATTTATGAGCACTTCTTCTACAATTCCGCTCTCTTTTGCAACTATATTTGTCTCCATTTTCATAGCCTCTACCAATATCAAGCTTTGACCTGCTGTAACCTTATCATTTTCTTTTACATAAACTTTTAATATATTCCCCGGTATTGATGCACCTATTTCCATATCATCATTCGGATTTGCAAATTTTGTAATATTTAACTCGTCTTGTTTTTTTGCAAAGTTCTTATCTGCTATTTTTATATCTCTTCTATTGCCGTTTACTTCAAAAGACAATCTTACATTACCTTCCTTGTCAAGTTTTCCTATTTCAAGCAGCGTTATTATAAGTATCTTTCCATCTGCTATTTCTACTTCACAAGTTTCTCCCTCTCTTATACCGTGGAAGAAAACATCACTTGACATATATGAAAGCTCTCCGTATTCAATTAATGTTTTTCTGTAATCTTCATATACTTTAGGATAAAGAGCATAACTCAAACATTCTTTTATCGTAGGTTTATAGTTGTATTTTTTTTCAAGATATTCTGATATTTTATCAAAGTCTTCATCTTCAAGCAATGTTCCAGGTCTTACAGTTATAGGTTTTTCATCTTTTAATACCAATTTTTGCAAGTCTTTTGGAAATCCGCCTTCAGGTTGTCCCATCATACCTGAAAAATAAGTTACTACAGAATCAGGAAAAGTCAAATTTTTGCCTTTTTCATAGATATTTTCTTTTGTAAGTGAATTTTGCACCATAAATATTGCCATATCTCCTACCATTTTTGATGACGGAGTTACTTTTACTATATCACCCAACATTTCATTGACTTCTTTATACATGGTCTTAACTTCACCGAATTTATCAGATAATCCGAAACTATCCACTTGAGGTTTAAGATTTGAATATTGTCCTCCCGGTATCTCATATTTGTATATTTCTGTTGTACCAGATTTCAAATCAGACTCGAAATGCTCGTATATAGGTCTTAATGATGCCCAATAGCTCGATATTTTTTCTAAATTATCCAAATCTATCTTTGTGTTTCTGTCAGTATGCTCTAAGGCTGCAATTATAGAGTTCATTGAAGGTTGTGATGTAAGACCTGACATAGAGCTTATAGCTGCATCTATTATATCAACACCTGCTTGAGCCGCCATTATAACTGTGGCAACTCCGTTACCTGATGTATCATGTGTGTGAAGATGTATAGGTATTGATACTTCTTCTTTTAATGCCTTTATAAGTTTAAATGCTGCATATGGTTTTAGAAGTGCGGACATATCTTTGATACCGAGTATATCAGCACCTGATTTTTCTATATCTTTTGCAAGGTCTACATAATATTTGAGAGTATATTTATCTCTTGTCTCATCCAATATATCTCCTGTGTAGCACATAGTACCTTCTGCCACTTTACCTACATTTTTTACCGCATCTATTGACGGTTTTATAGCCTCAAGCCAGTTAAGCGAGTCAAATATCCTGAATATATCTATTCCGCTGTCAGCAGATTGTTTTATGAATTCTTTTATAACATTATCAGAATAATTTTTATATCCTACCGCATTTGATCCTCTAAACAACATTTGGAAAAGTATGTTTGGTATTCTGCGTCTTAGCTCTGTAAGTCTTTTCCAAGGTGACTCTTTTAAAAATCTATATGCGACATCAAATGTTGCTCCTCCCCACATCTCCAAAGAGAAAAAATCTTTACCGTATAAAGCTGTGGCTTTTGCCGCTTTTATCATATCTATAGTTCTTACTCTTGTTGCAATCAATGATTGATGAGCATCTCTCATAGTTGTATCTGTAATCAATAACTTATCTTGCTCATGTATCCACTTTATAAGTCCGTCTACACCTTTGCTGTCCAAAATTTGCTTTGTACCTGACAAATCCTGTGGCAATCTCGGTTTTGAAATTGAGAGCGCATCAAAATCTTTTTTCACGCCTTTTGTTTCATTTACAATTTTTTCACCTATATAGCTCAATACTTTTAATTCTTTGTCACCTTTTGTAGTTATTTCAAAAAGTGAAGGATTATCTTTTATAAATGATGTTGTACATTCACCTTTTCTAAATTCTTCAGTATTTAATACATTTATCAAAAATGCCGCATTTGTTTTTACCCCGGATATTTTAAGCTCTCCGATTGAACGTTTTGATTTTCTTATAGCGTCTTCAAAAGTTCTTGAATGCGATGTAAGTTTTACAAGAAGTGAATCATAATATGGAGATATTATTGAACCTGTAAATCCGTTACCTCCGTCAAGTCTTATACCTGCTCCTGAACCTGATCTATATACATCCAATCTTCCGGTATCAGGGGCAAATCCGTTTGCGGGGTCTTCTGTTGTTATTCTGCATTGTATTGCATATCCTCTTGGAATTATATCTGCTTGAGAATTTATACCTATTTCAGACGAATTTAACGGATAGCCTTGTGCTATCAATATTTGGCTTTGCACTATGTCATATCCTGTTATTTCTTCTGTAACAGTATGTTCCACCTGTATTCTCGGATTTACTTCTATGAAATAATGGTTCATATCTTTGTCCACAAGAAACTCTACTGTACCTGCATTTATATATCCTACATGTCTTGCGAGTTTCACTGCATCCTCACATATCTGCTGTCTTTTTTCCTCAGTAAGTGATATAGATGGACAAAATTCTATCAATTTTTGATGCCTTCTTTGAATTGAGCAATCTCTCTCAAATAAATGCACTATATTTCCATATTTATCTCCCAATATTTGCACTTCTATATGCTTTGGAGAGTCTATATATTTTTCTATAAAAATATCATCTATTCCGAATGCTTTTTTTGCTTCTGAACGTGCTTCGTTGAAGTTTCGTATGAGTTCTTCTTCGCTGTTTACTATCCTCATACCACGTCCGCCACCACCTGCTGATGCTTTCAGCATTATCGGATATCCGCATGATTTTGCAAATTCCATAGCTTCCTGTTCAGATTTTATGGCTTGCTCCACTCCCGGTATAGTCGGTACGTTTGCCTCTTTTGCTACTATTTTGGAACGTATTTTATCTCCAACAGCGTTTATCATTTCTGATGTAGGTCCTATGAAAGTAATGCCGTTTTCTTCGCATTTTTTTGCAAATTCAGCATTTTCTGACAAAAAACCGTAACCCGGATGTATTGCATCTACATTTTTTTTCTTAGCTAATTTAATTATTTCATCCATAGACAAATATGCGTCTACAGGAGTTTTATTCTTACCTATCTGATATGATTCATCTGATTTTGTTCTGAAAAGTGATGTTTTATCCTGAGCAGAATAAACCGCAACAGTCCTTATACCAAGTTCTTTACAAGCTCTAAATATTCTTATAGCTATTTCTCCTCGGTTTGCCACAAGCACTCTTTTAAATTTATTAAGTTGCATTTATTTTTCTCCTTAAATTCTTTTATATAAATACAAAGCCTTCGCTTTTGGGCGAAAGCTCAATTTTTAAATATATTATTCAAAATAATTTTAGTAAATTATATGCTTCTAATTATTTTATGTCAATATAATATTATCTTTCTTGCTGAATTTTTTTATTTTTTTCTTCAAAGTATGCTTTCTCATCTAACTGCGTTTGAGTCGGAGATTTTTGTCTTAGTGTATTTTGAGACTGTTCCTTGGTTTTTGCATCGCCGTTCATCATATCATTTATCTCTTTTGATGTATAATATCCGCTCTCAAAATTCCTATATAATGAAAACATAGGCTCTGCATAATTGTATAAAAATCCTCTCATATCTCTTGTATCGTTGTACTTATCATAAAATGCGTCTGCAAAGCCGAAATAATACAAAAATGCCTCAAGTCTTCCTTTTGAATTGGAAGTGTCTTCATATGCTTTTGGAAAATATTTTTTCAACAAGTTGTCAGCTACGTTTTGGTTAAAATAATTTCTTCCCATATAGCTACGCTCAAATTCTATCTGTCTTGCCAAGTCATCTACAAAATCACGTTTTTTTGATGTCAGATTCGCTTTTTTAGGCCAACTGTTTAAATTTGGGGGCAGTTTTGACGGTAGTAAATTAGCTATTGAGTTATACTTTATATAGTCTTTATTGTACTCATATTCATACTCATATATCTTGTCATCTCTAAAATATTTTTGACCGTTTTTATATTTTGCTCTTACTTGCGACATATGATTTAATTTCCAAAGATAGTCTTCTTCATTTGTATATTTAAAATCGTCATAATAGCGTCTGTTTCTATACTCGTCATCATAATATATCTTTCTTCCGTTTTTATCGTAGTAATATCCGTAATCTCTCCTGTTTCTCGAAGTACCGTAATATTTTTCCCTATCTTTATACTCATCACTCTTTAAATAGTATTCCAAATAATATTTAAGGTCACTGTCATCGAGTTTTTTTTCGTCTACATCTACAATATATCTTTTGTCTGAGTCTTTGTCATAATAATAATCTTTAATTGTATATATTTTATCACTGTCTTTGTAATAATAGTCTATTGTGACATAGTGTTTTATGTCATTATGTCTATATGTGTCTTCATATATATAATGCCTTTTGCCGTCTACTGTCTTTGTATTATAACTTTCTTGAGAAAAAATATCCGATGATAAGTTGTAATTGCGAAGATTAGTGTCGTTTTTAACGTATCTTTTTTCACCGTAACTGTTGTAATAATAATCTTCTATATCATATACTTTTTCATCATTTACACCATAATAATATCTTATACGAACATAGTGCTTTTTATCGTCTCTGTCCATATATGTGTATTCTTTTACATAATATCTTCTGCCATTGTCATAATATGTCGTATAGTTGTCATTATCATCGTAATATCTATAATACTCTCTATTTCTTGAATTATATTCTCCATCAAAATATAAACCTTCTCTTCTTCCGTAAGAGAGTATGTCTTTTTCTTCCTGTGTAAGTGTCTGCTCACAATATGCTATCGGTGTCATAATTGAAAGAGCTAAAAGTCCTGCTAATATAGCCAATTTTTTCATAGATACACCTTCTTTTATATTTTTTACTATATACGAATAGTCTAACATATGAATTAGCAAATTTCAATATTTATAAATTAATATTATCAATTAGCTAAAATCCATAATATATAAAAAGAGGCGATTACGCCTCTTTCAGTTTATCTATAATCTAATCAGTTTTATTATTTGATTAATTTATGTTTATTTGAATTTTATTGTATCTACCATTGACCATATTTCAGCAATTTTAGAGTTTTCTTTTCCGTCATTTCCGTCAACAATAATTATAGCAAAAGGTTTTTCTTTAGCAAAACCATAGTATATCATACTTTTCATTGTTTCAGAAAATTCAGAATCCGCTTCAGTCATTTCAAGACCTTTAAGTTTTACTCCATCTATTGTGATAGGTTCTACTTCTTTAGGTTCTTCCTCTCCTTCTGCTTTCATCATTTCTCTTACTTCTTTGTCCATCTCTTCTTGTGTTACATTTTCAGTAGATATTAAAAAACTAACAGATGCAAAAACATCGTCATTTATAAAATCTGCGTTTACTGAGTTTCCTCCTCCTTCTTCATCTTCTTTTTCTGCCTTCCAATCCTTAACAATATCCACTGTAAAATCTTCAGTTTCTATTTTCTCTCCAAATTCAACATCTTTAGCCTTTTTTTGTTCAATTCCACTATTTCCTCCGGTTGAGCCTCCACCACAAGCTACCATTGTCAATCCCATTAAACCAGCCATTAATAATGCAAGTATTTTCTTTTTCATCCTAAAATCCTCCCTATATTTTTATAAAACTTTTAATTTAATAAAATTACTCAGTTTTTTATTTTTTTCTTTCTTTTTTATAAAGCCTAAATTTGTTATTTAATATTATAAACTTATTTTAATATTTTCCGGATCGTCCACCACTGCTACCACTACTTCTACTATCACTGCTACTGTTTTCTTTAGGCTTAGGTTTTTCTCTTCTTGTAACATTTCTGTATAAGAAAGATTCGCTACTGTTTCTAAGATTTAAGCTTCCTTCTTTAAGATAATTGTTGGCTGTTCTGTTGAATGCAACTGATTTTAATGAGCTTTTTCCTATTGAGACTATTATGAACGCTATTAGAAATCCTCCCGCTACTCCACCTACATATAATAAAGGATTTATAGGAGGTTTCGGCAAAGTACCGTCTTCTTTTATCTGAGAAACTACTTCCTGCGTTTTGTCAAGATATATATTAAATGCCTCTGCATATTTGTTTTCTTTAAGTTGCGCCAAAACATCAGTCAATATATAATCTTCCCAATATGTAGTGAATGCTTTGTAAATCTTGCCTGATTCGTAAAATCTATAATCTCTGTCTTCATCACTTAAAAGCAACATTATACCATCTTTATTATATTCACGGTCTTTATAAAATTTATCTGCAAATTCTTCTATACTTTGCCCATTTAAGGAATCAACTGTCGCTATTACAACGTCTATATTGTATTTTTTACTTATATCTTCAGCTTTTTTGAGTAAATCAGACTCTTTATCATCAGGTATCAAATTTGCATTATCTTCCAATAAAGTTATTTCTTCATCATTTTCTATTTTATTAGCTTTATCATCGATGCTCAAATAATCAACAAAATCTCCGTTATTATATGTTTCATCATATTTTTGGGCAACTGATGTCATATAGTATTTTACAGGATTCGCAAAAGTTTCGCCTTCAACTTTAACCATTTCTCCCCATAGCTTTTCTATATAATCCTCGTCATATATTTCTCTTAGAGACTCTGTCATATATTCTATATACAGATTTTCTTCAGCTTCATATACAAGCACTATAGTAGGTTCAAGCCAACCCCCTTGCTCCAAGGCTTTTTTGGCATATTCTTCTATCGGCATTCCATCACAATCCACTGTTTGTATGTATACTATATCTATTCCCAAATTATCTGAAATATACTTTGCATACTCATTCAATTCGAGCTTTTCTTCATCACTGAACTGATCAAGTTCATCTATTACAAATATACCGTTTTCATAAGATTTTGAGTCGGGCAGCGCAAATACTGGTAGAACAGATGAAAGTGAAAGTAAAATTGCACATATAAATATTTTAATATTTTTCATATCGGTCACCTCCTAATGTAATAGTGTTATTCCTGCACATATTATCGTAGACAATATAACACCTATAATACTAAACCAGCGGAAATAAGCTGATTTATCTAAAGGTAAATCACCGACAAACTTTCCTGTTTGACCGTTCATAGCAAATGTATATTTTTGTTCTTTCCATGTTGTATGCAACAGCCATACAGGATATAGTGCATAATTCACGCTTGAGTCTTCCAAATTTACTACACTGCTTGATACATAGACTCTATCATGTCCAGTAACTGTATTTTTAAAAGTTTCTTCCACGCTTTCTTTTACTCTCACATTTGCTCTTTCAATACTTTGATCTGCATCTACATCGTATCTTTCTGAAACATATCCTGCCAAATATGCTGTTTGAAAATCTACCGCATCATCAAATTTATAAGGCTCTATTGATTCCATCAAATCGTCAGGCATCTTTGTAGCTCCGTCTACCGGTATTCTTTCAAAATTTACGCTTCCGGCTCTATTTACAAGATATGTAGTTACTTCTGTATATTCATAATCTGAATCACTCCAAGTTCTTATATCTTCCGCTTTGTATTTTACATCAGCATCAGCTTTACAATTAAATAACCAAAATGGAACATATGCACCCTCTATCTTATCTATATGATTCTCATCTTTAAAAGTTTTAGGTAAAAATCTTTTTCCTTTTAAATGACCTTTTAATGCTTCTTTTGCAGCATTTTTATCTATCTTGAACGGAATTATATAATCAGGACGTAAATCACCTGAAAATTGTCCTTTCATAACTATATTGCTACCACAATAAGGACATTGTGTTGCTGATGTGGTAGAGTCCGATATAACTTCTCCTCCACAAGACTCACACGAATACACCGACATACCGCCCGCTTCTTCATTTGACCACTCATTAAAATCAGTACTCCAGTCTATGTTCTCCTGTGTATTCTCAGCAGACTCCATACTTTTAATAGTTTCTATATCAAATTCGGAATCACAAAACGGACATTTCATATTTTGACTTGAACTGTTAAACTCTATAGCTCCTCCGCAACAAGGACATTTAAAATCCATTAAATCACTCATTTTACACCACCTTTTTATTAACTGATTCCATACTAAGACCTATTTAAAATAACATATAACACTAAAATATATAAAATGAATTTGAGTGTGTTTGATTAAAAGAATTGCTAATGCTATCGTAGCCAAATATTCCTTAATAACATACATTACATTCAGTATTTTCATTATATGTATGTTTAATTAGATAATAGCATAGAATTAGGATAAAAAAAATTATATAATTATTTATGCTGAATTTTAAAAAATCTATAGTAGATTGATTTTAAAAAAATTATATTTATATCAATCTACTATATCTTTTTATTAAATAAGTCTTTATCTTTTTATATCATTGTCATCAAACACATCTCCACACTCAGGACAGAATTTTGGAGGTTTTGTCGGATCTTCAGGCTCCCAACCGCATTTATCACATTTATATAAAGGTGCTCCGGCAGGTTTCGGCTTGCCACACTCTGCGCAGAATTTCCCCTTATTTACCGCTCCACAAGAGCAAGTCCAACCATCAGGGTTTGCTTGTGGCTTAGGCGATGCACATTCTACACAAAACTTGCCTGTATTTACTGTTCCGCATGAACAAGTCCAAGTGTTTTGAGATGGCTGAGCTTGCGGTTGTACTTGCGGTTGTTGTTGCATTTGTTGCTGTTGCATTTGTTGCTGTTGCATTTGTTGCTGTTGTCCCATTTGGAATAAATTTTGTGCATTCATTCCTCCTGCTTGTTGTGCCATACCCATGCCCATAAAGCCCATCATAGCTCCACCTTCATTTGATGCGGCTGCTCTCATAGCATCTGATTGAGCTCCTACAAGTGTTGCCGCCGCCATATTAGGATCTCTCATAACAGCTGTTCTTTGCAACTGCTTAATCATATCCTCATCTTCTTTTGGAGCCGTTATAGAATTTATACCTACTGATACTATTGATATACCTCGTAGTTCTGACCATTTTGGTGTCAGTATTTCGTTCATAGCATCAGATAATTCCATAGTGTGACCCGGAAGAGCACTATATCTTATTCCCATCTCAGATATTTTTGCAAAAGAAGGTTGTAAAGCATTTAAAAATTCACTCTTCAACTGACCGTCAATCTCACTTCTGTCATATTGATTTTCTACATTTCCGCAAACATTGGCATAAAACAACATAGGGTTTGTTATCTTATATGAATATACTCCGTTACATCTTACAGATATATCCACATCAAGCCCTATATTTCTATCAACTACTCTAAAAGGCACAGGATTTTGTGTTCCAAATTTATTATCAAGTAATTCTTTCATATTGAAATAATATACTCTTTGATCTTTTCCTGTATCTCCACCGTAAGCAAACCTTTTGCCTACTGTTTCAAAAGTCTTCTTAATTCCTTCGCTAAAAGAACCGTTAAATATTGACGGTTCTGTTGATGAATCAAAAGTAAATTCTCCAGGCTCTGCACAAAATTCCACTACCTTGCCTTGTTCAACTATCATCATGCACTGTCCGTCAGCTACCGCAATACCTGAACCTTGTGAAATTATATTATCGCTTCCCTTTTTATTGGACGAACGTCCTCCTATGCGTTTTTGACCTTTAACAACCAATACATCATTTGGAATAGAATCACAATAAAAAAATTCTTTCCATTGGTCAGCCATTGTTCCGCCTAATGCTCCAAGACCTGCTTTTATTAATCCCATAACATTTCCCCCCTATGATTTATTAACATATGTAAAAACTTAAATAACGCAAACACAATAAAACTATAGTAACATTAAACAAATCTAAAACTTATAGGCATTTTTATATTTATTAACTGCATTTTAAGCACCAAATAAATATTTTTTCATATTGTTTTTTGTATTAATTATAAATAAAAGTTATACGTTTACAATACCATTATAATCATTTTTTTTTTAATTACATCTGTAATATTACCTGTTTTTTATTAAATTTTTATATCATTGACAAAAAAAACATATTCAATTATAATCAGATTATATAGGCAAACGATTATTTTTGTATTAATTCTAAGCAGAAAGGAGAATTTATATGACATTCAAAAAATCAAAATATTTGTTGACTTGTATTATAATATTTTTTATAACATTCTTTTTTGTCTTATTTCGTTCATCACACGCTTATATGGATTTCACTACCCTATCTATGGGTATTGAGCACAGATACGGTAATGATGATAGAGATTTTTCCGATGACACATTAAGCATCAATGATACTAATGTTGATCTGAGCAGATATGTAAGAAACAGAGACGGTTATACGGTTGAATCTTATTCACCGAGCCAATTTATTAATCCCAGCCAATATAGTCCGGGAAGTTTTTTAAGCGTAACTATATATTATAAGAAAAATGAGCCTGCGCCTCCACCGGAACCTACTCCTCCACCGGAACCTACACCTGATCCGAAACCTGATCCTACGCCTCCTCCGCAAAATAACGGAAAGAAAGACTCATATATCTACATCTACTACAGGAGCGTAGCAGGACACGATGTGCTTGCATCGCAAACTATACAAGGTTATGATGGTGAAACTCTAAATCTTAATGACTATGTAAAAGATGTAACTACCATGACTCATGTAGGATTCGAGCCTTCCTCAGCTACAGTCACATTCAATAAGAGTAGAAGAGGTATGGGAATAATCCTGTATGAAAAAAATCAAAAATTGAACCAAAACAACAATAACAATAATAACAACAACAATAACAACAATAACAATAACAATAACAACAATAACAATAACAATAACAACAATAACAATAACAATAACAATAACAACAATAACAATAACAATAACAATAATAACAATGACATCTATATCAAAAAGAGTTATAAGGAGTATCTTCCTCCATCCGACGAAGAGAACACAACTGAAAATACACAAGTTTCTAAAAATCAGGATACATCAGATGAATATATCATTGGACCTGAAAGCAATAGTGTAGCAATTATAAAAGGATATCCTAACGGAACTGTAAGACCGAATGCTGCTGTCACAGGTGAAGAATTTGCATCCATGTTGTATAAATTACTAAATAAGAACTACACTGCAAATATAGACGTATCATCTTTTAATTCTTCTCGTTTAAAAAAATCATCATGGTCATATGAGGCTGTATCCAAATTGGTAAGTGCAGGAATAATTAATGAAGATTATCCCGGTTCATTCAATCCGAAGAAAAAAATTACAAGAGGTGAAGTTGCGATGGCATTATCAGCTTTATATGAAGGTGAAGCCGACAACAGATTTGTATTTATCGATACGCAAGACACTAAATACGAAGATCCTGTAAAAATTGTGACTTCTAATCATATCATGAGCGGATACCCTGACGGCTCATTTAAACCTGAAAAAGAAATTACAAGAGCCGAATTAATAGCCACATTGAACAAATTAACAGGAAGAACTAAATCCGTTATAAAAAAAGAATACACATTTTCAGACTTAAAAAAATCTTCATGGTATTACTATGAAATTCAAGCCGCATTACAAGGTAAATAAAAATACACAAAAAAAGGACTGTATCTACAGTCCTTTTAATTTTATCTTATTCTACTGTGTAAGGCAACAACGCTATTATTCTTGCTCTTTTTATAGCATTTGTAAGTTTTCTTTGTGCCTTAGCTGATGTTCCTGTCACTCTTCTTGGAAGGATTTTTCCTCTTTCAGATATAAATTTCTTAAGTAGAGCAACATCTTTATAATCTATTTGATTTATTTTATCTCCAACAAAAGGGTCAACTTTTTTTCTTCTTTTTCTAAAGTTGGCATTGTTGTTAGCATTTGCTTGTTTTTGGTTAGCCATTTCTTACACCTCCAAATCTTTTGCTAAAATGGTACTTCATCATCTGACAATGCTCTGTAGCCTTCTTCATCAAGGCCTTCAGGCATAAATTCATCTTCTTTTTGTGATTGAGCAGCTTGATTTCCTGATGACATAGAATTGTTGGAAGATGTTTGAGTTTTTTTATCTCCCCAATCTATGAATTGTACATCTTCTGCAATTATCTCTACTGAGTATTGCTTAACTCCGTTTTTATCTGTATAGTTATTGTTTTGCAATCTGCCTCTTACTGCAACCATTCTACCTTTTGCAAGATAATTGGCACAAGTCTCCGCTCTTTTTCCCCATACAACTATGTTGAAAAAATCAGCAGTAACTTCAGCGTCTTTTGCGGCAAATGCTCTGTCAACAGCTATAGAAAATCTCGTTACGGCATTACCTGTAGATGCAATATACCTAAGCTCAGGATCTCTTGTCAATCTTCCAATCATTATAACGGTATTCATATCTTCCTCCTATTTATTATCAGTAATGTTGATAATCATATGGCGGATTACTTGATCCATTATTTTAAGATTTCTGTCAAGTTCTTTAGGAACTTCTGCTCCCGCATTGAACTTAACTAAAACGTAATAGCCGTCGCTCAATTTTTGTATTTGGTAAGCAAGTTTTCTGTTACCCCATACATCAACAGCTTCAACTTCTCCGTTTGTGTCGATGATACCTTTTAGCTTGTCTTGGATTTTTTGCTTAGTTTCATCATCTGTGTCAGTTCTTAAAATATAAACTAATTCATATTTTTTCATTGATATTCACCTCCCTCGGACTATTGGTTCTTTAACTTGTAAAGAACAGAAAGTGTAATTTTCTAAAATTACAACAATTTATAATATCACTTTCCAAAAATTTTTTCAAGTGTTTTTAAATAATTTATATATTTTATAATCATATCAAATATTTATTTATATATTTTATGCGTTTTAAAATCTCATATATTATATAGCTCGGAATAAATACTATCAATATAAAGATAGGTACATTTATTATATCGGGATAATTAACTATGTTTATATTTTTATAAAATAATATCTTTAAAAATATGTCATGTACTAAAAATATGCAAAATGACGCTTTAGATATATTTTCTACGATTTTTGATGAATATATTTTTAAATCCGTACTCACAACAAATCCGAAAAAACCGTATGCCATAAGCATTACTCCTATAGACATACCTCCCCAAAATACTATATTTATATCATTTTTAAGCAGGCATAAAAAATATGTTGCTCCAAAACTTATTATAAAACCTATAAACAAGACTATAAAATAATGCTTGGTTTTTCTTATATTTGTGTTTATATAATATCCAAGTACTCCATAGCCTATTGACGCATATCCGAGATGCATTGCTATATATTGAGTAAGATTGTTGAATTTTCCTTGAGCGTCAAGCCCTATAAATGTCGGCAACACTATGCCGAGAGCCACCCAAACTATCAAAAAATATTTTATTTCCGATTGTTTTGCATTGTTTATAAATATCTTTACTATAGGTGTAAAAATATAAAATAATACCATTATATAAATATAATATAACTGATAATTATGATTGAAATAAATTATATTTTTTATGGCATTTTTTATGGCTTCAAGTTCAAAAACTCCTGTTTGCACACGTCTATAGATTATATACATACTTTCATATATGCTTGCCCAAAAAAATAATGCCGTTATCATCCGTACAATATATTTTTTGAAAATATCTTCTATTTTTATAACTTTACTCTTATTAAACAGCAGTGCTCCGCTACACATAAAAAATAGCGGTACGGCAGGTGCTACAATACTTCTGTAAAACACCGCTATACCCCAACTCCTGCTTGCAAAAGTATAGTCATAAAGCGCTGACGCTGTAGAATGAATACCTATAACAAATATTATTGCTACTGCTTTTATAAAATCTATGTTTCCGCTTCTGTTTTGCATAATTTTCTCACTAAACATTATATATTTTTGCACATCTTAATTTAAAATTTATTTTTCTATGATTAATTTCATATAATCAAAGTTTTTCTTTGCCATTTCCTTTATTTTCTCAATTTTACTTTCGAGTTTTTTTCTGTATGATTGTATATTTATCTCCATATCGTCAACAGATTTTTTCATATCTTCAATGCTCATATCTTCTATTTTGCTGCACACCGGCATATCTATCTGATTTAAAAGATTATCTATCTTAGGATCATAACTGAAACCAAGCACCGGTGTACATACACTCGATGCAAATATAAGTCCGTGAAGTCTCATGCTTATCACATATGTCGCTTTTTGCATTATACCCATCATCTGCATAGGTGTTATATCTTGTATTATATATGAGTTGTTTTTCATCTTCTGTTTTATTATATGTGTAGATTTCAAATCATGTGGATATTGGAGTGCAAAAAATATTATATTTTTATCATATTTTTCTATTATATAATCACAGGCTTTTGCAAATATTGTTGTAAATTCTCCTTGCTTATCCCATGACCGTACTGATATTACAACAAATTCTTTATCGCAAGGTATGTTGTTTTCTTTTAACAATGCTTGTGTATTATCATCAGGTTTGAGCGAGAATACAGGGTCTGTCGTTAAAAATATATTTTTATTTTCAACTTTCATTGATTTTATAGTTTCCAACGCTTCTATATCTCGAAGGGTTATAATATCAGATTTTTCTATTGATTTTTTCACTCTTTTTATATTGCTCTGTTTTTTTAGCGGTCCGATTCCGTTTGCATATATCATAACTTTTTTACCGAATAATTTTGCAATATTTATTATGCTTGTATAATATATGAGTGAGCGTGTACTTGTCTTATCTTGAAAAAGTGTGCCTCCTCCACTTATAAGTATATCGCATTTTAATAATGCTTTTAGTATATGAAGTGGATTAAATCTTTTTACAGCATTTATATTATATTTTTCTTTTGTAAATTCTATATTATCCGATAACACAGTTATATCTGCATTTTTATCTATTTTCTTTATATTGGCTATTATGGATTTTAATATGGCTTCATCGCCTGCATTATTGTATCCGTAATAGCCTGATAGCAATATTTTATGCATTTGCCCTCTTACCTCTTTGGATTATTTTACATATTATATCTATAAGCACTACTATTACAAATGTTATTACAAAACTTACCGCATATTCTACCCCTACTCTTGAAAGCGACACAAGAAACGGTGTTCTTATATGTGAAAATGTATTTAATATATCCGCTTGTCCAATAGTAGCTGCCAATGCAAAAAGTATATAAGTATCTCTGAATTTTTTCTTAGATGCTAACATTATGAGTAATATCAGTGACGGATAACCCAAAAATATAGCTTTGTTTCTCGGTCTTGCAGGAAATATATATTCAAATATATTTCTCATAAGTATTTCAGATGACGAAGGATCAACATTTGATGTATGTCCACTTCTAAGCAACATAAGTCCGAGTACGCCAAGCATAGCAAAAAGCAACACCACTTGCCATACCTTTACATTTTTTTGGAGTGTTTCTACAACTTGTTCTTTAAGTGACCTGTTTTTATCAAAATATTTTCCAAGTCCTATTATGCTCAAATATGCAAACGGCACTATCAAAAGTGGTAACATCTGTGATATTTTTACACCTGAAAATTTACTGAATTCAAGCATATATACACTATCTCCGTACAAAGTCACTATGAATGTAACTCCTATCAGTGAAATCATTATACATTTCAACAATTCTACAGTTCCAAATAAAAATAGTTTATAAATATTTGTATTTTCTAAAGATTTATTTTCTTCAAATTTTTTTGTAGCTCTTAGTAAATATACAATAGAAAGTGTAGCAAATGATATTGTACCGAGCAATGCCATAAATGTATTAAATGTCGCAAGCTTTATATTAAATTTATATATTCCTGCTGAGCCTATCACTCCAAGTACAAGTAATACGAGTTGAATGTTTTGTGTATTTTTAAATATATTGTCAAATATTATAAGGGCACTTACCATTATTGCAACTGTAGCTAATAATTTCATATATTTAGATGTCAAAAATCTATCCATAGTTTTTACATAGCTGTCTGATGTTATAGGTGTTATGCCATAAAATTTATCAAGTCTTGAATTTAATTCTTCGAACCTTTGTTTATATATACTCATATCTGTTATGAGATGGCCTCCTTTGTAATGGAAGGCTCTGAAATATATAACTCTTATATTTCTTTCAGATATGGCTCTATAATATGAATTCATTATCTCTTGACCTTGATTATGACCTGCTATGCCATAGTCATATCTGTCTTGTATATATGTTAGAGTTGAAAATAATCTCGTTGTCTGATAATCCATTTTTTGAGTCAAAGCTCTCAAACCTTTTAAGTCTATATTTCCGTCCTGCTCAGATGTTTCTATTGCAACTGGTATCAAAGATGCTTCTTTCATCTTTTCAGCAAGATAATCGGTATTTTCTTCTCCTCCTAATATCTCCTCTCCACCGAATATAACTATTCTTTGATTAGGGGAATATTTTTTTACAAAGTTAATATATCTATCTATTGATTTTTTTTCATCTTGTATCGCACCTATATATACAGGTCTTAAATTTATAGAAAATTTATTGTCTTTCAACTCTTGAAGTTCACTGTCCACAAAACCCAATCCTGTATATTCTATAAGCGACTGCTTGTTGTTTTCAAGTGCAACTCTCTTACCTGTAAAATCTCTCATTATCTGTGAGCTGTTATATGCAAAATCAGATAATCTGCCTTCTATTATCAGTGTATCTTCGTCCTTATAATATATTTTTCTGCCATCTTTTACAGTTTCCTCAAGACCTTTTTTAATGTATTCAAGTCCATATTTTGTACCGTTTATCTCCAAGTCTAAACCGTCATACCTTGTAGATATCTTAAAATTTTCATTCAATTTAAGCGAATCTATAGTATCCTCAAAAACACATATAGAATTTACACCTATATCCGTAAATTCTCTTGCTACATCTAAATAATCTCTGTTTTCAACAGATGCAACGCTTTTTATATCTCTAAGCTCCATTACGGTTTCATATGTTTTATAATTGCTTTCAACGTTTATACGCTCATACACAACTTTTAACGAGCCGAGTAGACATATACACATCAAAAATAAATAAACAAAATATATTTTTTTAAGCCTCATCCAATTACCTCTTTAAAAATTTTATAATAAATTTATTTATAGGATTTAATACTAAAATCCATTTAAAATTAAGATATGCTCAAATTGTTTTGCAATCAAAATTGCTGACACTTTTATAAAAAACTCCTAAAGCACAAAACATTTTAGAGTTATCTTAAAATATCTTTTAATATTAACAATGTGTTCGGTTTGTAACAAAAAACATATTTGAATATTATATTAAAATATCTCTTTTTAATTAGATAATAATATAAAATATTAAATTTAAGAATTTTTTCTCTTTTTTATAATATTTTTTACAAAACTCACCTGTTTTATTTTTAAAATAAATGCTGAAAGAAAATATGTCAATACTCCTGCAACAAACAATATTGCCAAATTTATAATTTTTTTAGAAGCACCTATATTTCCTCCAGGCAGTATTTTCTTTATTAAAAATATCACTATACACATCAAAACTGAAGATATCACAATCTTCAATATCTCTTTTATAAAATCAAAGTCTATAAGCTTGGTATTTTTGTCCATTTGCAACGGTATTATAAGCATAATCGCATTTATAGTAACTGATATTGATGATGACAACGCCAAGCCGCCTACTTCAAATTTATTTATGAGTAAAGCACAAAACACATAGTTGATAATTATTGCAACTATTGCACTTATCATAGGCACTTTTCCATTTTCTTTTGCAAAATACACTCTCGATAAAATCGTCTGTATGGCATATCCTATCATACCTACTGAAAAGAAAAATAGTGCACTTGAAGTAATATTTACGGAAAATTCATCAAATCTATTGCCTCCATATATGAGTCCTATTACTTCTTTGCTCAAGCTCATAACACCTGCCATTAGCGGAAGTATTAAAAACATAGTAGCTTCCATAGTTGTACTGACAGTTTTGTTAAATTCGTCCTGCTTCTTATCATTTATGAGTTTTGACAATTGTGGAAATACGAAATTCATTATTGACAATACCAATACACTCGCTATCATCGTATAAAGATTATTTGCAAATTCAATCGCAGCTACCGCAGAACCTTCGTATAATCTTGAAGCATATTTTGCATTTATCAATATATTAAACGGTTGAACCCATGTGCTTATCATAACCGGACCCATTAATATGAGAGTTTCTTTCAAATATGGATAATCCAAATAAGGTTTGAAATGATATCTATATCCTATTTGTTTTAGCGACGGTATTTGAATAAGTACCTGCATTATCCATCCTATAAGATAAGTTACAGCTAAACCGTATATACCGAATACTTTGTCGAATGTAAAATAATATACAATTATTATAATATTAAATACAACACTTATAGATGCCGGTATCAAAAATCTGTCCATAGACTGCAATATACCTACAAACGAAAATGCAATACCTGTGCATATCATTGTAGGTAGTAATATTTTTAGCAGATTTATACAAAGCTCATGTGTTTTTTCATCAAAACCGTCTGCAAAAAAATATGCTATTTCTTTTGCAAAAATCATTGATAAACTCATAAGTAAGACCATGAACATTCCGACAACACTTATAAAAACATCAGAAAATTCATATGCTTTATCTCTTCCTTTTTCTTTTAAGGCTCTGTTAAATATTGGTATAAAGCTCGAAGTAATAGCAGACGCAAATATAGCGTCAAACAAAACTCTCGGTATTCTGCTCGCCGTCAAAAACGCACTTACTTCAACACCGCTACCATATTGTCTTGCAAGTATCATATCTCTTAAAAGTGCCAACACTTTACCTGCAAGTGTTATTATCATAATATAGCTTACTGTTTTCACAGCTTTATTTTTTTCAGACAATTCTTTCTCCTAATTAATTTAGAAATTTATATCTTTAATTTCTTTCCAATTATGTGGAAATCCCATCATATTATATATTTTAGTTATATGTATGCTGTCAATATTTTCATCCAGATCTTCAAATACTGCAATAAGTTCATTTATCATCTTCATCTTATCTTCTCTTGAAAGCAACATACATAGTGTTATGCAAAGTGCAAATACATCTTTTTTACCATTTTCTGAAGTGTCATTTATTTCAAAATATGTATGATATTCATTATGGGCAATAGAGAACTTTGTAGCTTTTACATTATACAATCTTTCGTCATGTGCACATATATTTCTATATGCATTTAAAAGCTCCATATAAGTTTCCAATTCATTGACTTTTACTCTGAAATATTTTCTTGCGATATACTGTTTTTCTTCATCTTTCATAAGTTTGTAGAAATTTATTATTCCTCCGAAAGTAAGTATATTCGCCAATATCCAAAAAGGGACATTGTTATATTTTTCTATATTGTATGTTATATACTCGTTTTTTCCTATAGCTTTGCTGAGTGCATTGTGCAAAGAACCTATCAAAAAGAATATCTCTTTTGTATTTTTTTCATCTTCACACGCAAAATTGGAGTAATGCAGATAATTTTCAGAACCATAGATTTTTGAAAACTCATAGCTTATTGCAGACTTTAAATTTTGTTCCATTATAAGTATATATTTCAGAAATATTATTCTAATAGATCTGTCAAACATATATAAAGAATATATCTCTTCAAATGCAGAACCTGGTATATATTTTGACTTATCTCCCGATTTTCTATCAAGCAAAAACGGGGTTCTGTATCCGTTTATCACAACATAGTAATTGGAGCGCACGAGCATCTCCACTGCTTTTTGTTCGTCTTTTATAGTCAAATTTTTACTTTTCAATATGTTAATCTGTTCACCAACATTTGAAAAAACTTTTTTCATATTAAAATCTCCATATATAAATTAAAAGCATATTAAAAGAACTATAAATAATCTAATTGGAAACCAATAATTAAGTAAAATTATTATCCAATTAAATCTATATATTTTTAATATAAGGCTCAAATATATTTTGCTTGAACACTTTTTTATAAATATCTGCAAAGCAGATATTTATAAAAGTATCCAAAATTTTGCTCGTAAAAAACTTTAATCATAGCTTAATTTAAAAAGCATTTAATATCTTAGTTGCTTGGAGTTTGATAATTTGAATAGAATTTTTCCTCTACCGTACTACCTTCTATAGCTCTGTAAAGAACATAGCTGAGTCCTCTACCTGATGTCCATATCTTTATATTTTTTTTATCCGCTCTGTTACCGTATATATTAAATGTTATCTCATCATTTGCAGTTCTTTGATAAGTTATATATATATCATGCGGAAAATTGTTTCTAAATACAAAATCATTATAATCTGAAACCATAGCGTCTCTGCCTCTAGGTACATAATGCACCGGAAGCGTATGGCATCTTCTATGATCTATTTGCAAACCGCTTTCAAGTGTTGCATTGAAAAGCGTAGTAGATACTTGGCAAAGTCCTCCGCCCGTTCCTTCTACAAATTTATTATTTAAAATTACTTTAGCTGTTCTTAAATTAGGATATATAGGAGATATTCTCGTATTATATTTGAATTGTTCATTAGGTGCCAATTTAGTGCCGTTTATTTCTTCTCCGGCCAACACAATATTGCTTGTTCTTCCTGTATCATAGGCATTATACTTAGTAGTATAGCTTGAGAATAGTACAACTTCGTTTTTAAGTATATTGCTGTCTATTTGTTCATTATTTATAAACGGTACTTTTAACGGAGTATAATCTGCAATTCTTATCCTATTCATAAGCTCGTTTTTAAATTTTGCTTTGTCTATCTTCTTTTCGCCCAGTTTTTTTGTAATAATCTTATATTTATTTGTATTTCCTATTTTTTGAGGATATAATATCTCTTTTAAATGCTTATTTGTAAAATAATCCTCTATTTGTGCTGTAAATACATCAAAACTCCACTCATCTACTTTAAGAGGAGGAAATTTTTGCTTATAATCGTAAGTAAATGCTTTATTCGCTTGAAAATCATAAATTTTTCCTGTTTGTTCGTCATAAAGCCTGAATGTACCTATAAAATAATTGTTTACTGTCTCTAATTTAGGTTTATCCGCTTGAGACATATCCTCTTTTTTTTCAGAGCTTTCTTCTTTTAGTTGCTTTTCAGTAGTAGCATTTTTTTGATTAGACTCTATACCTTCTTGAATATTATTATTTTCATTAGAAAATTCAGTTTCCACTTTATCAGGCTTTATATCTTCATAAACTGTATTTACAGGTGTATCATTTTTTTCGCCATCATTGTCTGCAAATGCTATACTATTACTGAAAATAGTGGAAACACTTGCCAAAACACACAAGGCTGTCTTTAATATATTCCTTTTCATAATACTCACTTTCTCACAAATTGTTAAATTTGCAGCCGATTGATTTCAACTGTTATAATATTTATAAACCATTTTTATAAACTGTTTTCATATTTTTTAATTTAAATTTTTGATAAATATTATAATAAAATCAATCAACTGTCATTTTATATATAAGATTAATTACGTCTATCTGCTTTTATAAAACATTATTGTAAACTTTACTATTTAACCACAATATTAAGTATCTTTTTAGGCACATATATCTCTTTTACTATTTGTTTTCCGTCTAATAATGATTTTATAATATCTGTTTCCTTTGCTTTTTTTATCGCTTCATCATTAGTGCAATTTACAGGTATTTTTACTGTTCCTTTAACTTTTCCGTTTATTTGTACCGGCATTTCTATCTCTTCTTCTAAAAGCATTTTTTCATCGCATACAGGCCATTTCGCCTTATTAAGCATTGAATTTTCTCCATTTATTACTTGCCATGCCTCCTCAGTGATATGAGGCGCTACAGGATTTGCAAGTATCAACAATGTATTGTAATCTTCCTTGCTTATACGTTTTGCATCATAGACTTCATTTAAAAATGCCATCATAGCAGCAATAGCTGTATTTGCCTTTAAATTTTCATAATCTTCAGATACTTTCTTTATTGTTCTGTTTAATGATTTTTGCAATTCTTTGCTTGAAGGCTCTTCGCTTACAAGCTCTTGCATATTCCATATTCTTTCTACAAATCTATAACTTCCTTTGATATTTTGTGATGACCAAGGAGCTTTTTTCTCAAAATCGCCTATAAACATCTCATATGTTCTGAACGTATCAGCTCCATATGTCTCTACTATCTCATCAGGATTTACTACATTGCCTCTTGATTTAGACATCTTTTGTCCATCTTCACCTAATATCATACCATGTGAAGTTCTTTTTGCATAAGGTTCTTTTGTGTTCACTACACCTATATCATATAGGAATTTATGCCAAAATCTTGAATACAACAAGTGCAAAGTGGTATGCTCCATACCTCCGTTGTACCAATCAACGTTCATCCAATAATCAAGTGCATCTCTTGATGCAAAGGCTTTATCGTTATGAGGATCTGTATATCTTAAAAAATACCATGATGAACCTGCCCACTGAGGCATAGTATCTGTTTCTCTTGTAGCCTTTGCCCCGCATTTAGGACAAGTTGTTTCTACCCAATCTGTAAGTTTCGAAAGCGGAGATTCTCCGTTATCTGTAGGCTCATAACTATCTACTTCCGGTAATCTCAGTGGCAATTCACTCTCATCCATAGGAACATAACCACAGTGCTCACAATGTATTATAGGTATCGGCTCTCCCCAATATCTTTGTCTTGAAAATACCCAGTCTCTAAGTTTGAAGTTTACTTTTTTGTGACCAAGCCCTTCTTTTTCAATATATTCCCCTATTTTTTCAATACCTTCTTTTACTGTAAGACCTGAATAAACTCCTGAGTTTACAAGCTTTGAATTATCGCTCTTATCTATATGCGCTTTTTCATTCACATCTTCTCCGCCTGATATTACCTCTACTATAGGAAGATTAAATTTTTTTGCAAAATCATGGTCTCTTTCATCATGTGCCGGCACACCCATAACTGCGCCTGTACCATAACTCATAAGCACATAATCTGAAACAAAAACAGGTATTTCCTCTTTTGTAAGTGGGTTTATAGCTGATATTCCTTCTATTTTTACTCCTGTCTTTTCTTTTACCATTTCAGTTCTTTCAAAATCTGATTTTTTGGCAGACTCATCTCTATAATTTTTTATATCGGCAAAATTTTTTATTCTGTCCTTAAATTCATCTAATATAGGATGTTCAGGAGATAGCACCATATAAGTAGCACCGAATATAGTATCACATCTTGTAGTAAACACAGTGAGCTTTGTATCTGCAAATTCAAAATCCACTTCCATTCCATATGAACGACCTATCCAATTTATTTGTTGTGTCTTGACTCTTTCTATAAAATCAACTTCATCCAAATCGTTGATAAGTCTGTCGGCATATTCAGTGATTTTTAACATCCATTGGCTTTTTTCTTTTCTGATTACTTCACTGCCACATCTTTCGCATTTTCCGCCTATTACTTCTTCATTTGCAAGTCCTACCTTACAAGATGTACACCAGTTTATAGGCATTTTTTTCTTATATGCCAAGCCTTTTTCAAATAGTTTCAAAAATATCCATTGCGTCCATTTATAATAATCAGGATCTGTTGTGTTTATCTCTCTTGACCAATCAAATGATATACCCAAAGATTTCAACTGTCTTTTAAAATTTGCAATATTATCCTCTGTAACTTTTTTAGGATGGACTTTATTCTTTATAGCAAAATTTTCAGTCGGTAGTCCGAATGCGTCCCAACCTATAGGATAAAGCACATTATAACCTTCCAATCTCTTTTTTCTGGCAACTATATCGAGTGCAGTATATGAACGTGGATGTCCAACGTGAAGTCCCTGTCCTGAAGGATACGGAAACTCTACTAAAGGATAAAATTTAGGTTTTTCGCTACCTTTTTCTGCATAAAAACTCCCCTCTTTATCCCAAATTTCTTGCCATTTCTTCTCTATCTTTTTAAAATTGTACTTATCCATTATTCCCTCCAAAAATATAAGTCATAGCTTATAATATTTATATACAATTTAAGTTAAAAATTATTACATAAGTTATAAAAACAATATGCCTGCAATAAGTTAAATTTGCTATAAATTCATTTTATCATTTTATGTATTTGATAAAGATATTTTAAAAAAAATATATATTTCTAAAATATCTTTTCTATTATATAACAAAAATCTTTAAATTTCAAAAAAATTATTTTTTATAAACACTGTTTCTATATCATGCACTATTTTTTAATTTGTCTTTCTATTTTTACAGTTTTTCCTACACCGTTTACAGCTTTATCATATTTTACTTTAAATTCAAGCGAAACATCATTTCCGTCACTATCTATCTCTTTTAATGTCAAAGTTTCATCTTCTGAAAGCTCTGTATCATTATCTATCAAAAAATATGCCAAATTAAGCAATCTGTTTCTAAGTGTTTCAGGCTCTTCATATGAGTTTAATATTTCCATCTCATCTTTTAAAAATGCCTTCATCCCTATAGTATATGCACTTAAAGTTTCTCCTTCATTCTTGATAAAACCTATATAAATCCAGTTTTCTATCGGCAAAAAATCTCGTTTTATATAGCTTGCTTCGTCTATGAAAACATCAGCCTCAATAACATTATACGGTGTATAAATGGCTATCATATTGTATTGTTGCAAACAGGCATCAGCAATCTTTGTAAACAAAGTCGCAGATTTTACTCTATTTTCTCCGCCTACAACTCCTATTGCCAAATAGCTGTTATGCGACTTGCATCTTTGTACTCCGTCTTCAAACATATAATTAAAACTCGCTTTTAGAGTTATCTCTTCATCAGGTATCTTGGAATCTATAAAATTTATAAAACAATTCATATCTTCTATTGCAAAAGTTACCGAATTTTCACTTTCTTCATATTCGTCCATATCAGCATTTACTTTTATTCCCCAGCGTTGTCTCAAATTTAAAAGTATATGGTTAAGTTCAAACTCTTTTGTAGTCATAAGGCAAAGTCCTGTAAATACATTGTCTTTATCAAAATTATTTTCTAAATTCATAATTTCTCCTAAATTTATATTTTTTTAAGTTATTTCTTCATCTTCATAGCTTATAATATCCATATATCTATCTATTATATTTTTAGTAGGTTCAGCACCGTTTTTTTCTTTATAAAACTCTGTGAATTTTTCCATTTCGCTTTTTTCAAGCATATTTTCAGAAGTGCTTATTATATTTTCTATGCTCATTATAGGACGTATCTCTATTATATCTTTTTTGTTTGATTTTATCTGTCTTATTTCTTCATTGCTTATTATTCTGTCAGTTTTTATATTGATGTATACAAATGAGCTTTCATCTGCTTTTTCTTCACTTATTTTGATGGCGTCTTCTATACTTTCTGCATTCCATATTTCTATTTTTTTGTATATAGGAACATTTATTTCCGTCAAATCTATGCTCTTATCCTCTTGTATATCCACTTGCAATATTACCTTTTTTGCAGTTTTTACTTCCGTTTTGTTGTAATGTATTGGCGAACCGCAGTAATATGCTCTCTTATCAACTCCCGATATACACTGTTTTTTATGTATATGCCCTAAAGCTATATAGTCTGCCGATTTTGGAAATGCTGATGCATCTACAGCATATGCTCCACCTATTGAATAGCCTATCTCATCTTCACTAAGTCTTGCTCTTGTGGTAAAAAGATGTGCTATTATTATATTATACTCATCTGTATTAAAAAACTTTTCTTTTTTACCAACTAAGGCTTCAAATTTTGTCTGAAACGATCTTGCATTTTCTTCTTCACTGTCAAACAAGTCCTGCACGTTTTCATTCAATCTTGCTTCACTTATATATGGAAGTGCCATTATGTTGGCAATTTTCCCGTTTACTTTTACCTTTATAACTCCATCATTACAAGACAACACCTCTGTATTTTTGTACATACCTATATCTATTTTATCATCATTATTTTCGTATATTATGATTCCATGCGTCCTTGCGAGAAGTTTTGCACTTGCAAGTCTTTTCGGACTGTCATGATTTCCCGGTATTATCACTATAAGCGAGGAAGTATTAGATGAAATATTGGTTAAAACATCATAAAACATCTTTTCTGCAACGGCTGAAGGATTGGACGTGTCAAATATATCTCCTGCAATTATTATTATATCCGGCTGAATTTCTCTTGATTTTTCTACAAAAAACTCAAGAAACTTCTCCTGCTCTTCTATTCTTGAATATCCATCCAACGTCTTGCCCAAATGCCAATCACTGCTATGAAGTATCCTCATATTCACCTCTTTTATTTTTGCAAATTAAATAAAAAACCACTCAATATTTATATTTTATCATAAATATGAGCAGTTTTATATATTTATATATTTAAAATCTGTCTATATATCTTTATTTATTACCATAAAAAACAAATTTTATTTTTTATATTTAATATCGTATTGCGCAATAACAATCTCTTGGCATATATATTTATATTTCAATTATTTAATTGAATTACTCTATTTCTCCTGATTATTTATTTTAACAATCTATTCATATATATAATATTTTCTTGTATTTTCTCTAAATTCATCTGCATTTTTTCTATAAAGCTGTTCTATTTCATATGCTGATTTTTTTGCAAGTATAGCATTGCCGAAGGCTTTATTACCGCTTATCTTATAAAACATAGTAGCTCTGCCTTTGCTGTCATAAAAACTCACATTCAACGCTTTTTGTAAATTGGCTGTTGCCATTATATAGTATCCTGTCTTTGCCGGATTAAATGTATGATAGTTTGTAATTTTAAGCTTTACTCCTCCGCTTTGACCTTTATTAAGTGCTATAAACTCTACTCCTTGTAAACCGTAAGAATTTAATTTATCCGCAAGTACAGATGAATTTATGTTTTTACCACCAGACCAAGTAAAATTATCGCCCATACCTATACCCATATTTTCAGATTGACCTGTTGCCATATAGCAAAATGCAGATTCTATATTGGGTATATACGGTGATGTCTGTTTGAAATTAAGTCCTGTATCTTGCCATATCATATCACGTCTGTAATTTCTCATTGCTACAACCTTTAAATCTGCACCTATATTCCTGTTGAAATATCTCGCTAATTCTCCTGCTGTCATACCATGTGCCATAGGCATATTATCTATTCCTACAAATGATTTCGCTTCATCTTGAAGTACAAAACCTTCCACATATTTACAAGAAATAGGATTAGGTCTGTCCAATACCACAAACGTCTTGCCGTATTTTTTGCAAGCCTCCATACATTTATACATAGTTGAAATATATGTATATGTCCTTGAACCTATGTCCTGTAAATCGAATAAAAGCACATCAATATTGGATATCATCTGCTCATTAGGTTCTCTTGTATCTCCATAAAGCGAATAAATCGGCAATTTTGTATCTTTGTCAGTATATGACGATACATAATCTCCTGCCTTTACAGTTCCGTCTATTCCATGCTCAGGTGCATATAGAGATGTAAGTTTTGCATTTTTATATGAATACAATACATTTTTCGTATTTTCCCCTTTTGAGTTTACTCCTGTTTGATTTGTAACAAGCCCCACCTTTTTACCGTCTATCAAATGCTTATATTCATCTGTAAACAGCATTTCATCGCCTAAAATAACTTTGCCGTTTGTAATTACATCACTTTTACCATTTGAAGAGCTGTTTTTACTTAAATTCATATTTGTCTTGTCATTAATCATATACATATCCAAAAACTCATCAATTATCTTAAAATTATCAGCATATGAATTAATGCACATAGTTAGACAAAAAAATATAATACTTAAAAAAATTGTTATTTTCTTCATAAAATCTCCTATATCACTATTTTTTCATCTTTACAAGTTCTATCGCTTCTTTTCCTGTAACGTGTTCTATATCTATTCTAACCATACAAAGCGCTCTTTTCTCTCTTTCTATTGCTTTGTTTCTGTTTTCTTCACTGTCTTCAGGATAGTATTTTATAGACAGCTTTTCTATTGACTCCATAATCTGTTTTTCATCTTCAACTACATATGCCTTTCCAAAAGCTATAACGCTTCTAAAATAAGTCGTATATTCCTCTTTTACTATATCATCTTTATCTATTATGCAAAATGAAACTTTTGCATTTTTCTTTATAGCATCAAGTTTATGTCCTGATTTCGCACCGTGAAAATATATTTTTGAATCATAGTACACATAGCTTACAGGCACAGCATATGGATAATCATCATCTCCAATAACGGCAAGCACTCCTGATGTAGATTTTTCCAAAATTTTCGTAACTTCCTCATTTGATAAAATCTGCTTTTTTCTTCTCATTTCTCTAAACATAATATATCCCCTTACAAAATAATTTTAAAGTTGTATAATTATCATATAATACTAATAAACTGTATAAATAAATTTACTTTTATATAGTTAAATGAATTAAATACAATGTCTACAAAATATATTGCACTATTTTAAATAAAAATAATCTTTATCGTTCACTATAATCGTTTTATAGCCACTTAAAAATCATTCGTTCAAAAAGCGTTTATAAGCAATCTTTGGCTTAATTTATAAGAAATTATTTTTTCGTAGTTAAAACTAAATGAATTATATATTTAGTTTTATATTAATTGTGATTTTTTCAGATATTTTATTATATAACATTTTAATATTATATTCAAATTACAAATAAATATCTATTTTTTTACTACAATATTAAAATCATAAGTCTATAAATATTTTAATTAAAAGTATAAAACTCTTATGTATTAACAATAACAGTTTTATATAATTAGACATAGATATTTTTTATTGTTCTCAAATTTATTTTATGTAAATATTAATATATTTTTTTATTACATTGTTTTAAATATATGCTATAATAAATTATCAATTAATTATTTCTAATACCTGAGTAAAAAGATTATATAATTAATTATACGTTGATGTTCTTTATTATAACATTTTTATGAATTACAACTATAATTGGTACTGATATTATCTCTAATTTTGCAAAAATATATTGCTATTATCTTTAACTCAACATTTTTGCCAAATTAAAAATTTTCTCTGTTTTAAGTTATTAATTGTATTTTAATCTTACATAGTTTTTTAAATAGCTTTTAATATAAAATATTTTTTTGAACAGGAGGGCATTTATTTATGAAAAGACAAATTAAAAACAATGTGTATTGGATTGGAAAAATAGATTGGGAGTTGGAAGAATTTCATGGCTCGGACTATTCTATAAACAACGGCTCAAGCCAAAACGCATATCTCATATTAGAAGATAAAAAAGTGTTAATAGATACTGTGTGGAGACCTCATTCACATGAATTTGTTGAGAATTTAGAAAAAGAAATAGATCTCAATGAAATAGACTTCATCGTTATGAATCACGGCGAAGTTGATCACTCCGGTTCATTGCCGTATCTTATGAGCAAAATTCCGAACACGCCTATTTACTGCACAGCAAACGCTGTAAAATCAATAGTCGGTCAATATCATCATCCTGAATGGAATTTTAACGTTGTAAAAACAGGGGACAGCATACCTGTTTCAAAAGATAAATCTCTTGTATTTGTAGAGATGAAAATGTTACATTGGCCGGACAGTATGGCTACCTATTTGACAGGCGACAATATTTTATTTTCCATGGACGCTTTCGGGCAACACTTTTCAGTAGCTGAATTATTTAATGACAAAGCTGATCAATGTTTACTTATGGAAGAAGCATTAAAATATTATGCCAACATATTATCGCCATTCTCTCCACTTGTTAAGAGAAAATTAGAAGAAATAGGTAAAATGAATTTAAACATTGATATGATTGCACCAAGTCATGGTGCCATATGGAGAGATAATCCACTTCAAATAGTTGAAAAATATGCTCTATGGTGTGACAATTACAAAGAGGATCAAATAACGGTAGTATATGATACTATGTGGGAAGGCACTATGAAACTTGCTCACGCCTTAGCTGATGAGTTAAAATCTCAAAGCCCTCAAACAGTAGTAAAATTATACAATATATCTAAAACCGACAAAAATGATGTAATGACAGAGGTATTCAAGTCAAAAGCAATAGCTTTAGGTTCTCCTACTGTAAGCAAAAGCATATTATCATCAGTAGGCGGTTGGTTGCATTTCTTACAAGAACTTTCATTTAAAGGAAAAAAAGCTGCTGTATTCGGATGTTACGGATGGTCCGGTGAAGGAAATAAAGTGCTTAGAGAAGAACTCAAAAAAGCCGGTTTTGAAGTTATAGAGCAAGAGGAGCGTTGCAGTTGGAACCCTACAGAAGAAAATTTTGCCCATCTTAAAGATATAGCAAACGAACTTTTAAAATAGATTAAAAATATAGCGGTGTAATGCTGAACAAAAATATCAATCAGCATTGCACTGCTTTTATTTATTGTATCGCTATTTTGTTAATGCTATTACACCTAATTAAATAAGCATATAATAAAAATACTAAATTAAATGTATTTGATTTATATGAACTCAAACGCATTTTTTATATTCTAATATTACATAGCTTTTTAAACAAGTTTCAGTATAATATTTTTTAAATATTTAAAATAAATACTCTCACTATCCAAATAACGCACAAATGTAAAGGATAGAATATATAAAATATCCATTTTGAAAATTTATCGCTACTACCATGCTTACCGTTGTAAAACAACAACAGCATAAAAGGTAAAAGATACCCAATCCAATAATAATCATTATAAAATTTGAAATTGCCATCGTATACCAAATTCCAAAACGGACCTGCAAAAAAGTCCAACAAGCCCAAATTCAAAACTATTACTAAAAAATATCCTGCAAGCTGATTTTTTAGATTACCATAGTAAAAATCAAATACAAGCATTATTATTATACAAAGCTCACCATAATCAGCAGGTATACTTATTATCATAAGCAAGTATATGATTATCGCTTTTAAAAAGACATTTTTTACTGTTCTTCTCGTATGAACCGCCAAAACTCCAAGCAATATATTAAAAATTATGTTCAGTCGCAATATGTTGAACGTATCTCTCCACGCGTACATAAATGGTATGTAACTTATAATTGCAAATATAAAAAGCCTAAAAATGTATTTCTTCAAACTTTTTGTGTGATGATATCCCTCCACCGCACAAAAAAACATAATCGGACCTGTAATTCTTCCTATTATATCAAATACCAAATATACTGTCATATCCTCAGGTATAAATGCAATATCTATATGATCTATAAGCATAGCTGTAATTGCGATATATTTTAAAGCATTTACAGAAAGCCCTTCTTTAAAAATTTTTTTAACTTCGCCGACTCCCATATTCAAAACTCCTCTATCTATACTATGATTAGATTATAAATTCTAAAACATCAGTTCTCTTATACTAAAATCTTATATAATAATGGAAAATCTAACAATTAATTTTTCTGGTAGACTATGTATATTAATTTTATATAATTATACAAGTTATCCATAATTTTATTAGAAAATAGTATTAATTAAAATAAAATATATATTTTCCACTTATTTCAGTATAATAATTATACACTATAACATTGTAATTGAAAAATACACATCTTTAATGTATAATCATTATATAACGCAGTCATATGATTTATTTAAAATATTTTTTAAATTTTTACTAAGTAAAAGAGGTATCCTTATGAAAAATAAATTATATTACATCTTGATTGTAATTTTAATCATATACAATGTATTTCTCATAAATAAGCACTCTTCATTAAAAAAAGAGCTAATACAAATTCAAAAAATATCTACAAACGAAAAGAAAAAATCAGATATTAATGCTCATACCGATAATCCATATGAGCTTGCTGACAGCAAATATCTTGATAATATAAAAAATATTCATATTTCATCAGATACTATGAGTATAAAATTCAGCATAGATGCATACAATGTTGAAGATATAGTGCGTGATACCGATAAATGCCTGAATAAAACCGCTCAAAGTGTAAGTATACAAGAAGATAAATACATAATATTGGAATACAGATAAGGGTTTGATATGAAGATAAAAATGCAATCTATAAAAAAATCAGAGCTGTTCATAATGTTTATATTACTCGCAAACTTACTTATAATAACAATACCCTACAGTATAAAAAACATAAAAATTAAACAGCAGATAAACAATGTGCAAATTTTAGAAACAAAAAACAATGAAAGCATCGACTTTTATAAAATTTACAAAGATTTTAACGATATTTTAAATAAATTAGACTTGAATACAACTTACAAAAATTCTACTATATCTCAAAATTCAATGACTATAAATATAAAATTCCACTCAAACATAAATATGCTCACCAATTTGTTGGCTTACATACATAAAAATATACCTAATATGTCAATAATATCTGCCAATATAGAAAATGATACCAAGGAAGAAAACGAAATAACATTTTATATAGAAAATCAACATTAAAAAACAATACTATCATCTAATTAAAATGTTTAAATATATTTTAATTTATAAATAGAGCTGGATATTAATACGATAATAAATTTGAAAATATATCAAAAATATGGTATATTAATTTGCCGGATACTTTACTTAAATTATGAGGTGAAATTTGAATATAGAAATAGATAATATAAAAACAAATTACATAGATTGTGGAAGTGGAGACACTATAGTGCTGTTGCACGGCTGGGGTTCCAATATAAACTTGTTAAACACCCTAACAACATCACTTAACGCAAACTATCGTGTAATCGCATTAGACCTTCCGGGGTTCGGTCAAAGCAGTGAGCCCGATTATGCTATGAACGTAGACGATTACACAAATTTTGTCATAAACTTTATAAATAAATTAGGCATAAAAAAGACACATATATTGGGACATTCTTTTGGCGGAAGAATAATAATTAAAATGGTGAGCAAGCAAAATCTTCCTTTTCAAATAGACAAGATAGTACTTGTAGACTCTGCCGGAATAAAACCGAAAAAAAGTCTTAAAGTAGCATTTAAAATAAAAATTTTCAAGCTTTCAAGAAAATTATTTGAAGGCACTATACTTGGTAAAATGTATCCCAATTTCATAGAAAATATGCGAAATAAAAGCGGTTCCGCTGATTATAACTCTGCAACACCTATAATGCGTCAAATATTGGTAAATGTAGTAAACGAAGATCTGACACCGCTAATTTCTAATATAAAAAATGAAACTCTGCTTGTATGGGGAGATAAAGATGATGCAACACCTATACAAGACGCATATACTATGAACAAACTCATAAAAAACAGCGGACTTATAACTGTAAAAAACGCCGGACATTACAGTTATTTGGAACAGAAAGATTATGTAAATTCTGCTATATCAGCTTTCTTATCATAAATTTTTAATGAATTTATAATATTACATCAAATTTGTAAAAAAACGGAGAACATATGATATATATTTTCATAATATCGAATATATCAGCATTTATTTCACTTCTGATATATCACACACATATTTTTCAACTTAATTCGTACAACGAAATAGAGGAAAATAACTGGCTTAGAGAGAATTATTATCCGATACTTGGTAGAAATCTCGGACTTATAATTTCAGCCTTATTCATCTTCATATTCAGTTTTAAATTCCAAGTGGCAGGTTTAATAATAGCTACTATACTTAACATACTGACAGCAATTTTAAACAGAGAAAAAAATTCTAAAATACCTCTTAAATATACAAATAGAGTAAAAAGAATGCTCTTTACCGTTTGCATTATGTATATAATAATGCTCTTATTTTTAATAATAGACCATAATTTTTTATATTTTGCAGTTTTAGAAGTTATATGTATGATAACACCATATATGCTACTGCTGTCAAATACAATAAATAAGCCTATCGAAAAACACATAAATGACGGCTTTATAAACGATGCCAAACGCAAAATCAATTCAATGAATAATTTAACCGTAATAGGTGTAACAGGTAGTTACGGTAAAACAAGCGTAAAACATATATTAGGAAAATTACTCAGCAAAGACTACAACGTACTCATAACACCAGGCAATTATAACACAACTCTTGGTGTAGTAATTACAATAAGAGAACATCTAAGTCCCATACATGACATATTTGTATGTGAAATGGGAGCAAAATCACTTGGAGAAATAAAAGAAATCTGTGATATTGTAAATCCGCGTTATGGTATAATTACATCCATAGGAATGCAACATCTCGAAACTTTTCTCAGCTTGGAAAATATAATAACAACAAAATTTGAATTAGCAGAAGCACTTCCTGATTCAGGAACTGTATTTTTAAACTACGACAATGAGTATATAGTAAATCATCACATAAACAAAAATATAATCTCATACGCCGTCGACAACAAAAACTCAAACTTTGTTCCATATGACTTACAGGTAGACGAAAACGGTTCAAGTTTTAAATTAGATATAGATAACACACCTACATCATTTAAAACAAAAGTGATCGGAAAACACAACGTGTTAAATATTACAGGTTGTATAGCTGTTGCGCACGAGTTAGGTGTGGACACAAGCACATTAATTCAAAGAGTCGCACAATTAGAACAGGTAGAACACAGACAACAGATAATAAAAAAAGATTTTGGGCTTATAATAGATGACGCCTATAATTCCAATCCAAGCGGTGCAAAATCTGCATTAGATACATTGTCAATGTTTGATATGACAAAAATAGTGGTAACACCCGGAATGATAGAGCTTGGAGACAAACAATATGAGCTTAACAAAGAATTTGGCAAGCAGATAGCAGATGTTGCAGATTATATAATACTCGTAGGCAAAAAACAAACCCTACCTATACAAGACGGAATAAAAGAAAAAAATTATGATGAAAAAAATCTGTTTATAGAAGAAAGTATGCAGAAAGCTCTCTCACTTGCATATACGCTTAAAACAGATAAACAAAAAGCAATTCTTATAGAAAATGATCTGCCTGATAATTATTAATCCATCATTTTCCATTATTAATTAGATACTGATTAAGATAAAAAAAGTGATTTTAAATCATATGTATTTTATGTATTACAGCGATTTAAAGTCACTTTTTTATTTTTTTACAAGCATTTTTCATAATACAGTTATACTATTTTCTAATAAAATTATGGATAACTTATATAATTATATAACATCAATATAAATAGTTTATTAAAAAAATTAATTATTATGTTTTTCCATTGTTCTATTAGATTTTAGTATTAAATCCTCTTTGGTTTTTATACTATGCGTTTTTTATACGATTGCTTTATCTCATATTATATATAACTTTTTCAAAAGTCTTTAGCATCACTATGTTTTCAAATTGGTTGATTTATAAATACATAAAGCACACAGCTCCTAATATCATAGATAAAAATACTGTTAAATTTATCTTTTTTATCTTAGCTTCAGACATAATCCATACACCCTTTCATAAAATCTCTATATTTTTAAAATGATTATAATTTTTATTTTTAATATTATTATACAGCATTTTAAAAATATATCAAGAGTTTTTAAAAATATTTTTCTTATGAAAATAATTTTTATTGACAAACATTATTTATTATCTTATAATTTAGAAAAGGAGATATGATTTTTATGTTTGAACAGTTACTTATTAGTCATTGTGCCCCTACTTTAGCAGGTATAAAAGTTGCCAATATGTTTATGTATAACGGTAGCAACCCGTACAGAGATGTAAAACATTGGAATAATATATTAAACGCTTTCGGATTGAAGCTTATGATTATAAAAAAATCTGAAAATAAAGCCCTCATATACATATATAGAGTATCTATGCTCAGCCATCTGCTAAATTTGGCTGAAATACAAAATTTTTTAAAGGATTATGGATATACAAATTTTGATGATATGTCTTCGATTTTAAACCAACTTGTGAAAAGATTCAAATACTCTTCTTTTCCACATGAGATAGGTATATTTTTGGGATATCCTCTTGAAGATGTTAAGATGTTCATACTAAACAGGGGAAAAAATTACAAATGTTGTGGCATATGGAAAGTGTACTGCAACGAAAAAAAATCAACAGAAATTTTTGAAAGCTATAAGCATTGTACGTCTTCATTTTTAAATTTATTTTTAAGCGGTAAGAACATAACTAGTTTATGTGTGGCTTGATATTTATCACATTGAAAAAACTTATTAATATATTTTAATTAAACTGTTGAAATAATTATTTTATATCTTAATGATAAGAAAATATCTTCTAAAAAATATTCATTTTACAAACAGTATTTATCATAAATTTTAATTAAATGATGATATTAATAAAAATTTTGCAAATTTGAATTTTTTATATTGTGTTTATAATGGCAAAGACCATTTATATAAATTTTTATATGTGATACTGAGCTATGTTTAAAACATTATTTTTAATTTATATATTTCTTAAAATATTATTTTTTAATTGTTGCTCGGTATAAAAATTAAATCATAAAGGAGTAGTTAAAAATGAGTAAAGTAGCAGTTGTTTATTGGTCAGGTACAGGAAATACAGAAGCTATGGCTAATGCAGTAGTTGAAGGCGCAAAAGCTGCAGGTGCTGAAGTGGATTTAATATTCAGTGATGATTTTGGCCCTGATAAATTGGATGATTACGAAGCAATAGCATTCGGCTGTCCTGCAATGGGTAATGAAGAACTTGAAGAATCAAGTTTTGAACCTATGTTTGCAAGCGTAGAAGGAAATCTTGGCGGAAAGAAAATAGCTATATTCGGTTCTTATGAATGGAATGACGGTCAATGGATGAAAGATTGGGAAGAAAGAGTTAAAGGCGGAGCAGGAAATCTTGTATATCCGGCACTTCCTGCATATGACAATCCTGATGCGGATGCTCTTGAAAAATGTAAAGAACTTGGAAAAGCTCTTGCATAGTAGTTATAACACCTATTAAATAATTTAAGGGACTGTAAGTAAAATCAGTCCCTTTTTTTATGATATTTATTATACTAATACTATTTTCTAATAAAATTATAGATAACTTGTATAATTATATAAAATTAATATATAGTCTACAAGAAAAATTAATTATTATGTTTTTCCGTTATTCTATAAGATTTTAGCATAAAAGCAAAAAAACTTATATATCTATTAATTAAATAAATATTTATATGATATTCTCAAATATATTAAAATATCGATGTTTGATTGAATATTAGTATTAAAATCTCGGCATATCCTTTATAAGTTTTTTTGTATAATCTGATTTCGGATTTGACACCAATTCTTTTGACGTCCCCATATCCACTATCTTGCCGTCTTTTAATACTATCATACGGTCAGATATATTGTATGCCATTGCGAGATTATGCGTTACCATTATCATGCTCATATCTATTTCTTTATGAAGTTTTTTTATCTCGTCCATTATTTTCTTTTGAACTGTAGCATCTAATGCTGATGTAGGCTCGTCCATTATCATAATATCCGGCTTTAACATAAGTGCCATAGCTATAGACACCCTTTGTTTCATACCTCCGCTTAACGAATATGAATAACTTTCCCATATAAAATCAGGGTCGAGTTTTACACTTTCAAGGACATTTTTTCCAATATCTATACTCGAATCTTTATCTAAGTTGAAATTATATTCAAACATTTGAATTATCTGCTTGCCTATCTTTATATTAGGATTTATTGTGCTTCCCGGTTCTTGGAATACTACTCCTATTTTCTTGCCAAGCATATTTCTTATTCCTTTATTTTTAATAGGATTAGAAAATATACTTTCTCCTAAAACTTCAAATTTATTTGCATACGCTCTTGCAGTTTGTGGCATAATTCCGTAAATCGCTCTCAAAATACTCGACTTACCGCTACCGCTTTCTCCTACTATTGAAAGTATCTCTTTTTTACCAAGTTCAAACGATATATCATATAAAACCTGCTTTTTTTTATAGAACATATTAAGCTCATCTATTTTTATAAGATATGTCATATACACCGCCTTAATAAATATTGCTTTAATATATCTGATGTCAGAACATATTTAGATAAAATATCTATGTTTAATTGGATAATTTGAAAAACATTTATTTTTTACTCATATGCTTTATCATACAAATAAAAATATTTATAATCTCCACATTATTTTCTTGAATATAATTTTGTATACATTAAAAACATAATAATCAGCTCATTAGGCTGTCTTTTTTATAATTTAAATAATCCTGCATATAATCAGCAAAAAAATTGAATACAAATACTGTAAAAAATAGAGCAAAACCTGTATAAATCATATAAGATGGTGCCAACTGCATATAATCCTTCGACTCTGATAGCATTAAACCAAGCTCAGGTCGTGGCGGTTTTACTCCTAAGCCCAAGAAGGCAAGCCCTGAAAATCTAAGCATTGCACTACTGAAATTTAATGATGCGAATACAATCAGTTGTGGCAAAATATTCATAAAGATATATCGAAATATTATCTGCTTATTATCACATCCATGAAAAATTGCCGTTTTCATATATTCATTATCTTTTACGGATATTGTCAAAGCAAGAGACATTCTTGCATATTCTGCCCAACCGGATATGACAAGTGCAATAATTGTATTAAAAACTCCTTGACCAAGCACACCGACTATTGCAATACTGAGTACCAATCCGGGAAATGCAAGCATAACATCTGTAAATCTCATTATTATACTCTTTACTTTTCCTCCCTTATATCCTGCTACAATCCCAAGCACAGTGCCTATGACAAAATTTATCAAAACTGTTATCAAACTTATCAATATAGATGATTGTATTCCCAAAATAATTCTGGAAAACAAATCTCTACCCATATGGTCACAGCCCATTATATGAACACTATCGCTCTTTGCCAAAACATCTCTCGCATCTGAATAATACGGATCAAACGGAATTATATATTTTGCAAAAACAGATATAAATATTAAAATGCTCATCATCATGAGCAAAAAAATAAAAAATATCTTTTTTGAAATATTCAGATTTAAAAAATAGTCCATAAACTCTCCAATTAAAATTTCACAGTTTGCCGAAAATATCTTATGCTAAACCCTATTTATACTAATATTGATCCACATAGATACCATGTTCAAATCCCTTAAGTTATACTTTTTAGCATATCTTTTTTGAAAGATATTATATCTTATTTTTCTCTTTTGCACCGTTATTTTATAGAAGTTTAGTATTAGACAAAATATCTACGTTCAATTAAATAACCATATTAATCTATATCTTTACTTTGCTCTTTTGGCTTAAAGTATACATAAGATATATCCACAAAAAAATTTATTATTGCAAACGCACTTGCAATCCACAAAGTATATATCTGTATCATAGGCAAATCTCTATGTCCTATAGAATCTACAACTTGAGAAGAAATTCCGGGATAGTTAAATATGATTTCACACGCAGATGTACCTCCAAGCAGATTTCCGAAACTAAGAGCCAAAAATGTGATTATTGACAACATACTGCCTCTTAAAATATGAAGTACTATTATCTTGTCAGGCAAGCCTCTTACTATTTCACCTGCTACATAATCCTTGTTAAGCTCCTCCACCAAAGAAGCTCTTAATTGTTTTATAGCTCTTCCGGACAGTATAATTCCTAATGTCATTGACGGCATGATCATATTTTTAAATGCAACTCCTCCTATTATAGGAAACACTCTAAATTTCAACCCAAATATAAAAAGTATTATAACGCCTAAATAAAAATCAGGCATAGACATAGAAAATACGCTTAAAAGCCTGATTATAGCATCTGTTATACTGTTTTTCTTAATCGCAGAGATAATTGCAATAGGAAAAGATATTAAAAAACATATGAAAAAAGCAAATATTGTAAGTTTAAGTGTATTTTTAAGTGCTGACGAAAACTCTTTAACGACCGGCTCTCCGGAAGAATAACTGTTCCCAAAATCAAATCTTACAATATCCGCAAGCCAAGAAGTATATCTGACAAAAAACGGTCTGTTAAGCCCCATCTGCTCTCTTGTTTTTTCAAGTAACTCTTCAGATGGAGGTACACCCTTTTCACTCAATTTAATATATGCCGGATCTCCGGGAGATATACTTACAAGTGCAAAAGATAAAAAAGAAATACCCACAAGTATTATTATGAGTTGCAATAATCTGCTTAATACAAGCTTTTTCAAGTATACCTCCCAGAAAACTTTTATTTACAATAAAAATATGCTAAATCTAATTTTTGCTTATATTTTAAAAAATACTATAAATTAAAATATGACTTATTCTATAGTAACATCGCTATTTATTTGATAATAGTCTATCGGCGATAATTCAAAGCCTTTCACATTATTTTTTCTGCTTACTGAGTTTTGTGTGTATATGAAAAATATATTTTTCGCTTCTTTCACAATTATACTGTTAGCTTCTGTTGCAAGTGATTTTTGCTTTTCCGGATTAGATTCTGATTTTAGCAATTCTGCTATTTCATCTATTCTCTCGTCAGAAAAATATCCATTAAAATTGTTTGTTGCACCTGTTTTAAATCCTAAATTTAACAATTTCAACGGATTTGCACTTGTAGCAACTGTCCACGAATCAAATCCTATATCAAAATCACCTGCATTATAGTTATCTACCGCTTGTTTATCAAAAGATATGAGTTCTGCATCTATTCCCACTTTTTTAAACTCTGTTTGAATATACTGTGCAATTATAGGCATTTCAGGTCTTGATATATAATATGTTATTCTTAATTTTACATCTTTACCATCTTTTTCTAATATTCCATCTCCATTAGTATCCTTTAAGCCTGATTCTTCCAACAATGATTTTGCTTTTTTTACATCATATTTGTATACATCAGTTTTATTATCATTGTATCCAAGAGATTCAGGATATGGCATATATGCAGGTAAACCTGAAGATGCAAGAGTTACATTTGCCAATGTTTCTTTATCTATGGCATAATTTAATGCCTGCCTTACTTTTTTGTCTTGTAAAAACTCATTTTTAGGATTAAGCATTGCGTATATTAATCTCATAGATGGTATTCTTTCCACCTCAATATCTTTTTCTTTTTCAAGTACAGATAATTGTTGTGTTCCAAGTCCCACAGTAACATCTATTTCTCCGGATTGAAGCGCCAACATCCTCGTATTTGCATCAGGTATGAAAATATATTTAATTGTGCTTAATTTAGCTTTGTTGCCATAATAATCTTCAAATGACGCCATTACAGCTTCCTTTTCCGGAGTATAACTTTCTACTTTAAATGGTCCGGTTGCAATAGGTTTTACGTTAAAATCTTCCGTATTTTTCCCTTCCTCGCTATCAACTATCGCAAACATAGGATCTGCCAAAGACTGTGCTATGTATGGAGATATTTCTTTTGTTTTTAAAACGACTGTGTTATCTCTTACTTCAAATGTGCATCCATCAAGAGCCTCTTTCGCTCTGTCATTCAATTCAACACTTCTTTTTATACTTTCCATTACAGCTGTCGCATCACAAGTTTTTCCATTGTGAAATTTAACATTATCTCTTATTTTAAATTCCCACGTATTTTCATCTACTTGTTCAAATTCTTCCGCTAAAAAAGGTATTGTCTTTAAATCTTTATCTACCTTTACAAGCGTTTCTCCTACACCCATTTTTACGGTATCCCAACCTTGCCAGCCTATCGCAGGATCCAATCCGACATCAAAAAATGCCACTCCCACGTTTAAAGCCTTTTGACTGTTTTCTCCACTTTTATTCGCTTCATTTGAAGATGAACAGCCAAATAGTAGAGACGTACATATCACAGATGATATAATAAATGTCGCAAGTTTTTTCAATTTCATATAATTCCTCCTATTTACAATTTAATTGCATCAATATGGCAATAATTTACAAAAAAATAATCGCACACGTAAATAATTATACTAAATAAAATTTATAAACACAAGATATAAATTTAACTATTTTTATACAATAACTTCATATTAAATTTAAAAAATCATTTTCAAAAAACCTATACTTAAAACATAGACATCAAGGCTCCAAGCACTGTACTTCCAACCATTGCAAGCAATGCAAGTATAGCCACTATCGCCAATGTTTTTTGTTTAGTTTTGCGTCTTTTAGCTATATCTGAAATATCGCTCTTCCTTACCTTAGATGATTCTATATTTTTCTTTTTAACTTTCTTATTTGAATTCATTTATTCCTCCAAAAATATTTTTGAATATATATTCAATACATACTGAAAAGTAGAGTGTATTAATTTATATTGTATAGTTTTAACAATATTTGAACAAAGTTTATTTTTTGTGTCAAATATTTTGAATTTAACTACATTTTAATCAATACTGCTCTAAATTTTCAGATATGTTATGATATTTTTTTCAATTATTACTACGATATGATTTTTAAAGCAGTTGTACTGCTGTATTTTTATCTACTTCAAAAATCCCTTTTATTTTTATATGCTTTTCTTGTATCAACACTTTTGCTTTTTCTATATCTTCTTTGTTTATCTGTAAAGATATTCCACAGCTGTTGCTTATAGCTCTTGGTGTAGGTACTACCATTTTTTGAAAATTAATTTCATCAAAATATTTATCTGCAAGCATAGCGTAATTGGTCGACTCAAAACTTATAACTATCATACGCTCATCTTACTTTCTGCGTTATTTATTGAATCAACTATATCATACATATTACCGACAGTTCCTACTTTCAACTCTTCTTTCAAGCCGTAAAAATCTAAACAAGTACCACAAGATATGATTTCTACACCTTCATTTTCAAGGACTTTTAGATTTTTTATAACCTCTTCATTTTGTGTAGTGAGCTTTACTCCTGAATTTACAAAAATAACTTTGCTTGGATATGGTTTTGATTGAGTAAGTGAAAATACAAATGATTTCATAAGTATAGCTCCAAGCTCATCGTCTCCGCTTCCCAAATATTGAGTCTTTACAAGCAACACCATTCCTTTTTTATGTTCTTCAACTTTTACACTTGAATTTTTCACTATTGTTATTATGAATTTACCTGCATCATCTTTTGCAGTATAACTCAAATTCATTGAATTTGCTAACTTGCTGACATTTTCTTTTGCTGTTTCATTATCGACAATAACATCTAATGTTATGCTTTCATTTTCTTCCAACATATTTTTTGCCTTTACTACAGGCATAGGACATTCAAGTCCTGTACAATCAAGTGTATGTTTCATTTTTCTTCTCCTTATAGTTTTAAAGTTGTAAAATATAATTAAAATTTTATTTATTTTTTTGACTTTTTTACAAAATATAAAAGAAAAAATATTTCGGTCAAAACTTATAGTCACTTATGATATTTTTTAGCTAAATTACAATAGCAAATACATATTTTTTATCAAAAATATATGGCTATTTTCTATACATTGAATAAATTCATAAATATATTATACGTGTATAGTGGAGACATCAACGCTGAATTTGCAAATATTTCTTTAATCTGAACTGTTAATACATAATCTGAAACTTTATCTATAAAATACACTATAAGCATCATTATAAGCAGCGATTTTACCAAGCCGTATGCAAATCCCAAAATTTGATCGCTCACCTTAAGTGTATCATCATCTGTAACATCCTTCAATATTTTAAATACTATAAAAACTATTATGCTTACAAATATAAATATTGAAAGTATCAATATTGCCTTATCCAAAAAATCAGTATATGCAAGATTTGGAAGGCTTTTTGACAAATAATCTTTTATATATTTCAAAATCAGTTTTATATTGTTGTCTGCAAACAGCATTTTAGAAAAAGCTGTATATATAAAATAAGTCGCAATTATTCTTATAACAAATCCGAAACTTATAAATATTGACTTTACAAAGCCGTTTTTTACTCCAATTATCACATTATATAAAGTAAATATGATAATAAAAATATCTATGTTGTTTATTGTATTCATATTCCCCCTAAAACTTATAATAGTTCATCAAATCTCACCAATAGTCTGATTTTATCAACTTTCATATGATTAATATGGTATGGCAAAAGTCCTTATTCCACCGTTAAAAAACACAATCAACTTATTATTTGAAAGCAATATACTCTTATCTATGACTTCTTGAACCACATAGTCTTTTTTGTCAGAATAAATTTCGCTTTTGCTTACATAGACAACCTGTGATACATTGGTAAACATATTGATTATAGGCTCTTTAAAACTCTTTTCTTCTACTAAATTTCCGGCTTTATCGAATATTCTTACGTTTTTTTCTCCATCTTGTAAATATATCTTGTCATTTGCTATTATCATTCTCTCAAATGATGCTTGAGCAGATACTTTTGACACATTTTTAAAATCTTTATCCATTATATAAAGCGCTGTAGGATCTAATATCAATATATTGTTTCCCAATACATCAAGTGCCATAGTCACTAAATTTTTATAATTTTGAAAAAGTTGCGGTTCATATTTAAAATCATATACATATATTGAGTTTATAACATCTAACTCATTTACAACTTGTATGCTGACAAACAAATTATTTGTTCTTTCTTCATATGCTACAGTATTTACAAGACCGTTCGGGTAATTTATGTCTTTTTTCTTCTTCAAATCTTTATCATATATTATTATACCGTCCGTATTTACTCCCGTACTGTACTGCAAGACTACATCGGAATTTTTAAGCGGATAAATGTTTTGACCATTTTCTACAAATTTGACTTGGCTAACAATTTCTCCGTCTTTGCTTATTTTATATAAAATTTTTTCTGTCTTATCAAGTATATATATGTCTTCTGACATAGTTTTTATGACATAATTGCTCGCAACTAATCTAAGAGTAAATAAGTCTTTAAAGGTATCACTTTTTCTAATGAGTTTTTTTCCATCATATATCAAAAATGTGTTTTGAAACGGTAAAACACTCATATTGCTGTTATATTCAAACTGCACTTTCGTTTCCATATCTTCGTTTTTGCTGTTATGCTTGTTTATATATATAGCTGTCCATATAATTATAGCAATTACAAAAAATATAGATATTGCCAATAATTTTTTTTTCATCATTTCTCCATCTTAATTCATTAAAAAATCTATCGGAATTATAATAAATTCATTTTTATTTTAAAACTGCTAATTCCATTTTTAGATATGCTTTGTATTTATAACATTTTTTTATTAGTGTGATACAGTATTTCCAATATATAAAAAACTAATAACCTATCCATTATATATTTTAGCTTCATATATTTAAACCTGAATTTGATTTTATGCTTTTTACAGCCGATATGAATTTATCTGCTTCATTCATATTATTGAAGTATGATAAAGACGCTCTTATAAATCCGCTTTCCAATGTCCCCAAATATCTATGTCCAAGCGGATTACAATGAAGACCTCCTCTAACGGCTATGTCATATTTCAAATCCAAAACTCCTGCCACAAATGATGAATCCAAGCCGTCTATATTGAATGACACTATACCTGCAAGCTCATCATTAAGAGGCGTATATACTGTTACACCTTCTATTTCTATTAATTTTCTTATTATATATTTGGCGAGAGCATTTTCCTTTGCTCCTATTATATCTATTCCGACAGAATTTATCCACCTTATGCCTTCCAACAAACTCTTTATCCCTACTACGTTAAGTGTACCCGTTTCCAATTTATCAGGCATTATTTCAGGCTGATGGATGTCATCTGAAAAGCTTCCTGTTCCTCCATACAAAACAGGTTTTACTTTTGCTTGTTCATTTGCATATATAAAACCTGTACCTGTAAATCCATAAAGCGATTTATGACCGGGTGCGCATAAAATATCTATATTCATCTTTTGCACATCTATATTTTTTTTACCTGCGCTTTGAGCTGCATCGACCATAAAAAGTATATTATATTTTTTTGTTATCTGCCCTATTTTTTCTATATCATAAAATGTTCCGACAAGGTTGTTTGCATGACTTAAAACTACCATTTTTGTGTTAGGCTTTATATTGTTTTCTATATGATAATCTTTTATAGTCATATCTTCATCAGGATTTAGATATGTTATCTCTATATTTTTTTCTGACTTTATATGTTCAAGTGCTCTTATTATGGAATTGTGTTCCAATACACTTGTTATGACATGATCATTTTCTTCCAAATTTGAAAATATCCCTATATTAAGTGCCTCTGAACAATTCTTTGTAAATGCTATATCAGTAGGGTCATTTATATTAAACATATTTGCAATTTCAAATCTACATTCAAAAACTTGCCTTGATGATTCTATGCTCATCTTATGTGCTGAACGTCCGGGATTGGCACATGAAGTTTTTAAAAACGAAAAAGTGTTTGCAGTGACTTTTTCCGGTTTTGGAAATGTAGTTGCAGAATTATCAAAATAAATCATATCAACCCTCCAGTTTTATAATAATTATTTCTTATATTTTTAATAACTTTTCAAACCACGAATATTTATATTCCATTTGATGTATATAAATGAAAATTCGACTCTATCAGATAATGACTATGCCAATCTTTTAAACAAATAAAAGTATAAATAATATGATGCTATTATCCAATAAACAATAGATTTTTTTAACACAATTATCAAAATACATCAATTTAAAATAGTGTTTAGTATATGCTGAAAATAAATATACAATAAATTTTACAAAATATTTTCTATTATATCTCTAAGCTGTTCATATGAATAAAACTCTATGTTTATGCTACCTTTTTCTTCGCTTTGCCTTTTTATATCTACTTTTGTTGCCAACTTTTCTTCCAACATCTCTATTATCTGTTCATCTTCATCAAACACATCATTCTTTTTATTTTTTTTGATTTTTACAGCTTTTTCCACATCTCTTACACTAAGTCCGCTTGATATTATTTTTTGAGCCAATTTTTTTCTTTTATCTATATCTTTTTCTGCAAGCAATGCTCTGGCATGACCTTCGCTTATCTTGTCTTCCTGGAGCATTTTTTTTGTGGTATCATCTGCTGTCAATATTCTAAGTTTATTTGTAATATACACCCTTGTTTTTCCAAGTATTTCAGACAACTCCTCATGAGTGTAATTTTTTGCATTTTTAAGTGATAATATAGCCTCCGCTTCTTCAAGCGGTGTAAGATTTTCTCTTTGTATATTTTCTATAAGTGCAATTTCAGCTATATTTTCATCATCCTTGACTATAACATCTACATATTCCAAATTAAGAATTTTACAGGCTCTATATCTTCTCTCCCCTGCAACTATTTGATAATAATTGTCTATTTTTTTGACAAGTATAGGCTGTAATAAACCGAATTTTTTAATAGATTTTGCAAGGTCTTCTATCTGAGCTTTGTCAAATGTCTTGCGTGGCTGATTTTCATCCTGCCTTATTAGATTTATATTTAATTTTTGTATTTCCATAATAATTACCTGATAAAATAATACTATATACAACTAAAACTTTAATTTAAATACCGGTTAAAGGTGTATTATGCTTATATACTTAAAACTTTATATTTTTTTAACCACAAACTCTATAAAATTTAGAAATTTTATAATTTATAACAATACAATAGACAATTATAGTCAATTAAATTTTAAAAGTTTTACAAATTAATATATTGCTTATAAACATAGTTTTATCTGATGATAAATTAAAATCCCTATATATTTATATTGAAATATTTCACAAACATATTATATCCGATTATTGACCATTCACTAGCCTATATTAATATTGTCGTAAAAAAAGTAGCGTATGTTTTATTATACACCACTTCCTAAAAAGCGTCTACATACTTATAATTTTAAATTTGATATTTACTTGATGCTATAATTTTATACAAAAAAATAAAATGAACTATGTTTTTCATAATTCATTTTATCAGTTTTTTAATATTTTTATGTTAAATTAAAATTATATTTACTCGCCTATGAATTTTAAAAACTCATCGACCTGTTGATTTAAAGCATCAATATCTGTTTGAGATAAGTCGATTTTGTCTGTTTTAAATGCTTCTGATGTAAGTGCTACACCTGTTTGAGGCGTTTCCATTAACTCCATTTTCATCAATTTCAACAGTTCTGTAAGTTTTTTTCTTGCTCCGCCTGCTGCTGATTTCCCACTTACACCGCTTATAGTAACCTTTTTCATTTTAACAGCTGTTCCTGATGAAAAATCATTTTCTTTTAATGGACGAGATAACCAATCCAACAAATTTTTCAAAACTCCAGGATAACTGAAATTGTATTCAGGAGTAATAACCCACAAAGCATCAGCTTTAAGCACTTCATCTTTTATTCTAACTATTTGATTTGGAGCCGGAGATTCTATATCTTGATTCATATACGGTATACCTGAATATTCCAAAAATGAAACCTCTGCCCTATCTCCTAAAATTTCCTTTATTTTATTTGCAAGTTGTCTATTAAAAGATTCTTTTCGCATAGAACCAACTATCATCAATATATTTTTCTTCATCGTATTCCTCCTAAATAGATTAATAGCAAAACCTATTTAAATTATGGATTTTATAGTATGGCCTTATATTTTTTCACTCTATATTAAATATATAGATTTTTATTAAATATATACATACTTCTATTTTTAAGAATATATTCGCTAAATGAGATTAAGTATACTTAAAATAAATAACTTATATAAATTTTAGCTATTAATTAAACAGATATCAGTATAAAAATGTTCTTATATGAAAATTATATAGCTTATATTTTCTCTGCATCTTTTTGGGTTAATACCCATTATTCAATAATTTATTAAATTTAATTTTTACTTTTCATAATATGGTTCTATGTGCACTAAAACATGAGCATTTTTATTTATGTTTTCTTGAATATGTGTTTCTATTTTATGAGCTAATATATGACTTTGCTCGAGAGTTATATCAGGATTTGCCAATATGTGCATATCTATATAAGTGTTATTTTGTGTACCTCTTGAACGTATTTTATGCACGCCCTTTACATTTTCCATATTTAAGATAATCTCTCTAATCTTATCTTCATCAACTGCTTTGGCATCTATCAATATATTTCCGTTTTCACTTAGCACTTCCCAAGCAGTAAAAAATATTACACCTGCAACTACGAACGATACTATTGTATCCAATATCGGCGGCATTCCCAATTTTACTGAAAGAAGTGTTACAAGCACACCCATTGTAACAAATATATCCGATTTCGTATGTGTAGCATCTGATATTAAAATGTTACTGCCTAATTTGACTCCTTGCCTATGTTCATATACAGTTACAAATATGTTGATTATAAGTGTTATTAATAGCATTGCAAGGCTTGATAAAGTTATAGACGGCACTAAGGGATTTTTTAATTTTTCTATAGCTTCAAAAACTACATTACATCCAACAAATATTAAAAATATTCCTATTAAAAGTCCTGTTATTATCTCTATTTTGTCATGTCCATATGGATGTTTTTTATCTTCAGGTTTTGAGGCAAAATATATTCCTATCATTGCAACTATGTTGGATGAACCGTCAGACAACGAGTGAAAACCGTCTGCACTCATAGATGATGATTTTATTATATTTCCCATCACTATTTTTAAAATTGCCACTAAAAAATTTGCAACAAGTATAACAAATAATACTCTCTGCACTTGCTTATAATTACTGCTTTGCATTTTTTTGCCTTTCGTCTTTAATTCGTAAATGTTTAAACCACTATTTTTTACTATTCTATTTATATGATAAATCTAAATTTTTATAAAACCCTCTTTTTTATCATTTGATAATATATTTTTTAAATTTATTTAGTATTTATAAATATTTTAGATTATTTTTAAAATCATTTGATATTATATTTATATCATTAATTTCATTTTATAAACTTTTTATCCAATATTTTTATAAAATTGCTTTCTAATAAAATTATGTATAACTTATATAACATTAATATAAATAGTTTATTTGAAAAATTAATTATTATGTTTTTTAATTATCCTACTAATTAGGTAATAGTATAAACAACAAGTATAAAATAGACAATAAAAAAACAACCTAAATTAAATTAGGTTGCTTATTTGTTAGTTTGATTTTTGTGCTAAGTTAAACTTCTTAGTAAGTCTTGAAACTTTTCTTGCTGCCATATTTTTGTGTATACTTCCTTTAGCTGCTACTTGATTAAGTTTCTTTTGTGCAAATCTCAATTTTTCACCTGCTAAATTCATATCTCCACTGCTAAGAGCCATTTCAAATCTTTTTATAGCTGTCTTCACTTGTGATATTCTCATTTTGTTTATCAAAGTTTTCTTTTGAATAACTTTTATTCTTTTTTTAGCTGATTTTATATTTGCCAATTAATTCACCTCCATTTTAGACATACTGATTCTGTTTTCATATGCTGTATATTTTATCAAAAAAATATTAAAAAGTAAAGTATTATTTTTTATTAATTTTTTTAGCTTTTAAAATAATAGCCTACTCCTCTTTTTGTCATAATAAATTCAGGGTTTGACGGATCTTTTTCAATTTTTTCTCTTAATCTTCTTACTGTTACATCTACTGTTCTCTCGCTGTCTACCCCTATATAATCATATTCCCATACTGTAGTTAAAAGCTGTTCTCTTGAAAATACTTGCTCTTTATGTTGTGCTAAATATTTAAGCAGTTCAAATTCTCTAAATGTTATTTTTATTTCTTGTCCTGCTTTTGATACTACATATTTTGTAACGTCTATTTCAAGATCTCTGAATTTTAATATTTCTGATGATGTATTGGTGTTTAGCATTTCAACACGCCTTACATTTGCTTTTACTCTCGCTATAACTTCCCTTGTACTGAACGGCTTTGTAATATAATCATCCGCTCCCAATTCCAAGCCTAATATCTTATCAACTTCTTCTTCTTTGGCTGTAAGCATTATTATCGGAACAGTCTTATGCTCTCTTATCTTCTTGCATATCTCAAAGCCATCCATTGAAGGCAACATTATATCCAACAAAACTATATCAAAGTCTTTTTCAAGTGCTGTATCAAGCCCTTCTTTTCCATCAAATCTCTGAGTAACTTCATAGTTTTCTTTTACTAAATTAAATTTTAATATATCTGAAATATTTTTTTCGTCTTCTATTATAAGTACACAAACTTTATCTTTCATACTTATCCTCCTTGATAAAAGTAAACTTTATTATCCTATAATTACAACTTCAAAAAGTCTTGCACTATAAGGCGGTAAATCCATTTTTATATAATGTTCGTAGCTGATATTTTCTATTTCGCTTATTACTTCTTTTGGTGCATCTATTTCTTTTAAAGTTGTGAAATCTTCCTCATACGCTGTAAATATTTCTTGTTTTCTTACACATATTGAATCTATTATATTTTCATCTTGATATTTTGTTTTTCCTCCATATATATCCCAATCAGAGTTTAATATCTCTTTTAACCTTACTTTTTTGTCATGCTTATATTCATAATTTTTATGATATTCATCAGAAAAATTGAATACACAAACTATTTTTTGCACTTCACTTTTTCTTACATATGAATATGTAACACCTTGTTTATCGTCTACTATTAGCCACTTAAAACTTTCAGGCATATAGTCTTTATCATACAGTGCAGGTGAGTTCATATATATGTTTTGCAATCTTTTAATGTATTTATTGAAAGCGTCATGTATAGGATATTTCAGTAAAAAATAATCAAGTTCTTTCGTTTCGTCCCACTCTCTTAAATGCCCGATTTCATTACCCATAAAATTGAGTTTTTTTCCGGGATGAGTGAACATATATGCATAAAACGCCCTTGCCTGAGGAAATTTATCTTCATAATTTCCATACATTTTTTGGAGTATCGTTGCTTTTCCATGCACGTTTTCATCGTGTGATATTGCAAGCAAAAAGCATTCACTATAAAAGTACATCATGGAAAAAGTTATTTTATTGTAATTTCCTTTTCTTTCTTTTGGTGTTTTTTTGAAAAAATCAAGTGTATCGTTCATCCAGCCCATATCCCATTTATATGTGAAGCCAAGTCCACCATCTGATACAGGTGCTGTAACTTTGGGAAAATCTGATGAATCTTCTGCTATAAGTATTACGTTCTTATGACGCTCATCCAAGCCGGAATTTAATGTTTTCATAAATTCCAAGCCTTTTTGATTAATACCTCTGTCACTGTTACCTTGCCAATATATTATACGGCTTATAGCATCCATTCTCAAACCGTCAAAATGATATTTGTCAAGCCAATAATTAGCTGATGATTTTAAAAATGATGATACTTCTCCTTTTGAATGTATGAAATTATAACTCCCCCACTCACTTAAACCCATTGAATTGTCTGCATACTCATAAAGCGGTGTGCCGTCAAATCTTACAAGTGCATAATCATCTATTGCAAAATGCACAGGCACAAAATCCATTATCACTTTTATGTTAGCTTTATGAAGTTCATCAATTAACTTTTGCAGTCCGTAAGGAGTTCCGTATCTCGAAGTAGGTGCAAAAAAACCTGTGCTTTGATAGCCCCATGATATATCGGCAGGATGCTCTGTAAGCGGCATAAACTCTACTGCATTGTAGTGATTATCTTCTAAATATTTTATGAGTAAATCAGATAGTTCTTCATATTTATACCAACCGTTTACATCATCTTTATTTTCTATCCAAGAGCCTAAATGCAACTCATATATATTTAACGGCTCATCATATGATTTAGTTCTGTTTTTCATCCAATCTTCATCGCTGAATTCATACTCATCCAAATCTGCAATTATTGACGCAAAATTTGGTCTAAGTTCCATACTGAAGCCATACGGATCACAATGCTCTACGAAATTATGCTCATCTGTATATATTCTATATTTATACATCATACCTACTTTTGCATTTTCTACAAACACACTATGTACATTATGATAGCCTCTATCCATATGTATTTCATTCCATGAAGAAAATTCACCTATCAGTGTAACTTTTCTTGCATTTGGTGCATATACTCTAAAAACTACACCGTCATCTTGTATATGAGCACCGAAATATTTATAAGCATCAAAACAAGAGCCTTCAAAAAACTGCTGAAAATCCATAAAGCCACCTCTTTTAAATTACTTCCGTAAATCAAAATCCAACTTCAAAAAATTTTATAATTCATTTATTTATATTGTTATTATTATAACATTTATTTTAATAAAATAATACATTTATATTTATTGTAAAACTTTATCTTTCTTTTATAAATTGTAAATATTTTAACTCTTCAAATCCGAATGATGAAAAAAGCGCCATAGATTCAACATTACCTTTTACCATATCTATCCTGAATCTTGCTGTATTAGGATACTCCTGTATTACATAATCAAGCAATTCATTCGATAAGAGTCTGTTTCTATACTCTTTTTTTATATATATTTCCTCTATCCATACCACACTTCCACCGGCTTCATTTGAATATGTAAATGCAAGCAGTACATATCCTACCATATTTGAATCCATCTTTAATATAAAAGCCTCCGTAAACGGAGATTTTTGATTTAATAAAGCTATTGTTGATTTTATATTGCTGTCATCTATCTTATGCAAAACACCCGGAGTGGAATAAAATTCCCTCATCATACTAGATAAACCGTCAGCATCTAATACATCATATCTCTTGATAATATGCTCCATTTCTACCTCCACTTATTAAATTTGTCCTACACATACTATAAAAACAAATTCAATTTTTCAACAAAAAGTTATATCGGTAAGCCTGACAAAATTATGCAAGATTAATCACATCTATTATGCGTATCAACAACTATATACAATAATAAGCTTAATTTTCACTTAACTTTTTGAATGATAAAAACCTTTTACACTCATCTTGCACATTCAGCATCTCTTTTTAGCAATATCTCAAGTCCATGTTTAAGCGGATCTGCTATAAATTCCAATGACTCTTGTACTGCAATAGGACTGCCCGGTAAATTTATTATAAGAGACTCATCCGCTATGCCTGAAACTGCTCTTGACAATATAGCTCTGTCAGTTTTTTCCAAACTTCTTGCTCTTATATACTCGCTTATTCCAGGCGTTTCTCTTTCTATCACTTTTTTTGTAGCTTCAGGTGTGACGTCCCTTTTTGAAAATCCTGTACCTCCTGATGTAAGTATAAGATTAACTTTTTCAGACACATTTTTTCTTATAACTTCTTCTATTTTGTCCATTTCATCAGGAACTATAACATAATTTACAAGCTTATATACTATTTCTTTTCCTAAAACATTCACTATTTTTTCTTTACATCCATCTTGTCTCAAACCTTGCGAGCCTTTATCAGACACAATTATTATCGAATAAGTAAAAATAGATTCCTCAGGTATGGAGATTATTTCTATATCATCATTTACCTGTATAAGTCCACCCTTTTCAATAGTCGCAAAAATACCTTGTGTAGGCATAATACAAGAGCCTACTTTTTGCATGATATTACATCCATGATGACACTCTTTACCAATCTGCGTAACTTTTAATATACATTCACCTATTTTAAGCACAGTACCCACAGGTAATCTGTGAAGTGTTATTCCCTGAGTTGTTATGTTTTCTGCAAAATCTCCAAAATTTACATCTATATTTGACTTTTCTCTCATAAAATCTATAGATTCCTTGGAAAGCAATGACACTTGTCTATGCCAATTACCGGCATGAGAATCATCTTTGAGACCTAAACCTTTTATAAATTCACCTTTATCTATAGGAATTTTTACATCCCCTTTTTTTTCAGAAATATTCACAGACAACACTTTTGCCGATATCATTTATATTACCCCTTACAGTTAATCATAAAAATTTATACTAAAATCAATTAAATAATTAAAAAATATTTTATTAACGTTCTAAAAATGATTAAATCTAATTGAAATCCATATTTTAATAAAATTATACTAAACACTATTACAAATTATAAAACCTCTAAATTTTATATAATTTGTCATTTTAAAAAATATAGATTTTTAAATACATAATTATATTGTTAATTGCTAATTAGCATTAGTATTAAAATATAAACATTAACAATATAAAAATATGTTAATGTACATATTATATACTACTATAATAATGATTTAATTACAAGCTGTTTTTATGTTTATACTAATACCATATTTTAAAAAATATCTATGTTTAATTTGGATAACAGCATTAATTTTACTACACCAGACAAATAATCTGCTATCATAATACTAAAATCTAATAGGATAATGGATATTTTTATTTTTAGGAATTTATTAGCTAAGTAAAATTAAGTCTATTTAAAACAAGCAACTTATATAAATTTTGTCCATAAATCAAAAGAATATTAGTATAAGATTGAATATCACCGTAACATAAACCTATATAAATAGAAAAAGTCACCATATGGCAACTTTTTCTATGAGCAATTTATTAAAATTATTTAAAAGGAATTGATATCTATCTTTGCACTCTCCCAGACGCATCTCCACCTACAAGAGTATCCACCTCTTCTCTTGATACCAAGTTAAAATCTCCGTTTATTGTATGTTTTAACGCAGATGCTGCAACTCCGTATTCAAGTGACTCTTTCATATCTTTGCCGTCTAATAATCCGCAGATTAACCCACCTGCAAATGAATCCCCACCACCAACTCTATCTATTATTCTAACATCATATTTTTTAGAACGATAGAATTCTTTACCGTCTGATATGCAAGCTGACCAACCATTATCAGAGGCTGAATATGACTCTCTCAGTGAACTTACTACATATTTAAAACCAAATTTTTCTATCATTTGTTTCATCATTTTTTCATATCCTGCTATGTCAAGTTTACCTGATGTAACATCTGTGCCTTCCGGATGGAAGCCTAAGCATAATGCTGCATCTTCTTCATTACCTATACATACATCTACATATTCCATAAGTTTAGTCATAACACTTTGAGCTTCTTCAGTTGTCCATAATTTTTTACGATAGTTTAGGTCAACAGATACTGTTGCTCCTGCCTTTTTAGCAGCTTTTGCAGCTTCTATAGTAAATACTCTTGCATTTTCAGATATAGCTGGAGTTATACCGGATATATGAAACCAAGAAGCATCTTTAAATATTTTTTCAAAATCAAATTCATCTGCTTTTGCTTCAGCTATTGCTGAATGTGCTCTATCATATATAACTTTTGATGGTCTCATAGATGCACCAGTTTCAGAGAAGTATATCCCTACTCTGTCTCCACCTCTTAGTATATAATCCGTTTTTACACCATATTTTCTTAGTTCGTTTACCGCACTTTGTCCTATTTCATGTTTTGGCAGTTTTGTCACAAAGTATGCGTCATATCCATAATTAGCTAATGATACTGCTACGTTTGCTTCTCCACCACCATATATTATATCAAATTTATTTGCTTGTACAAATCTTTCTTGTGCTGTAGAGAGTCTCAACATTATTTCGCCCATAGTTACAACTTTTTTTGACATTATTTTCTTGCCTCCTTGATTTTTTCAATGAAATTTTTAGATTTTGCAGTTATTTCTTCACTAGTACCTTTTACTAATTGGCCACCTACACCTACTGCATAAGCTCCTTGTTTTATCCATTGATCAACATTATTTATATCTACACCACCTGTCGGCATAAGGTTTACATAAGGGAATGGTCCATGTAATGCACTGAAATATGATGGACCAAAAGCTGATCCCGGAAATACTTTTATAACATCTACTCCAAATTCTAATGCCCTTGTTATTTCTGTAGGAGTCATACAACCCGGCATATATGGTACTTGATATAGGTTGCAAAGTCTTGCTACTTTTTCGTCAAAAGCAGGACTTACTATGAATTTTGCGCCTTCCATTATAGCAAGTCTTGCTGTTACTTCATCAAGAACAGTACCTGCACCTATAAGGACTCTATCTTTCAACTCGTCCATTAGAGATTTCATAACATCAAGTGCATTTGGTACGGTAAATGTTATTTCCAATATATCTACTCCTCCATCTGCACAAGCCTTAGAAAATCTGAGAGCTTCTTCCTTATCTTTTCCTCTTATTACTGCTACTATGCCCTTCTCTTTAATATATTGTAGAGTTTCTAATTTATTCATTATATTTCTCCTTAATCTATTTAAATGATAACAAACATATTGCCATAAACTTTAACTATACATTTTTATCAAATTAAAGACTTTTCAATTATTTTATAATACTTTTAGGATAAGTTTATTATATAATTCATACTTTTACAGCGTTACACCTTTTTTAAATATTGCCCAATCATAACTATTCATTTTTTCAGAACTTGTTTTTTCTCCTGAAGCGATACTCAAAACAAATTCAAATAATTCCTCTGCTAAAGTTTTTTTATCTTTATCTTCTACTATTGAGCCTGCATTAAAATCCATCCAATTTTTCTTTCTCTTATAAAGATTAGTGTTAGATGATATCTTTATCGTTGGAACAGGACAAGAAAAAGGAGTTCCTCTTCCTGTTGTAAAAAGCACAATATGTGCACCACTAAGTGCAAGTGCTGTCGATGATACAAGATCATTTCCAGGTGCACTTAATAGATTAAGTCCTTGTTTTTCTATCCTTTGCCCATACTCTAAAACATCAACTACATTAGCAGTACCAGATTTTTGTATACATCCATTCGATTTATCTTCAAGCGTAGATATTCCACCTTCTTTATTTCCTGGTGATGGATTCTCATATATAGGCATATCATAGTTTTTATAATACATTTTAAAATCATTTATTAGAGATACAGTTTTGTCAAAAATATCCTTGTTTTCACATCTATTCATAAGATTTGTTTCAGCTCCAAACATCTCCGGAACCTCTGTAAGTATTGTACTTCCACCTTTTGATATCAATATATCAGAAAACTCTCCAACAAGCGGATTTGCAGTTATACCACTAAGCCCGTCTGAACCTCCGCATTTTAGTCCTACTACTAATTTACTTGCATCCGTTTTTACTCTTTGTTCATCTTTTATTAAATTATATAGATTATCTAATACTTCTAATGATTTAGCATATTCATCATCAAATTCTTGACAAGATAAAAACACTACCCTTTCTTTGTCATATTCTCCTATATACTCTTTAAGTATCTCTATACCTGTATTTTCACAGCCCAGTCCTAATACAAGTACAGCTCCTGCATTTTGATGAAGTATCATATCAGCTAATGCTTTTCTTGTACTTTCTTGATCGTCTCCCATTTGAGAGCAACCATAAGGATGAGGAAATGCTATGGCTCTTAAATCAGGATTATTTATTTTAGCATTAAAATCAAGTTCTAATTGTTTACAAACTGCATTAACACATCCAACTGTAGGTATTATCCAAATATCATTTCTTATACCGATTTTACCATTTTTCCTTGGATATCCATAAAAATATGAACTTTCTCTTTTCTCTAAACTTGTTAAATTGGGATTATACTCATAGTTTAATATATCTCCAAGAGAAGTTTTAATATTAGATGTATGTAGTAAACATCCTTTTTCAGTATCTTTAATAAGAATACCTATAAGCATACCATATTTTATTACCTTATCATCTTTTTTCATATTTTTTAAAGCAAACTTATGACCTCTTTTTATAGATTCCTTTAGAATTATTTCTTCTCCATCAATATTAACAGCATAATCTTTTTCAAGATCGGTTAATGCAACAGCAACATTATCTTTATTATTTATTTTTATATATTCTAACATATTAGTCCTCTTTTAATAATTTATCAAAGGCGGTCTTTATTCCATCGTTCGATATCATATTATAGTAATTATTCACTATATCATACATATCACTTATATTGACATGCCATAAATTACTGTCTAATATTTCTTTTACTGTACTTTTCTTCATAAATTCCATAACTGACTCACTATCATTGGCTTCATCTCCTTTATAGAATTTTATGAGTGCAGCTAATGAAAAACTGAGTGCTTTTGGATATACTTTATATTTTTCTTTGTACTCTACAATTGTAGGAAGGACTCTAACATCAAATTTACTTACTGAATTAAGTGCTATAGAAAGCAATTGATGTTTTATAAATGGATTTGAGAACCTATCTATAACAGCATTTCCAAAATCTATATCGTCTTGATTTGAACCCAAAGTAGGTATTATTTCATCAAATACACATCTATTTAAAAATGTATTTATTGTATCATCATTCAAACATTCGTCTACTGTATTTAATCCATATAGTCTTGCTCCAAGCACCAATGATGTATGTGCTCCGTTTAATATTCTAACTTTTCTTTTTTTGTATGGGCTTACATCATCAGTCCATATTATATTAAATCCTGCTTTTCTAAATGGAAGAAGTTCTTCAAAATCTCCCTCTATAACCCATTGATGAAATATTTCCGCTGTATCAAGACATTTATCATCATATCCAAGCTCTTCTCTGAATTTTTCTAATTCTTTTTCATCTTTAGGATATCCTGTAACTATTCTATCAACTAATGTTGAACAAAATGTATTTCTTTTAGAAATCCAATTTTTAAAATCTTCTCCAAGATTCCAAAAGTCAGAATATTTAAGCACACATTTTTTTAGTTCATCTCCATTGTTGTCGATAAGCTCACAAGAAAGAACTATGAATCCTTCAAGATTTCTCTTATATCTTTCATATAAAAGTTGAGTTAATTTCCCCGGAAAACTTTTTGCAGGTCTATCATCAAATTTGTTGGTATCATCAAACTCTATTCCAGATTCTGTAGTGTTCGATACAATAAACTTAAATTTTTTATCTTTGGCAAGATTTATATAAGATTCATAATCTTCATAAGGATTAATACAATTTGATATTATATCAATATATGCATGTTCACTTACTACCTGCTTATCTTGTACTCCCCTTAAATATAAATTATAATTACACTCTTGTTCTTTTAGTACTTGACACATTCCATTTTTTAGAGGCTGTACCACAACTACATCTGAGTTACAGATATTTTTTTCTTTTAATTTGAATAGAAAATAATCGACAAAACCCCTTAAAAAATTTCCTTCTCCAAATTGAATTACTCTTATATATTCTTGCATTTTTGCCTCCATTAATAGAATAAATTAACTAAAAAAGTTGTGAACGGTGGGAAATATGTTAACAATAATAGATTTATCACCAAAAGTATATAAAATGGAACAGCCTCCTTTATAAAAGGCAAAGTTTTACATTTCGTGATACCGCAAGTAACAAACATAAGTGTTCCCATCGGTGGAGATAAGGCCCCTATTGCGTTATTAAATATATATATCATGGCAAATTGTATCTCATCTATACCATATTCTTTTGCTATTGGAGCAAGAAGAGGCACAAGCACTATCATTGAAGCATTTCCTTCTATAAACATACCTACTATAAGCAGGAATATATTTATTATTAATAAGAACATATACTTATTATTTATTGTGTTCATTATATAAGCAGTTAATTGTTGTGGTATTTGCTCTTTAGTCAATATCCATGAGAATGCACTGGCTGCTGAAACAATAAGCATTATAGATGCTGTTGTTGTAACAGTTTCCTTAATTCCTTGTATCATATCTTTTAAGTGCATTTGTTTGTAAATTATACCTAAAAATACAGCATATACTATAGCTACTGAACCTGCTTCAGTTGCTGTAAATATACCAAGCCTTATACCACCTATTATTATTATTGGTAAACAAAGCGGTAAAACAGCAGGCTTGAATGCTTTCATAAATTTTTCACCTGTCATTTTTTCACTAGTTATTACGCCATATCCCCTTTTTTTAGATATAAAGCCTACTAATATCATCATAGTAATACATAGTAAGCTTCCTACTCCTATGCCAGAAATAAAGAGCTTGCCAATAGATACATTGGCAATAACTCCATATAAAATCATAGCTATACCTGGGGGAATAAGTGGTGTAATCATTGAAGAGGCGGCTGTTACTACAGATGAAAACTCAAGAGAAAAACCTTTTTTAGTCATCTCAGGAACAAGCATTTTGGATTGCATTGCCGCATCTGCTATATTAGATCCTGATAGACCTCCCATTATCGTTGAAAGTAAAACATTTACTTGGGCAAGTCCACCTGGAAGTCTTCCTGTAACAACTTCACAAAAATCCATTATTCTTTTTGTAACACCTGTATAATTCATAAATATACCTGCACATATAAAAAACGGTACCGCAAGTAATGATATTTTTTCAACACCCGTGATTGCTTGCTGAGCGAATATAACTGTATTTATAGACGGATGCATAAAGAAATAAAACGCAGATCCTCCTAATACTGCAACATATACAGGAACTTTCAAAAACAATAAGGCTAACATTATTACCGAAGATATTAATAGAATATTATTCATTTATTGCCTCCTTAACTTCTGATTCTACATTATATACTAAAGCATAGAAGTAGCTGATTATCATTAAAATGTAAGAAATAGGAGCAATACCATATATAAGCCAAAAAGGAATATTTAAAATGCTAGTAGCTCTTAGACTTTTTATAAATAATTCTACAAACCCTAAGCTTTGTTTGAATAAATACCCTATTACAGCTACAACTATAATTGATATAAATATAGTCATAAATTTTTGTAGTTTTTTAGGCATTAAATCTACAACCATCTCTATTGCAACATGATTTCCAGTTCTAAATGCCGCTCCACCTGCTCCAAATACTATCCATACAAGGCATGCTAATTGAACTTCTTCCATCCAAGTAAACGGAGCATTAAAAAACCTTCTCCATATTACACCGGCAAATGTTAAAACAATTAATATTACAAGCATTACGCCTGCCACAATAATATCAATATTAGAAAGTATTGATATTAGTTTGTTTTTTGTTTTCATTTAATATTCCCCCATGAAAATTATCTGCCCATAGCAGCTTTTACTGTATCATAAAGACCAGGAGTCCATCCGAATTCACTTTCTTTAGTATAGAATGATTGTGCTTTTTCTTTAAATGCCGCAAGAACTTCTTCAGTAGGTTCCACTACTGTTACTCCTTCTGCTACCATTTTGTCAAGATATTCTTTTTCAGATGCAGCTTGTATTTCATTATTATAAACTCCAGCCTCTTTAGCTGTAGATAATAATAGTTCTTGTTGCTCTGTCGTTAAAGAATTAAACCAATCAACTGAACATACAAATGTAGTAAAGTTTTTAACATGTCCATCAAGTATTAAATATTTTGCAACTTCATGTAGTTTTCTTCCGTAAAGTGTAGCAAGCGGATTTTCAGCTCCATCTATAGTTTGAGTTTGAAGAGCTTGATAGACATCACCTAAAGCCATACCTACTGAAGTGGCTCCAAGAGCATCAAAACCTAATGATTGTATTTTATTTCCTGGAACTCTTATTTTCATACCCGCTAAGTCTTCTACTGTGTTCACAGGTTTTACTGTAAGTGTATGTCTTTCACCATAAACCCAGTTAGATGCAAGAAGTTTTAAACCTTTTTCTTCAAGTTTTTTGCTTTGTTCAGCATACCAATCTGATTCTGTTAATTTCCAAGCTTCATCCCAAGAATCAAACAAGAATGGACCAAATACTATGCCAAAATCATTAACACCATAATCTGCATAGAATGCACCATCTGCAAGAGTAGATACATTTTCGCCAAGTAACATTGAATCTATAAGAGAAGATTTATCTCCCAATTGTGAATCAGGAAATATCTCTATTTTCATAGTTCCATTTGATTTTTCTTCTAATAATTCAGCCCATTTAGTTACACCTTGTCCAAGAGGCTCACTGACACTATTTTCAAAGCCAACTTGAAGTACTATGGGTTGTGCACTTGCTTTTGTTTCTGCGCCATTATTTGCAGGTTCAGTTGTTTTAGTATTATTCCCCCCAAAAGCCGTAAGTAAAGTCATAGCAGCTAAAGCTGTAACTAATAATTTCTTAAATTTCATGATAATCTCTCCTTAATATTAAATTTATAAATTTTATTAATATTGCAATATAATTTTGCAATAATTTACTTAGTAAAGTCTAACAATACTTTTAACATTATGCCTTCGCTCGCCTTATCAAATTCATCAAAGGCTCTTGCAGCCTCTTTCCAAGGATATATATTTGTTACTACCTTATCTATTGGAACATCCCCATTTTTTACCAAGTTAATAAGAGTTTCAAAATCTTTTTTAAGCGCATTTCTTGAACCGAATATACTCAGCTCTTTCTTTTGAATCATGGTAAAATTAAAATCCAAATTTTTCTTTCCTACACCAATTAATACTACTCTTCCCCCAAAACAAGCAGAATCTATACAAGACTGGAATGTACTCGGAAGACCTACTGCTTCTATAGTTACATCAAAACCATTATTATTTGTTACTTCATTTACTTGCCTATTAAAATCTTCTGATGATGAATTTACTATTATTCCGTCTAAATTAAAATTCAACTTGGCATACTCCAGTTTTGCTTCATCTATGTCAGCTATATATACTTTAGCACCTTTCATTTTTGCAGATATTGCAGCAAAAACTCCAATAGTCCCTGAACCTATAACTAAAACTGTTTCGCCTTTTTTTACATCCGCTCTGTCAACACCATGCCATGATATGCAAAAAGGTTCTATTATTGTCAAAGTCTTTGCATCCAGTCCCTTTCCATCATATATTCTTTCTATCGGCATTGTAATATATTCGCTAAAAGCACCCTCTCTTTGCACTCCCATAGTCTGATTATCCATACAAGCATTTACCACTCCATGATTACAGGAGTAACAATGCTTACAATTAAAATATGGATTACAAGTAACAATCATACCTTTTTTTAATCCTTTATCGTTTTCCACGATTTCAATAATCTCTGCAGAAAATTCATGTCCTGGTGTTCTAGGATACTCAAAATATGCAAAAGTTCCTCTATATGAACCTAAATCACTTCCGCATATACCTCCATAAAGTAGTTTTAATAAAGCCTCCCCATCTTTTAATTCCGGTTTTTCAATGTCTATAATTTCTACTTTGTGCGCTTCCTTAATGCAAATCGATTTCATAAAAAGACCTCTTTTCAAAAAATAATTAAATATAAATATAACATTTATGTTCATAATAATTAATCATCGTAAACAATACATCTTACAATATTTATAATACGCATTATAAATATTGTAACTAAAGACAAAATAAATTATTTTTTCTCAAAATATACAGCCTATTGAAATAGCGTATCAAACAATATAATATAACTTAATAAACAACCTTAATATAATGATTTTCCTGTAATTATATTCCAATGAATCATATAGTTTTACAAAAAGATATACTTGTAATCATACGACTGATATATCAGTTGTGGTAAAAATAAAAAATTTATAATAATAAATTTTTTATAGCAGTATCTTTTGCTTGTCTAATATGTTTTGTAACAATTTTTTCTACCTTATCTATATCTCTTAACAGCATAGCATCTATTATATCTATGTGTTCTTGTATAGTGTTTTCATAGTTTAAATCATTAGTTGATATGTTTATTCTTATTCTTTGATCATGATCATAAATAATCATCAACATATTTACCAAAAAAACATTATCACTACTTTTTATAACGGTAGTATGAAGATTCCTATCTAAATCTATATAATATCTTTTAATTTTATTACAATCTAAATTTTTCGGAGCTTTAAGAAAGTTGTTTTTCATTTCTATAAGCCATTGTCTTGGTATCTTGTCTATATTCTTTTTAAATATGTATGGCTCATTAACTTCTCTAATTTCAAAAACAGATTTGATAAGATTAGAAGTTATCTCCGAAACTATTGTTCCTTTTCTTGGATATATATATACAAAACCTTCTTGTTCAAGACGTTTAATCGCTTCTCTTATAGGAGTACGACTAATGTCTAGTTCCTTTTGTAATGCATCTTCGGAAATATCGCTTAGCGGTGCTAATTCCCAATGTATTATTTTGCGTTTTATTTCTGAATAAGCTATATCTGTTTTTACATTGTTCATCTAAATAACCTCTTATATTCTTTAAATACATTATAAAAAGGTTATCCTATTTTGTCAACAATTATTTTTTACCTTCTCAACGTAACATTCTACATTATATTGATATTTGGATTATATAGAAACTTTTAACTTATACAAAAAAACTCTTTAAAAATCCGTAACATCAATACTGGCAGTTACATAAAAAATTATATACTATTTTAAGCAGATAATACTATTAATTTTAACGTTCAATGCTATATGTACAAAAACATACTTTGATTAATATATAAATTATGCTATCATAAACTTAATTATTTTTGGTAAATTATTTTGAATGTTTTAAACGATTTTAAGCAAAATAGATGTGTTATTTAAGGGGAAATAATATGAAAAAATATGAGAACTCTGTAATTGTAAAGACTGATGATTTAAATCATCATGGAACGCTTTTTATCGGAAAAGCTCTAACTTATCTGGCAGAAACAGGTTTTTTAAATATGGCTTTGACTTATGGCAATGGAGATGAGATAGTGTTTCGTGCATTAGATGGTTTCAGATTTTTCTTACCTGTTCCAAAGGGTAGTATATTGACTTATACAAGCCAAATAGTAAGGCTTGGAAAAACAAGCGCAACGCTCTACATAAAAGGAGAATGTAAACTTGCAAGTACATTAAATATGGAGGGCTACTGTACTTATGTCACAGTAGATGAAAAAACAAGACTTAAAAAACCTCATAATATGGTACTTGACAGTCCATCTGATGAATATGAAAAAGAATTAAGACAAAAAGCTGATGAATTTTTTAAAAAACTGCTATAATCCTATTTAATACTAATTTTCAACAAATCAATAGATAATTTATATAATAATATCCATTTAATTAATAGATAATTTATATAATAATATCCATTTAATTAATAGATAATTTATATAAGTTATTTATTTTAAATATACTTAATTTTGCTCAGCTAATAAGTTTTTAAAAATAGAAATGTCTATTATTCTATTGGTTTTTAGTATAAGAACTCTATAAACCATGTTATACTTTATTAAATTTACACGAAACAGTTTTCCGTTACTCTATTTAATTTCAATATAACAATAAAACATATTTATACTAAATTCTATTTAAACTATGGATTTTATAAATTAGCTGCTTTTTACAATCTTTATATCTTTTTCTTCCTCTCAAGCATTCTTTTTATCCTTGGGCGGTTGTATCTTTGCATTATGACAAGGCAGGTGTCGAATGCGGCAGACATAAACGATGTGATTATAAATAAACATTTATACTGTAGATTTATGTAAAAAACGTAGATTATTGGCACAAAGCTCAAGATCGTGATGATTATATGCACTACTTCTGATTGGCACATCACTTTGAGTATCTTGTCGGGTGCGTTATTTTGCAGTGAAAAAGTATCGGGATAAAAGGTAGGTATCTTGTCCTTCCAGTTTTTCACCCTCAGTTTTTTATAAAGTCCGTCTTCAAAATGCTTTTCTAAAAACCATTTTTTGTTATAGTCGATGTCGTTTTTAAGTATGAAGTTTACCAAATGACCGATTGCAAGATGTACAAAAAGATGGTATCCGGCTATTGCGAAGATGACGCACAGCAAATAAAATATGTGCTTGTTTGAAATGGAAAATATACGAAAAAATATAATACTTACAATTATGCAAAAAGCATTGAACATATGTACAAAATATCTTAGCACTTTATCCTTCATCTTTGTTACCTCATTGATTAATAATGAATGTATTTGATTAAGAGAATCAGTATATCCGGCTTAGTCGAAAGTGAATCTAATCAAATACTTTTAATCCAACATTTTTATTATACGCTCATTTAATTTAGATAATAGTATTAAAGGTATGTCTGAAAACTAAAAATAATATTTTTAGGCATATCTTTAAATAAAAAACATAATTAATTTTTTACTACATCTTCAAATTTGGCATCGACAATTTCTCGCAATTTATTCACATCCAATTTTATTTGCATACCTCTTTGACCTGCACTTACTATTATATATTCCAACCTTTGTGCTTTTACATCTATTAAGGTCTTGAATCTTTTCTTCATTCCTATAGGAGAACAACCTCCTCTTATATAGCCTGTAATTTTATTTATATCACTTACAGGTATCATACCAATATTTTTTATACCAAATGCTTTTGCCGTCTTTTTTAAATCCAATTCATCGTTTCCCATGATAACACATACATAGTAGTTCTTATCACTTCCTTGCAATACCAAAGTCTTGTATACATATTTGATATCCTGCCCTATAAGATTTGCCACGCTTATTGCATCGATATGCTCATCATCTACCTCATATTTAAGAATTTCATAATCTATTTTTAGATTTTCTACAGCTCTTACAGCATTAGTTTTTTTATCAGACATATAAAAACCTCCACAAGCTCAAAAGTAATAATTATTATGTTTATTAATAAACATATAGTATACTCTATATTTTTTTAATTCATACTATTAATTTTTAGATTTTAAGATTACAATATAAGTGCAACAATCTTAAAAAAATAATATATCATAAAACAAAAACTTGCATAATAAAATAATCATAGTAACGAATAACAATTAAAATTTATTATTTATGTTAAAATATATTATACCCAAAAATAATTCTTTTTAATTGAATTTGTTATTTAGCCTTTTTATGAAGATCATAAGCTTATACTAAAGCAGTTTAAATAACTAAATACGATATTTATTGAGTATGTTCAGCGATTGTAAATAAATTTATACAATAATAAAATTAATATAAATTCTAAAGGAGAAATTATGATAAGAGTTATGTTCGTATGCCATGGCAATATATGTAGAAGCACTATGGCTCAATGTGTATTTGCAGATATGGTACAAAAAAGAAATATAGCCGATAATTTTATAATAGAGTCAGCCGGTACAAGCACTGAAGAAATAGGTAATCCGATACATAGAGGAACTGTAAATAAACTTGTTCAAGTGGGAATAAATATTATAGAGCATAGAGCCGTTCAACTAAAAAAATCAGATTTGGAAAAATACGACTACTTTATAGCAATGGACAGTGCAAATGTAAGAAATATGAAAAAGATACTTGGAAATAATGCGAATATAAGCCTGCTGTTAGAATACACAAATTCAAAGCGTGATATAGCGGATCCTTGGTATACCGGTAATTTTGATGAAACTTATAATGATATAGTATTAGGTCTTGAAGGTTTTTTAAATTATTTAGGATATTAATTTGAGACTGTGTTATTTTAAGTAGGTTTTAGTATAAATAGCATTATACTGAAACTCATTAAAAAATCCATATAACCTTTTTATAAACGACTATATGGATTTTAAATTTAATAATCGTTGTTTATAAGCCCGCTTTTTGATGCTGTAACTGCTAATTCAGTTCGTGAATGAAAGCCTGTCTTATCGAGTAGATTCTGTATATGAAAACCTACCGTTCTCTTTGATATATTGAGTTTTTCTCCAATTTCTTCATTGGTGGCTCCATCTATTAACCCTCTTAATATATCTATCTCTCTGTTGGTAAATTCATTTATTTTGGACATTCCTAAATCAAAATTCGGCAAATTATCCGGATATACGCTCTCCCCGTTTACAGTTTTCTCCATTATTTCCAATATCTCTTCTTCGTTTGAATTCTTATACCAAAAACTTTCTATTTTTGTTTCTCTCGCTCTTTCTATAAAACTTATTTCAGGTTGGCTTGTTATAATTATTATCTTTATCTGTGGATAATTTTGTTTAATTTTTGCTGATACATCCAATCCGCTTGCTCCTAAAGCTGTGCATACGTCCATAAGTATCAGATCTATTTTATATTTTGTACAATACGCTTCTGCAAAAGCAGCACTTTCTATTGAACTTATCAGATTATATTTATCACTGTTTCTTATATATATCTCTAACAATTTTCGAGCCATAGGATCATTTTCAACAACAAGTACGTTTATCATAACATCAGCCTCCTTAAACACCGTCTTTTTTGATATTTATAGAAATATCCATTTTTTTACAAAAAAACTATATATTGTCTGTAGGTATTTTTATTGTTATTTTAAAAATCGGAATTGATTCTACTTTTATTGTACCTCCAATACGCTCTATTTTTTTTCTCATATTTGATAATCCTCCTCTTTCTGTTATAGGATAAGTGGGCTGTATGCCGTCATTTGTAAATATTACCGTATATTTATTCATCTTATACTTTACATCTATATACATATTTTGTGCCTTGGAATGCTTAACTGCATTTGTCAATATTTCACTTGACAAAAGCGTTATCATCTCTTCTACACTTTCATCTTGAAAAGCATCTCCACTTACTGTTATATTTACTCCTACGTCTCGTGCAGTTTCCATAAGATATGTCAAAGGAGATTTTTTTTCTATTTCAACTTCATGTCTTAAAATATCTACGCTGTTTTTCCATATTTCAAATAATTCTTTTATCCTATTATAGTCAATATCTTTTGTAATATAATATTTTGTTCTCAAGAGCACTTGACCAAGTTCATCATGTATTCTAATCTTTGTGTTTAGTCTTTCTTCCTGTGCTACAAGATTATTTATATTCTTGGCATATGATTTAAATCTTTTATTTACTTCCACAAGCTCTATGTTTTCTTTTTTTATTTTATCATATAACTCAGCTGATTCACTTGTATCTGTTGCACTAATCTGTGTTATTTCTCCCATATCAGTGTCTATCTGGTTTTTTACAAATGTCCATGTTTTTTGATCGTTTGTTCTTATCAACAAATTATCTCTAAATACAACTCTTTTAACTCCTTCTTTTAGATCGCCACTTTTCAAAGATTTCCAAAAACTATGCAAATCTTGCGGCATACAGTCTAATATATCTAAGCTCAACTCATACATACATGTGTTTACAAGTAATAAGATTCCATTTTTATCTGCAAATAAAAGTCCTTTTGGAAATACGTCTACGCTTTCTTTTATAGAGGATATATTTATTGAACTCTTTTTATACCTAAATATATAATATAGTTTAAAAAAACTGTAGATTATAAATAAGAGTGCAACAATTATATATATAATGCTCGGCAATTTAGACAATTTTATATATGTAGGACTCAAGTTTCGTTCATTTCGTATATATAACATATTGATAATTATAATTATGCTTGCACATGTAACAACAGTTGGGAAAATTATTTTTTTTATATTATTGAGTTGTATGATAACAAATGATATATAATACATCATAATACATATGTTTAAAAACCATAAAGTTAGTATTGTACCTCTTTGTATATCTGTAAGTTCTATAAACGTTACCATAATCATTCCTTATTTTAATATACACATTGTTATATGCACTTCATTTTCTATATAGTCAAGTGCATAAACACCGCCCATATCTTTAAATTTTTCATTATTCAATACCTGATTTGCATATTCTTTTAAGGGTATATTGCCCATATTATATACTAATTTCATACTTACATATAAATCATCATTTTTAGAAAAAATATCAACAATAAAATCAGAAAATGTTGACAACATACATTCTACAACGTCTTCAAATAAATCATATAAGACTATTATGTGATTTATAGGTATAATTTCATTGCATTCGCTTGTAAACTTACAATTTATATTACACTTTGAAATGCTGTCCATAGATTCTCTTATGCAATATTCAAGCTCTTTAGATAAGATATTTTCGTTATCATAGCTAAGTAAAAGTAAATTACATTTTCTCTTTACATATGCACCTAATATACACAATCTTTTTAAAACTTCAATGTCAGGTTTTGCGTTTTTTTCAAGTATATTATTCATCTTTGCAAGACTTGATATATTTTCACTCATTATTTTTTCAATAATTTTATTTTTCTCTTCTACTCTGCTCTTTCTCTCCTCAAGCTCTATTTCAGCTCTAAGTAAAATATTTCTCTCTAAAAGCTGTCCTTTTAAAATATTAAGCTTGTCGAGCAATAAATTCATCTTTGATAAATTGTCCAACCATACTACATAACCTGCATCAATAGGCATAGCATTTACTTTTATGTTTCTATTCAGCAGTATAGGCTCTTTTATGGCTTCTTTTATATACTTTTTTTCTATATACATATCGGCCTTAGTATTATAGACAGTTTCATAATACTTATTCAATATTTTTATAGGAAAGTGGCAAGACTTAAAAAGTTCTTCATAATTATCATTGGATTGTATGAGTTTACTCCGTATACAGCTTTCTATAATCACCATTATGAATAGACAAATTTTGACTGTTACATCACGAATTATCCATAATTGCCCCACATTAACAACATATATAATTATATATATGATAAGTGTCAGCATAGCGATGTTTGGAAGAATTAATATCTTTTTGTTTGGCAATTTACTTTTTTTTACAGTTATAGATAAAGTTAAAATAGGATAAATTATATTAAAAAATAAGACTACAAAATACATAATCTCATATTTATAATTTTTGCTCGTCCAAATTTTATTGCTACCGAATGAAAATACAGTTTGATGTATATCATTAGTAAGCACCAATATACATAATATACACGTCGGTATCCATAAAACTTTTAAATATTCCGGAGGTCTATACCTTTCGGATTTTCCCAAATAAATACCGAAAAACAATCCTAATAAAGGTATGAACAACATAGGTATGTAATAACTGTACCACAACATTCTGCGGATAAAATAATCGTCAAAAAAAATCGCTCTCATGGTTCTAAGTATCATCCAGAAAATCATAAGGATTGTTATGCTTGTTATATAAAAACGAACCGATTTTATAAATATTCGCCTTTTTATAGACTCTTTCCACAAAAATATCATACCTATATATATTAGAGGTCTGATAACGTCTGCCGCACTTCTATAAAAAACATTTTCAAAGCTAATATATCTCATAAGCATTGCTAAAATCACAAAGAACAAAATAATACAATCGTTCCTGAAGACTTTATATTTTTTCGGCATCATTACTCCTTCCTTAAAAATTTTATATTTTGTTAAATTATATCATTTTATTTCCTAAATCTCAATAATTTTTATAATATATACAACTTATTAATCAATCTTTCATATAATTAATAATATATATCTTAATCATTTTTTAAATTGTTTTACTATAATTTCTCACAGTTTTCTCTTAAAAATAATTGCATATTTCTAACAAATTTATTATACTATATAAAATTAAGTTAATGATAACGTTTTAAAAACATTATCTTATTTTTAAATCTATTTTCTATATTTATTTCAAATATCGAAATAATTTATATTCTGAAACTTTTATTTTGAAACGAAAGGAGACTACCATGAAAATTACAAAAATCGAGATTGAAAAAATTAATATTCCTCTTATTACAACATTTAAAGTAGCTTTTGCAGAAGTATCTGCATCTACATCAGTTATAGTTAAAATTCATACAGATGACGGAATTGTAGGCTATGGCGAAGCGGCTCCTTTTGAACCTGTGACTGGAGAAAGTGCAGACTCTGTGATTTTGGCTTTAAAATATTTTCAACAAGCCCTCATAGGTATGGACGCAACTGATTTAGAAGGTATCCATTTACAAATGGACAAACTCTTAATCCATAATACCTCTGCAAAATGTGCTATTGATATAGCATTATATGATATAAAGGGTAAAAAAATGAAAATGCCTCTTTATAAGTTACTTGGAGGCTCAAATCCAACAGTAATAAACGATATAACTATTGGTATTGACACACCTGAAAACATGGCAAAAAAGGCATATGACTATGTAAATATGGGATATAGAATATTAAAAATAAAAATTGGTATTAATCCTAAAGATGATTTATCAGCTATCAAATCTATACGCGATAAAGTTGGTTATGATATAAAACTTCGCTTGGATGCTAATCAAGGATATAGTATTTCAACAGCAATTCAATTCATTGAAGATGTAAAAAAATACAAAATTGATGCTATTGAACAGTTTTTACCTCACTGGAATATTGAAGGTTCTGCAACAATTCGTAAAAACTCACAAGGTATACGAATTATGCTTGATGAATCTATTCACTCTCCATATGATGCCGCAAGATCGGCTAAAATAGATGCGGCGGATGTTTTTAATATAAAATTGATGAAATGTGGCGGATTATTTAATGCTGAAAAAATAAACTCAATAGCTGAAGGATTCGGTATAAATTGTATGGTCGGATGTATGCTGGAAACTAAAATAGCAATAACTGCCGGAATCAGCCTTGTAGCATCCAAAAACAATATTATAGATGCAGATTGTGACAGCTTTATGTATGCAAAAGATCCTAATATGAATATGACTGGCGGATTTACATTTGAAAAAGATATTTTCACTTTATCAGAAAATCCAGGTCTTGGTATAAATTTAGATTGGTAATATGTTTTTCATTTTTAAGGAGGGAAAATCATGGAACAAACTACTTTTTTATCTTCTCCCGGTTCATTAATCGCTCTAATTTTAGGTATTATAGCTTTTTCTCTATGGCTTCAAAAATTTAAAATTACATCTTTGTTAGGACCATCACTACTCGTTATTATCTTCGGTATAATAGCAAGCAACGCTAAAATAGTACCCAGTATGACTGAATTATATGGAATTTTAGCTGTGTATTGTATACCTATCTCCATGTCATTATTTTTGATGAATATAGATTTTTCACAGTTGAAGGATATGACAAAAGAACCTGTTATCTCACTTATTTCAGCCATATTTAGTGTGGGAGTAATAGCATTTTTATTCGGATTATTTTTTGCAGAAAAAATTCCTGAGGGTTGGAAAGTTGCAGGAATGTTTGTCGGAACTTATACAGGAGGCTCTTCAAATCTTACTGCCATAGCTATTGCTTTAGATGCTTCAAATGAAACAATAGTATCTGCAAATGCGGCAGATTATGTCATAGGAATGCCGTCTATGATATTGATGTTTGCCGCTCCTACTATTTTAAAATCCTCTGCATTTTTCAATAAAATATGGCCGTATAAACATACTGAAGACGAATTATATGGAGACGATCTTGAACATAAAAGTTTATTTTCTGCAAAAGAATGGTCTATTATGGATATAGCTATACTTTTAACTATTTCTTTTACAATAGCACAAACAGCAAGTTTTATTTCAACTACACTTTTCCCTGAAAGCATGTATAAATCTGCTATAAGAATATTGTTCATAACAACTGTTTCCACAATAATAGGACAGCTTCCTTTTATAAAAACACTTAAAGGAAAATTAGACCTTGGACTTTTGATAGCTATGATATATCTAACTATTATAGGGTTTATGGTCGATATTTCCGGTTTTTTAACTTCTACTGCAAGCATTACTATATTTTGTGCTTGTGTTATATTGTTCAGTACACTTCTTCATCTTCTTATTACAAGATTTTTTAAAATACGTTATGAATTTGTTGTTATTTCTATTGTTGCAGCAATTGCTGACGGTACTACCGCCGCACTTGTTTGCTCAAATGGTAAATGGAAATCTCTAATACCGATTGCACTTATCAGCGGTGTTTTAGCCGGACTTATAGGAAACTATTTGGGAATATCGGTAGCATATATGATTAAAGCGACAATAGGCGCATAATAGAAAGAAGGAATTTTTATGCAATGGAACCTTTATTCTTCAGGTATTTGTCAAGCTAAAATTTATGTACAGGATATAATTTATTTTGAAATGTTTAACCCTTTTTCAAAAGATTTTTATACAAAGAAAATATTGGATGAAGATGAAAACAAAAAATTTAAAGAAAATTTTAGAATAGATATTCTCTCTTTTTTAGAAAAATATATAAATCTTTCATATACAAGTTATCTACAAAAAAATGAATTCACTTATAAAAATGGTGACATTTATTCAAAAACGAAAAACGGTTTTGCTGAGAGAAACAAAATTCATCCACATAATATCATAATGCACGAAAATGAAATAATAGCATGCTGGATTCCGGCAAGAAGCAGTAATGTATTTCTTGTTAAGGATGGTTTTGAAAGTTATACAATACTTGACAAATGGAAAAAATATGCTCCACAATTACAAGCTATCAGCCATAAAAAAAATTACTGCATACCTATGCGAGACGGCATAAAACTTTCAACCGATGTATATCTTCCACTTGAATATAATGATACTCTCCCTACGGTTTTGGTTCGTACACCATATGATAAAACTATAAAAATACATGAATTTATTAAGTATGTTCATCGTGGTTATGCTGTTGTTATACAGGATGTTAGAGGCAGAAGCGAAAGTGATGGCGAATGGATACCTTTACATCACGAAGTTGAAGATGGAGATGACACTTTAAACTGGATAGCAAGTCAAAAATGGAGTAATAAAAAAATAGGAATGATAGGTGGCAGTTATCTCGGATACGTTCAATGGGCTGCAGGTGCAAGTGCAAACCCATATCTAAAAGCTATAGTCAGCGAAGTTACCGCAGGCAGTGCTTTTATAGATATGCCAAGACGTGGAGGTTGTCTAATAAGCGGAATGTTGGCATGGGCATTTATCGTTTCAAAGAAAAATCTGGATGCAAGCTTGCTTGCAAGAGATGATTGGGATGAAGTTTTAGCAGTACGACCTATTGAAGATATTCCCAAAAAAGCTCTCGGATATGATATACCTTTCTTCAACAAATGGATAAATCATGATGTAGAAGATGCTTTTTGGCAAAAAGGAGATTGGCAAAAACGTTGGAAAAGCGGTCATCAAATTCCATCTTTAATAATATCAGGTTGGTTTGACGATAATTCTATGGGAACAACTCAAGCACTTGAAGTATCCAAAAACTTTAAAGATAAAAAAATAATCCTCGGACCTTGGCTTCATAATTCAAATTCTTCTTATGATTTGAATGACTTACATTTTGGTCAAAATGCTTTAAAAGATGATCTTGACTTAATACCTCTGCTTTGGTTTGAAAAATATTTAAAAGGCAACAATCTATCTTATCTGAATGATGATGTAATAGAATACTACACAACCGGAAGTAACGAGTGGAAAAAAGCTAATAGTTGGCCAATTCCTAACTCTATAGAAAAAAAATACTATTTATATTCTATTTCAAACGCAAAATCTTCAAATGGCGATGGAATTCTTTTGGATGAAATACCTGAAAGCGGATATGATTTTTACAAATACAACCCTGATAATCCTGCCACACATTTGATTGATATGTCAAATAACGAGGTTTCATTTCCTGCAAATTATAAAAATCAAGAACTTAGAGATGACTACCTTTGCTATACAACACCTGTTTTAAAAGAAGATGTTATAATAACCGGAGATATTGAACTGACTCTATACTTTGAAAGTGACTGCATTGAATCAGATTTGATAATACGCATATGCAATGTTGATGAATTCGGTAATTCCATAAAGCTTGCAGACGGAGTGTTCAACACAAAATATAAAAACGGTTATGACAAAAAAGAAAATATGATAAAAGGAAATATTTATCCTATTAGCATAAGAAGTACAAAATTTTCACACTGCTTTAAAAAAGGAAATCGTATAAGACTAAGCATAACCTCAAGTGCATTAAATTTGATTTTCCCTAATTATAACAGCGGAACAAATGAGAAAAAAATCGTAACCAACAAAGTACATTATGGGAAAATTTATCCTTCCAATTTAAAAGTAAGAATTGAAAAATAAATTTTTAAATACAAATATATATATACTTTATAATATCACTAATTTTCACAAAAAATAACAGCTCTTCAGTTTTATCTGATTGAGCTGTTATTTTTATACTATGGCTATAAAAATTGTATAATGAACAATGATTATAACACCTTTTATAAACTTATATTTCTATATTTTTTCTATTTGCTTAATGTAACTGTCTTAGTAGAAGCATCCCATGCTGTTTTTACATTTAAAGCATTTGCTATTTGAGCTACCGGTAAGAATGTTCTTGCGTCTTTTATTTCAGGTGCTGAATCAAGCGCAACTTCTTTGCCATTTACAAGCATAGTCTTATTTCCTATTGTAAGAACTACTGTTTGAGTATTATCTTTTGAGTTAAGTGTAGCTGTGCTTGTTTTAGCGTCCCATTTAACTTCCATATCCAATGTTTCAGCTACTGCTCTTAGCGGTAACATAGTTCTGTTTCCTTTTGCTATATATGGTGCTACATCTAATGTTTTTTGCTCTGTATTGCCATCTTTAGTCACTTTATATTCTGCACTTCCTATAACAAATTCTATACCGTTTGATACAGGTGTTTTAACTGTTTCAGGTGCTACTGCATTTACATTGAACAATGTTACTTTTGCTATTATATCATCAGGAGTTTTTGCATTGGCAAGCGAAAGTGTATAGTCTCCTTCATATCCAAACCTGTCTATTGTAAATTTTAAGTCGCTAAATGTCAATTTTGAAGGTTCAGTTGATGCTCCGCTTACTTTAAATAGAATTGTACCATTTTTAACATCTGCTGAGCCTACCTTAATATTGCCTTCCGCTTCTAATTTTACTGATGAAAATACTGAACCTTTATACTTAGGATCTAATTTTAGTATATATTCGCCTTCTGACAATGCTCCTGCTGATGTTTCAACAAATGATAAATCAGCTAATTTTTGATTTCCCAAGCCTAATGTTATGCTGTCAGGTTTTCTCTCATCAACATTTATTGCATCATATACTTTTGCAACTACTGATGACATATTTTCAATGCCTCTACCATCAAATGTTGCTGTTATATCTCCTACAAAGTCTTTTTTAGGCATTATATTCAATTTTATTACAAATTTATTTATATTGGATGAATTTTCTGTCAATTTAAATTCTGCGTAATTTTCTTTTACTGCACTTATTTCTAATTTATCTCTTCCGTTTAATTGCTCTATTTTTACACTTTTTTCATCTACTGTTGCATTGTCGAAGGATAAGTCATATGGAGAACCCGGAAGTATTGAATCTTGTACAGCCTCTGTTACAGTTATTTCAACAGGAATAGATTTTGAATTTTTAGGTGCTCTTTCATATGATGATGAAATATTTACACCGTAATCGCTTATTTTTGCTATTACTACGCTTTCATCTTTATCTCCTGATACTCCTCTTGATATAATCACAGAGATATCGCCTTTTTCTGCATGCTTGTCAACATCAAAATATGGCACTACATACGCAACTTCCTGATATTTAGGATTTGTTTTCATAGTTATTTTAAGCGAATTTCCATCTATTTGTGGTTTGTTATGTCCATTGACAATAGTTTTTGCGTTCCATTTTACATTTGTAGGTAACTTCAATTCAAATGTAACTGAATCTCCCCAAGAATCCTTTTCGCTTTCTCTTATTTCAATCATAGAGCCTTTTTGTTCATCTAATGCACCCACTGTTTGAACTTTGTCAACCTTTACTGTCTTTGAACCTTCTGCAAAAGAATTTACACCAAAAGCTGAAACCAACAACGCCATAGCTGTCATTCCTACAAAAAATTTTTTCATACTTTTCATTCCTCTCTAAACAATTTTTTTGACGCAATTTTTTATAAAGCGCCTTGGAAAAAGAAAATAAATATTCAAATTTATTTTCTAAATAAATTTATATTTATACTATACCAAATTTTGTAAATAAAAAAAACATTTTTTAGCAAATTTATTATTAAAAACACATTACAGTATTTTTTTAATCTAATTTCTAAAATAAATGATATATTAATTTAATATTTTTCTCTGATAAAATAATATATACTTTTTATATAAGAAATTTATAAATATAGAGTCATATTTTATTAAATTTACACAGCCCCATTTCTCTATCGTTGTATTGAATTTTAGTATGATAACTATATTATTACTCGCTTATCTGTAATTACCATATCCGTTTTTACATCATATTCATCATACTCTATACTATCCACGAGACATTCATCAAAACATATACCTATTTTAAACGCATTCGGTGTTTTTGCAAAAAATCTGTCATAAAATCCTTTTCCGTATCCTATACGATATTTGTTGAAATCATAACACACACAAGGAGTAATAATCAGCTCCACCTTTTTTTCATCAAAGCTCTGTATACATTCTTCTTTTACTTCCAATATTCCTTTATATCCCGCTTTCATATCATCAAAAGAATTAAAAACTGATATTTTCATAGTATCTGTACTCTTATCTATGTATGGAAGTACAATATTTTTATTTTCTCTTTTACACCAAATGATAAAATCGTGAGTATATACCTCACTTCCAAAACTTGTAAAAAGCATTATATTTTTTGAATTTTTAAAAATATCTGTTGCTTTTAATTTATCCAATATGATTTCGGATTTTTTCAATATATCTTCTTTGGATATTGAATCTCTTATAGCAAGTATGTCTTTTCTCATCTGTTTCTTGTTCATAAATACTCCTTTATTAAAAACGTTATGTATAGAAAACTCATTATATTAAATCTAACAGGTTAGGTTAATATTACTTTGTATAGATAACTGTATGAATTAGCTCATACGCAAATAATGCTTTAAAGCATTACCTTTAAAGCATTATTTAAAAACCTAACTACGCTTGTTGTATTTTTATTCTTTCTGAATTGTTTCCGTCAATATATACAAGTGATCTGAAGCCGTCTACAGACTTGTTTAATTTCAATATATATGAATTGTTCACAGGGAATTTTTTGATATGCGTTTCTTCTAAGCAAGTCAATCCCACATAAATATCTTCAGCGTTTAATTTATTTACTTTATCATTAAAAGTGTTTACATCTGTAACTTTATATAAATCGTCTACTATTACTAAACTTATTTTATCATTTTTTAATTTTTCCAAATTTATAACATCGTCTTTTATAAACTCGTCGGCTGTAATATATAACACATTTTCGCTGTTTTCTGCCAATCTCTTTATATATGTTGTCTTACCTACCCCTGTTTCACCTGCTATTATTACATTTCTGTCAACAACTATACACTTAGGCTTGTCATTTTGTTTATTTCCTATTTTTATCATTGAATAAGTCATAATAATTCTCCTTAATTTTAAAATATATTTTAATACTTACATTTTTTATAGTAAATCAATTTGAAAACTGTTTTTATATAATCATAATATACAAAGCCTGAATCAATCTACCATAAAATACTAAAAACTGTTTTAAACAATATTTTTTCACCAGCCCCTTTTTGTAAACTGCATAATTTTAAGTTAACAAATATATTTAGTTTATTTATGTTTGCTTGGTATAAGTATTGAATTAAGTATTTTTTTATACTGTTAAAAGCATATATTTATTTGAATAAAATTAATTTACTATATTCTCAATTTTCATATTTTTTCAATAAAACAGTTGCCTACTTATCATTTTTTATATATTCTGCTTGCTATTTTTCTTCCTATTGATGTGCTCATGAGTTCTTTTTCAGATATTCCTCCCATAAATAAGAGTTCAAAAACATATACGGCTCCTCCAATCATAATAGCAAGCAATGTACTTATTTTAGAACTCGGTATAACCATTGAGAGCACTACATAGGATACTCTAACAAATATAGCCATTATAAGCGACATCAAAAACGGTACGGCAAACGAAGATTTTATTTTAAAATTTACGTCTAATAGTTTCTTTATCCATATATAATCTAAAATCATGGCTATCACATAAGCAACAGCTGTTCCTATAGCTGCGCCTTTTACATTTATCGAAGGTACAGGTGTTATAAAATAAGTTATTACAATTTTAAATATGGATGCTATAAATAAATTTATTACAGGTATCATAGGTTTACCTATAGCTTGAAGTATAGCTGTAAAAGTTTGAAGCAGCGCTATCAAAACTATTGTAAATGACATTGCGAAAAGTATTGAACCAGCAGAATCCGGCTCTTTAGGGTACAATAATTTCATTATAGGCGTTGAAAGTACCATAACTCCAAAGAAACAAGGCATTGCTATTAAATTTGACAATCTCGTACCGAGCACTATATTACTTCTGAGTTTTTTCATCTCTTTTACAACATAACTTTCAGATATTGCCGGTACTATGCTGTATGCGATAGAAACTGTCAATGCCTGAGGAAGATTTATTATTGTAGCTGCCATTCCTGAATATTGTCCAAACAGTGAATTGGCATCTTGATATGAAAACCCGCCTGACATAAGCCTGTCTTTTATTATTTTTGAATCAATCGTGTTCATAAGAGGTATGACAAGTGAACCTATTATTATAGGAACTGCTATTGACATCATCTCTTTTAACAAGCTTATACTATCCTCTTCCAATATTTCATTACACATATTGATTTCTTTTTGTATCTTTGAATTTTGTCTTATATATATGACTATTATTACAAAAAATGCTATCACAGCTCCAAGTGAAGCCCCAAAAGCCGCCCCGGCCGCTGCAATCGGCTTTCCGTTAGGAATTAATATATATGCCAAAAATAAACCGAAAAATACTCTTACAAACTGCTCACTTATCTGTGAAAGCGAGGTAGGTAACATATTGCTTCTACCTTGAAAATATCCCTTAAAAGCATTTACGGCAGGTACTATAAGAAGTGCCAATGACAATGCCTTTATACTGTAATACGAATTTTCATCATTCAAAAATTTTGCCAGTAAATTTGCTCCAAAAAAGAATAGTAAAAACGATAATATCCCCATACAAGTTAACAAAAGCAAACTTATCTTAAATATTTTATGGGCTGTCTTATATTTTTTCAGTTTCGTTCTTTCAGCCACCATCTTAGATATTGCTGTAGGCATACCCGATGTAGACATTGCAAGTACAAACACATATAACGGATACGCTGTCTGATAATAACCTATTCCGTCTGAGCCTATCAGATTACCAAGCGGTATTCTAAATATGGAACCGAGTATTTTTACAAATAAATTAGATATCGCAAGTATCATAGTACCTGCTAAAAAAGTTTGAGAGTTCATCTGCCCTCCAAAAATTCTTATGTATTTTAATTAACTAAATTTTATCAATTAATTTTCTAAATAATAATTTATTTTAAGGCTTTTTTTAATATTTGTCAATTTTCAGCTATGTCATTTAATTTATTTTTTCAAAAAAACTAATTGATAATAAAGTATAAATTTGATATAATGTTATAAATAGAAATTAATAATTTTTTAATTTCAAGTGATAATGGTATTTCAATATATATTTTTTCAAAAAATCTATTTATTTTGATAAAAATTGATATTTTTTTGTCAAAAATCATTCATTTTTTAAGGTTATGTTTATTGAATGTCGAAAAAATATTTATTTGAATATTTTATCACAAATTCTTACAATTTACAGATTAAAATATGTTTTTACAACTTTTTGTATTAAAAAAGAAATAAAATTAGTAAGGGCTATCTAATTGTTTACTTAATATTTTTAATCGTAAGTTTTAAGGACATAAGTTTTTTATACTTTTTAAAATTTAGGAGGTTTTTAATATGGCTAAACATATGAAAACTATGGACGGTAATACTGCCGCCGCATATGTTTCTTACGCTTTTACTGAGGTTGCCGCTATCTTCCCTATCACTCCATCTTCTCCAATGGCTGAAGTTGTTGATGAATGGGCTGCTAACGGAATGAAAAATGTGTTCGGACAAACAGTGAAAGTATCTGAACTTCAATCAGAAGCAGGAGCGGCAGGTGCCGTTCACGGTTCTTTATCTACAGGAGCCCTTACTACTACTTATACAGCTTCTCAAGGACTTCTACTCATGATTCCTAATATGTATAAGATTGCCGGAGAACTTCTTCCGGGAGTATTCCATGTATCTGCAAGAGCTTTGGCATCTCATGCACTATCAATATTCGGAGATCATTCAGACGTTATGTCTGCAAGACAAACAGGTTTTGCTATGCTATGTTCCGGCTCTGTCCAAGAAGTTATGGACTTAGGAGGTATAGCTCACCTTGCAGCAATTAAATCAAAAGTTCCTTTTATGCACTTCTTTGACGGTTTTAGAACTTCACATGAAATACAAAAAATAGAAACTATAGATTTTGAAGATTTTGCAAAATTAGTTGACCAAGAAGCACTTGCTGAATTCAGAGCAAAAGCACTTGATCCTAACCATCCATATACAAAAGGTACAGCTCAAAATCCTGATATATTCTTCCAAGCAAGAGAAGCATCAAATGTATTCTATAACGCTGTTCCAAAAATAGTTGCCGATTATATGGCAGAAATATCAAAATTGACAGGCAGAGAATATAAACCTTTCAACTACTATGGTGCACCTGATGCTACTGATGTAATAGTAGCTATGGGTTCAGTTACTGAAACTATCGAAGAAGTTGTTGATCACTTGAATGCAAACGGCAAAAAAGTCGGTTTGATAAAAGTACATCTATACAGACCTTTCGTTGCCGATTACTTCTTAGATGTTTTACCTAAAACAGTAAAAAGATTAGCTGTTCTTGACAGAACAAAAGAACCTGGAGCACCGGCAGAACCTCTACACCTTGATGTAGAATCAGTATATTTTGGAAAAGAAAATCGTCCTATGATAATAGGAGGAAGATACGGTCTTGGTTCAAAAGACACTATTCCTACTGATATATTGGCAGTATTTGAAAACTTGGAATCAGAAAATCCAAAAAACAACTTTACAGTATCAATCGTAGATGACGTTACAAATCTATCATTGGATGTTAAACATAAATTATCTATTCGCCAAGAAGGCACTATAAGATGTAAATTCTGGGGATTAGGTTCAGACGGTACAGTAGGCGCAAAAAAAAAAGCCATAAAAATAATAGGTGATCATACAAATAAATATGCACAAGCGTATTTCGCATATGACTCAAAAAAATCAGGCGGTGTTACAGTATCTCACCTTAGATTCGGTTCAAAACCTATACGTTCAACATATCTAATAGATGAAGCAGATTTTATAGCATGTCACACTCCTTCATATGTTAAATTATATGATGTAGTAAAGGGATTAAAAGAAGGCGGATCATTCGTACTTAACTGTCCTTGGTCAGACGATCAGTTAGAAGAAGAATTACCAACATCAATCAAAAAATATATAGCAACAAATAATATCAAGTTCTACACAATAGACGCAAGTAAAATAGCTTTTGATATAGGACTTGGAACAAGAATAAATATGATAATGCAATCAGCGTTCTTCAAATTAGCTGATGTAATACCTTATGATGAAGCTGCAAAATACTTGAAAGATTCAATAGTAAAATCATACGGTAAAAAAGGTCAAGAAATATTGGATATGAACTTCAAAGCTGTTGACCTTGGAGCAAATGCTATACATGAAGTAAAAGTACCTGAATCTTGGGCAGCTCTTGCAGATGAAAAATTAGTTGCAAAACAAAATAGCGATGCTCCTGATTATATAAAAAATATACTAAGCGTTGTAAATGCGCAGGACGGAGACTCTCTACCTGTATCTACATTTGTAGGATATGAGGACGGTAAAGTGCCGGCAGGTGCTTCAGAATATGAAAAACGCGGTATAGCAACACACGTTCCTCAATGGAAAATAGAAAACTGTATACAATGTAACCAATGTTCATTTGTATGCCCTCATGCCGCTATAAGACCATATCTTTTAGATGAAAATCAAAAAGCAAATGCACCTGAAGGATTCGACACATTAAAAGCAGTAGGAAAAGGTCTTGAAGGTCTTGAATATAGAATACAAGTAAGCCCATACGACTGTACAGGTTGTGGAAACTGCGCCGATGTTTGTCCTGGTAAAAAAGGCGAAAAAGCTCTTGAAATGACTTCATTTGAATCATTAAAAGACGAGTACGGAAAATTATTTGACTATGCACATAAAAACATAGGATATAAAGATGATATACTTGACAGAAACTCACTAAAAGGCAGCCAATTTATGCAACCGCTTCTTGAGTTTTCAGGAGCTTGTGCCGGTTGCGGTGAAACTCCATATGCTAAGCTTGTTACTCAAATGTTTGGTGACAGAATGATAATAGCAAACGCAACAGGTTGTTCATCAATATGGGGAGGTTCAGCTCCTACATCCGTATATACTACAAATTCAAAAGGCAGAGGACCTGCTTGGGCAAACTCATTATTTGAAGATAATGCAGAATACGGATATGGTATGGCTATGGGTGTAAAAGCCATAAGACAAAGAATAGAAAATGAAATGTCACAACTTCTTGAAAAAGATATACCTTCAGATGTAAAAGATACTCTTAAAGATTGGATAGAAAATAGAGAAGAAGGCGAAAACACATTAGACAGAAAAGAAAAAGTTCTATCAGCTTTAGATAAAATAACAGGTGACGGAAAAGAATTAGCAGACGCAATTAAAGAAAACAAAGATTATCTTGACAAAAAATCAGTATGGATATTCGGTGGAGACGGTTGGGCATATGACATCGGTTATGGCGGACTTGACCACGTACTTGCAGCAGGCGAAGATGTTAATGTATTAGTATTTGATACAGAAGTTTACTCAAATACAGGTGGACAATCATCAAAATCTACACCAACATCAGCAGTAGCAAAATTTGCTGCATCAGGTAAGAGAGTTAAGAAAAAAGACCTTGGTATGATGGCTGCATCTTACGGTTATGTATATGTTGCACAAGTTGCTCTTGGAGCAGATAAAAACCATCTATTAAAAGTATTAAAAGAAGCAGAAAGCTATAAAGGACCATCACTTATAATAGCATATGCACCTTGTATAAACCACGGTCTAAAAGAAGGTATGGGTAGAACTATAGCAAACGAAAAACAAGCTGTAGATTGCGGATACTGGCATTTATACAGATACAATCCACTACTTGCTCATGAAGGAAAGAATCCGTTCTCATTAGATTCAAAAGAACCTAAAGAATCTTTCAGAAAATTCATAGACGCACAAGTAAGATACTCATCACTTAAGAGAACATTCCCTGAAATAGCTGAAGAGTTATATGACAAAGCGGAAACAGAATCAAAAGAAAGATATGAAAAATACAAACTTATGGCAGAAAAATGGATGTAAGATAATATAAATAATCTTTATTCTTTGAATAACTATAACTTTAAAGACCACCGATAAAATCGGTGGTCTTTTTTTATACTTTTATACTAAACTCTATTTAAAATATGGACTTTATCCACTCTCTTCTTGTGATACTTTTTACCATATCTTTTGTTAATAAATTTATTGTGTCACATAATCTGTCTACTACTTCATTTAGTGTTCTAAATACTTCATTTTTGAATCCCATCTGACGAATTTGTTTCCATATTTGCTCTATGGGATTCATCTCTGGTGTATATGGTGGTATATGTGTTATCTTTATGTTTTGAGGTATTTTTAATGTCTTTGATTTGTGCCATATTGCCCCATCACATACTAATAATATTATATCTTCTTTATATTCTTTCGATAATTCTTCTAAAAATACGTTCATATTATTTGTATCACAGTATGGCATTACTAAAAAGAAGTTTTCTCCTGTTTGTGGTTCTACTGCTCCATATGCGTATTTATATTCTCTTATGTGATGACATGGTACCTCCGCTCTTACATCCTTTGTGCACCAACAATACTTTGGTTTGCTTATCCTTCCAAAACCTGCTTCATCTTGAAACATTATTCTTACTATTTTATCAGGGTAAACGTTTAATAACTCTTCTGCCATACTGTTAATTTTTTTGAGGCTTCTATTACCTCTTGATTTGCTTTCTTCGGATGTCTACTTCTTGGCATTACTTTTCTCCACCCATGTCTTTTTAGAACATAGTATATTTGTGCTGTTCCTATACTATGTCCTACTATTTTTACATATTCTTCTTCTATTTCTTTGACTGTTATTATCTGTCCTTTTTTGCCTTTTTCTTCAAATTTTTTTAACATTTCTTCTTCTTGCTCAAATGTTAGATTTCTATGATTTCCTTTTTGCCCCTTGCTTAAAAGTCCTTCTATTCCTTCTTTTACGTATTTGCATATCCAGTTATTTACTACTTTAATTGAGGTATCAAGTTTTTCAGCTATTTCTTTATTACTTTTCCCTTGTCCTCTTAATTGTATAGCATGTAGTCTTTTATCTTCTTTTTTATCTTTAATTGTATTTCTCATTTCGCTTATTTTTTTCGCTTCTTCTATACTAATTTTATGCATTTTTTTCACCCTATATTAGTATATCATATTTTATGAAATATATCCATAGTTCTATTAGATTTTAGTATTAAAATCTCTATTTTATTGCACAAAAAAACTGCGGACATCTCGCAGTTTTTTTACTTTTTTAAATATTTAAAAAAATTATTAAACTAATTCTAAGATTGACATAGGTGCGCTATCTCCACGTCTCTCTCCAAGTTTTATTACTCTTGTATATCCACCGTTTCTTTCTTGATATTTAGGTGCTACTTCTGAGAACAATTTTGCTACTACAGCTTCATCAGTTATATAAGCAAGTGCTGCTCTTCTTGCACTAAGATCACCTTTTTTACCAAGTGTTATCATCTTTTCTACCATTCTTTTTGTTTCTTTTGCTCTTGTTACTGTTGTTGTTATTTTTCCGTATCTTAAAACGTCTGTTGTAAGGTTTCTAAGCATTAGGTTTCTATGTGAAGTTTTTCTTCCTAATTTTCTATAATTCGCCATTCTTTCGCCTCCTTCTTATACTATTATCTGTTAAACGCATATATAAAATATATATTTTTTATCTTATATAGGCATTTAAGAAAAATAGTATCCGTTGTTTTTATTCGTAACTTGATTTTAAAGTAAATCCAAGTTCATGCAATTTTTGTATTACTTCTTCCAGTGATTTTTTACCAAGATTTCTAACTTTCATCATTTCGTCTTCACTCTTGGCTGTGAGTTGCTCTACTGTATTTATATTTGCACGTTTCAAACAGTTGTATGACCTTACAGACAAATCTAATTCTTCTATTGTCATCTCTAAGGCTTTTTCTTTTACATCTTGTTCTTTTTCTACCATTATTTCCATTGCATTGACACTGTCTGTCAAATCTACAAACATATTGAGATGTTCTACTAATATTTTTGATGCTACTGAAAGTCCGTCTTTAGGGCTAACTGTTTTGTTAGTCCATATTTCAAGTATCAATTTTTCAAATTCAGGATTTTCAGATACGCTTACTTTTTCTATATAGTAGTTAACTTTTTTTACAGGTGTATATATGGAGTCCATTGGAAGTACACCTATAGGCAGTCCTTTTTGTTTATTTGTATCTGCTGATATATAACCTCTACCCTTATTTATATACATCTCCATTTTTAATTCTGCATCTTCTGACAATGTAGCTATGTGTAAGTCTTTGTTGAGTATTTCTACTCCTGCCGGGCAAATTATATCGCCTGCTGTTATCTCACATTCACCTTTTGCTTCTATTCTTATCACTTCTTCTGTATCTGTTTCCATTTGCATAGATAGTTCTTTTAATGTCAGCATAAGTTCAACCACATCTTCTTTTACACCTTTTATAGTTGAAAATTCATGCATTACTTTGTCTATCTTTATTGCTGTCACTGCTACTCCTGGAAGTGATGATAAAAGCACTCTTCTTAGTGAGTTTCCTACTGTTGTTGCAAAGCCTCTTTCTAATGGTTCCAATACAAACTTTCCATAGTCTTCTTCAAGTGCAAGTATTTCTACTTTTGGTTTTTCTATTCCTAACATGTAGGCCCTCCTTATGGTTTAATTTACTTTTTCCGAGGGAACAACAATTACACTCTTCTTCTCTTTGGTGGTCTGCAACCGTTATGAGGTATAGGTGTAACATCTTTTATCATAGTTACTTCAAGTCCTGCTGCTTGTAATGCTCTTATAGCCGCTTCTCTTCCGGCTCCTGGTCCTTTTACAAAAACGTCAACTGATTTTAATCCGTGTTCTATCGCAGCTTTTGTTGCAGTTTCTGCTGCCATTTGAGCTGCAAACGGTGTTGATTTTCTTGAACCTTTGAATCCTAATTGACCAGCACTTGCCCAAGATATAGCATTTCCTTGCACATCTGATAGAGTTATTATTGTGTTGTTAAATGTTGATTGTATATGTGCATGACCTTTTTCTATATTTTTACGTTCTTTTCTTCTCACTCTTGTGACTTTTTTCTTTTGTTGTTTAGCCATTTATCTTTAATACCTCCTTTTATCTATTTTTTCTTACGACCTACTACTCTTTTTGGACCTTTTCTTGTTCTTGCATTTGTTTTTGTCTTTTGTCCTCTTACTGGAAGCCCTTTCATATGTCTAAGTCCTCTATAGCATCTTATATCTCTTAATCTTTTTATATTTAGGGTAACTTCTCTTCTTAAATCTCCTTCAACTGTATAGTTGTTGTCTATCTCTTTTCTAAGAAGATTTACTTCTTCTTCTGTTAGGTCTTTTATTCTTGTATCTTCACTTATACCTGTTGTAGCAAGTATCTTTGATGAAGTTTTTTTACCTATACCGTATATATATGTTAATCCTATGATTACCCTTTTATCTCTTGGTAAATCTATTCCGGCAATACGAGCCATAACTCTCCTCCTATTTATTAACCTTGTTTTTGTTTATGTTTTGGGTTTTCGCAAATTATCATTACTTTTCCTTTTCTCTTAATGACTTTGCATTTTTCGCACATTGGTTTTACTGATGGTCTTACTTTCATTTTTCTCCCTCCTTACCTTTGCACCGCTACTTCTTTCTCCAAGTGATTCTTCCTTTTGTCAAATCGTATGGAGACAGCTCAACAGTGACTTTATCTCCAGGTAAAATTCTTATGAAGTTCATTCTGAGTTTTCCTGAAATATGTGCTATTATTTCAAATCCGTTTTCCAATTGTACCTTAAATTTTGCATTAGGTAGGGCATCCGTTATTGTGCCTTCCATTTCTATGACATCACTTTTTGCCATTTAATCCCCCTATTTTATTATAACAAATTTGCAATTTCTCTTATTATCTTTTTATTTTGACTTTTAATATCTGATGTATTTATCTCGTCTATCACATTAGATACTTTGTTAATTTTTGACAGATGTTTTATTTTTTTCAACTTGGGTTTCTCCAATTTTCTTGATTTTCCATTGACAATTTTTACATAATTATCATCTACTATCTCGTAAATTAAAAAATATTCTCCCTTGTCATGCCCTGCCATACTTCTTACTAATTGTCCTTTTGCTAAATTCATTCTTTTATTCCTTATAAAATAGTTAGTAATTCTGGCTCGCCATCTGTTATTGTAAGTGTATGTTCATAGTGTGCGGCATTTTTGCCATCTAACATTACAGCTGTCCAACCATCTTGTAGTACTTTTACTTTATATGTTCCTATTGCTACCATAGGTTCTACTGCTATCACCATACCCTCTTGCAATCTTGGGCCTCTTCCCGGATTTCCATAATTCGGTATTTGCGGGTCTTCGTGCAATTTTTCTCCTACTCCGTGTCCTACATAATCCCTTATCACAGAAAATCCATTTTTTTCAACATATACCTGAACTGCATGTGATATATCTGAAAGTCTGTTGCCTACAACGGCATTTTTTATACCTTCATAAAAACTTTGTCTTGTAACTTCAATAAGCTTTTTATCTACTTCCGATATTTCCCCTACAGCATGTGTCTTTGCGCTATCTCCGTGATATCCGTTATAAAATGCACCTATATCAATGCTTATTATATCTCCGTTCTTGAGTACAACATCTTTAGACGGGATTCCATGAACTACTACCGAATTTAATGAGGCACATATACTGCCTTTAAATCCTCCATAGCCTTTAAATGAAGGTATAGCTCCACATTTTCTGATATATTTTTCTGCTAAACAATCAAGCTCGTATGTGCTTATTCCTTCTTTTATATGTTCTTTTAACAGCTGATGGGTTTGTGCTACTATTTTCCCCGCATCTCTCAATTTTTGTATCTGAGACTTTGATTTTATTGTTATCATTTATTTCACGCTTTCGACTGCTTTTACTATATCTTCAAAGACGATATTTATGTCTTTTTCTCCTGCAATGTTAACCAAATTGCCTTTTTTGTTATAGTAATCTATTAGAGGTTTGGTATTACTGTTATATACCTCTATTCTATTTTTTATTGTCTCTTCTTTATCGTCATCTCTTTGGAAGAGTTCTCCGCTACAATTATCGCATACATTTTCTACTTTTGATTTGTTAAATGCGATATGATATGTTGCTCCGCAATCTTTACAAACTCTTCTGCCTGTTGCTCTATCTATAAGAAGTTTATCATCCACTTCTATATTTATAACATTATCTATTTTTAAATTTCTATTTTCTAAAACTTCGTCAAGTTTTTCAGCTTGAAATATATTTCTCGGAAATCCGTCAAGTAAAAATCCTTTTTTTGCATCATCTTGCATTATTCTGTCGAATACTAAATCGCAAGTCAATTCATCCGGAACTAATTCACCTTTGTTCATATATTCTTTAGCTTTTTGACCAAGTACAGTATTGTTTTTTATATTGGCTCTGAATATATCTCCTGTTGATATATGTGGTATATCAAATTTTTGACATATCTTCGCCGCTTGTGTTCCTTTTCCTGCCCCTGGGGGACCAAGTATTATAAGTTTCATCTTTCTCACCATATTTCTTGTATGCTATTTTAAAAATCCTTGATAGTGACGCATTACCATTTGAGCTTCTATTTGTTTCATAGTTTCAAGTGCAACTCCGACTACTATTAAAAGTGACGTTCCTCCAAATCTAAATGGTATTGAGGTAAACCCTAATATCAAGATTGGTATTGCACTTATTGCTGCTAAGAACAAAGCTCCTGCCAACGTAAGTCTGTTTGATATCTCTTGTAAATACTCCGCTGTATTTCTTCCAGGTTTTATACCAGGTATGAAACCTGCTGAATTTTTAAGATTATCTGCTATCTCATCAGGCTTAAATATAATTTCTACATAAAAATATGAAAATCCTACTACAAGCAAGAACTCTAACAAGGCATATACATATAATCCCGGAGGTCCTTGTGTTGAAAAATATTTACTTACAAATGTTTGATATGATTGATTTTTTATAAATATACCTAATAGATTAGGCATCATTAAAAATGATGATGCGAATATTACCGGTATAACTCCAGCTTGATTTATCTTAATAGGTATATGTGTTGATTGTCCACCGTATGTTTTTCTTCCTATAACTCTCTTTGCGTGTTGAACTTGTACTTTTCTTACCGCCTCAAGTACCATTATTACTCCAACTATTATCGCTAAATATAAAGCCATAAACAATAAAAACTCTACTATTGATAACTCTTTTGTTTGCAATAATTCAAATGTCTTTATAGCTCCTGACGGCACTCTTGAAACTATACCCGCAAAGATCAATGTTGATATACCGTTACCTATTCCTTTTTCTGTGATTTGTTCACCAAGCCACATCAAAAATGCTGATCCCGCTGTAAGCGTAAGTACAACTGATGCTTGATTTAAAAATGAGTTGTCAACCAATGCCGAACGGAAAAAGCCTATTCCAAGTGCTGTTGATTGTAATAATGCAAGTGCCACTGTTGTATATCTTGTTATTTGCATTATTTGTTTTCTTCCTTCTTCTCCTGATTTTTGCATATCTTCAAGAGCAGGAATTGCTACTGCTAATAGCTGTATTATGATTGACGATGTTACATACGGACCAACGCCTAAAGCAAATATAGTAAAATTGTTAAGTGCTCCGCCTGATACCAAATCATAAAAAGAAGAAAATGAAGTGTATTGTTGCAACATTTGTCTTATAACTTCTACATTTATTCCAGGTACCGGTATTGCCGAACCAACTCTAAACACTACCAACATAAGTAGCGTATATACTAATTTCTTTTTTAAATCCGGAATTTTAAAGGCATTTTTTAAGGCTGTAAACATTAAATCACCTCAGCCTTTCCTCCCGCAGCTTCTATTTTTTCTATGGCTGACTTTGTGAATTTGTTGGCTTTTACTGTAATTTTTTTGCTGATTTCTCCGCCACCTAATATTTTAAGTCCATCTTTTTCTATTTTTTTGATAACGCCTGCATCTTTTAATATTTCAGCTGTTATTTCAGCATTATCTTCAAAACCTTCTAATCTATCTAAGTTTATTGTTGTATATCTCTTTTCAAAATCGTAATTGTTGAAACCTCTTTTTGGAAGTCTTCTGTAAAGTGGCATTTGTCCACCTTCGAATCCTATTCTTATTCCAACACCTGATCTTGAATGTTGTCCGTCTTGTCCTCTACCTGCTGTTTTTCCGTAGCCGGATGCTGTACCTCTACCTACTCTTTTTCTTTTTCTCACAGCACCTGCATTTGGCTTTAAGTTGTTTAATTCCATCTTTTCACCTCCTGTTATGCTTGTTCTACTTTTAACAAGTGTTTTACTTTTTCTATCATTCCTCTTAATTGAGGTGTATCTTCTTTTATCACACTGTGTTCTCTTTTTCTTAGTCCAAGTGCTTCTACTGTAGCTCTTTGTTTAGGATTTGTTCCTATAACACTTTTAGCTAATGTTATTTTTAAACTTGCCACCTTCAATGCCTCCTATCCCAAAAGTTCTTCTACTTTCTTACCACGAAGCTCTGCAACGTCTTCTATTCTTCTTAGGGAAGCTAAACCGCTTATTGTTGCATTAACAACGTTTCTTGCATTTTTTGACCCTAAAGATTTTGATCTGACGTCTTTATAACCTGCAAGTTCAAGTATAGCACGAGCCGCTCCACCTGCTATAACTCCTGTTCCCTCTTTTGCCGGCATTATTAAAACTTCTCCTGAACCATATCTGCCTTGTATTCTATGTGGTACTGTTGTTCCAACTATAGGTACTGTTATAAGATTCTTTTTAGCTGCTTCTACCGCTTTTTTTATAGCATCAGGTACTTCCATTGCTTTTCCTGTACCGTAGCCTACATGTCCGTTACCGTCGCCTACTACTACAAGAGCTGCAAATCTAAAATTTCTTCCGCCTTTTACAACTTTTGTTACTCTTCTTATCTCAACAACTCTTTCTTCTATTTCAAGTTTTGATGCATCTATTTTTTTGTTTAGCATTCTTTCGCCTCCTTCTTCTTAGAATTTAAGTCCTGCTTGTCTTGCTGATTCAGCAAGTTCTTTTACTCTTCCGTGATATAAGTATCCGCCTCTATCAAATACAACTTCGCTTATTCCTTTTTCATTTGCTTTTTTTGCTATAAGCTCGCCTACTTTTTTAGCTGCTTCTTTATTTCCTGCATATACTCCGTCTAAGTTTATTTCTTTATCTATTGTTGATGCTGAAACCAATGTCACTCTATTAATATCATCTATTATTTGAACATATATGTTTCTCGCACTTTTAAACACGTTCATTCTTGGTCTTTCAGGTGTTCCTGATATTTTTTTACGAACTCTTTTGTGTCTTGCTAATCTGTTTTCGTTTTTATTGACCTTGTTAAACACTTATATTTCACCCCTTTATCTATTTTTTACCTGTTTTTCCTTCTTTTCTTCTTATATGTTCACCGGAATATTTGATACCTTTACCTTTATATGGTTCAGGTTTTCTCCAGTCTCTTATTTTTGATGCATAGTTTCCAACTTGTTGTTTATCTATACCTTTTACTATTATTTCTGTTTGTGACGGTACTTCTACTTCTATACCTTGAGGGTCTTCCATTTCTACCGGGTGTGAAAATCCTAAGCTTAGTGTAAGTTTTTTGCCTTGTTTTGCCGCTCTATATCCTACACCTACTATTTCCAATTTCTTGCTGTATCCTTCTGTTACACCTACTATCATATTGTTTATAAGTGTTCTTGATAAGCCGTGTAATGATCTATGCTCTTTATTATCTGATGGTCTTTTTACCAATATCTTTCCATCATTTTGCTCTATTATCATATCTTTAGATATAGCTTGTGATAAACTTCCCTTAGGTCCTTTTACGCTAACTAAATTATGTTCATCTATATTAACTGTCACGCCAGCTGGCACAGTAATTTCTTTATTTCCTATTCTTGACATCTTTACGCCTCCTTTCTACCAAACGTAGCAGATTACCTCTCCACCTACGCCTTTTTCTCTTGCCTGTCTATCTGTTAAAACACCTTTAGATGTTGATATTATTGATATTCCTATTCCGTTATATACCCTTGGAACATTCAATCTGTCTGCATAAACTCTCATTCCAGGTTTTGATATTTTTTTAAGTCCGCTTATTACTCTTTGTCCGTTTCCAGCATATTTTAATTGAATTTTTATCATACCTTGCTTTGAGTCTTCTATAACATCATAGCCTTTTATATATCCTTCTTCAAGCAATATTCTTGCTATTTCTTTTTTCATTTTTGATGCAGGCACTTCAACTGTTTCGTGTTTTACACTGCTTGCATTTCTTATTCTTGTAAGCATATCTGCTATTGGATCTGTCATTGACATTAATTTTTACCTCCTTTGCCGTATATTATCTTACCAAGACGCTTTTCTTACGCCAGGTATTTGACCTTTGTATGCTAAGTTTCTAAAACATATACGGCATATTCCGTATTTTTTAAGAACTGCGTGTGGTCTTCCGCATATTGTGCATCTTGTATATTCACGAGTTTTATATTTTTGCTCTCTTTGTTGCTTTATAACCATAGCTTTTCTTGCCACGTTTTCTTCCTCCTTAATTATTTTGCAAAAGGCATTCCCATCAAGTTTAATAATTCTCTTGCTTCTTCATCACTTTTAGCTGTTGTTACGAAAATTATATCCATACCTCTTGTTTTATCGACTTTATCAAATTCTATTTCGGGGAATATTAGCTGTTCTTTTATTCCAAGTGCATAGTTTCCTCTTCCGTCAAATGAGTTCTTATTTACTCCTTTGAAGTCCCTAACTCTTGGTAATGATATGTTGAATAGTTTGTCTACAAAGTAATACATCTTATCTCCTCTAAGTGTAACCTTTGTTCCTATTGGCATACCTTCTCTTATTTTGAAGTTGGCAACTGATTTTTTTGATTTTGTTACTACAGGTTTTTGTCCTGTTATTGCCTCTAACTCACTAACAGCAGAGTCTAACAATTTTGAATTATCCTTTGCTTCTCCAACGCCCATATTTATAACTACTTTTTCAAGCTTTGGAACTTCCATTATATTTTTATAACCGAATTTTTCGATTAGACCTTTTACAACTTCATTTTTATATTTGTCAAGTAATCTTGTTGACATTAACTCTTCCCTCCTTTGCTATTATATTTCTTCTCCTGTTTTTTTGGATATTCTGACTTTTTTGCCATCTTCCAATATCTTATATCCTACTCTTACGCCTTTTCCTGCTTTTGCATCATAGTACATAACATTTGATACATGTATAGGCATCTCTTTCTTTATTATTCCGCCTTGTGGATTTAATTTGTTAGGTTTTTGGCTTTTTGTTGCTATGTTTACACCTTCAACCAATACTTTTTCTTTTGACGGATATGCTTCAAGCACTTTTCCTTTTTTACCTTTATCTTTTCCGGCTATTACTACAACTGTATCTCCACTTTTTATACGCACTTTTACACCTCCTAATTATAGAACTTCAGGAGCAAGAGATATTATCTTCATAAATTGTTTATCTCTAAGCTCTCTTGCTACCGGTCCAAATATTCTTGTTCCAGTAGGTGTCTTATCATCTTTTATTATTACGGCTGCATTTTCATCAAATTGAACATAACTTCCGTCTTTTCTTTTTAAAGCTGATTTTGTTCTAACTACTACAGCTTTTACTACTTTACCTTTTTTTACAACGCCACCTGGTGTTGCAGATTTTACAGAAGCAACTATTATATCGCCTATTCCTGCTATCTTTCTATTTGAACCGCCAAGAACTCTTATGCAAAGTAATTCTTTTGCACCTGAATTGTCAGCTACTTTTAGTCTTGTTTCTTGCTGAATCATCTTAACCTCCTATACTATTGGGCAGCTTTTTCCAATATTTGTACTACTTCCCATCTTTTTTCTCTTGATAGTGGTCTTGTTTCGCCTATTCTTACTTTATCTCCTATTTTGCAAGCATTTTGCTCATCGTGAGCTTTAAATTTCTTTGTTCTTTTTACTGCTTTTGAGTATAAAGGATGACGAATCAATTCTACTATTGAAACTACTACGGTTTTGTCCATTTTATCAGATGTAACATAACCTATTCTAAATTTTCTGGATTTTTTCTTTTCCATCATATTCTTCCTTTCATACTAAGCTTGAGTTTGTTTTTCTGTTATTATTGTATTTATTCTCGCTATGTCCTTTTTGACATTTCTTATTTGCATAGGGTTTTCTAGCTGTCCTGTCGCTAATTGAAAACGTAGATTAAATAACTCTCTTTTTTGGCTTAGTAATTTATCTCTTAAATCTTGGATATTCATATCTCTTAGTTCATTAGCTTTCAACAACTTCACCACCTTCTACCTCTTTTTTAACAAATTTGCATTTTATTGGAAGTTTATGCATTGCAAGTCTCATCGCTTCTCTTGCTTTTTCTTCAGTTACTCCACTCATTTCAAACATTATTCTTCCAGGTTTTACAACTGCTACCCAATATTCAGGTGAACCTTTACCGGCACCCATTCTTGTTTCAGCCGGTTTTTGTGTTACAGGTTTGTGTGGGAATATTTTTATCCACACCTTACCACCTCTTTTTACTGATCTGTTTATAGCTATACGGGCAGCTTCTATTTGGTTTGATGTTATCCAAGCAGGTTCTAATGCTTGAAGTCCATATTCTCCATATGTTATAGTATTGCCTTTGTTGGCTTTACCTGTCATTTTTCCTCTGTGAACTCTACGACGTTTCACTCTTTTTGGCATTAACATTTATGTGTCCTCCTTTCAGCAATCATTTATCTATCTTGGTTTCTTCCTTGAGTTCTATTTCCTTGTTTTCTTTCATTATTAAAATTTCTTTTTCTGTTAGGGTTAAATTCTCCATTATTGTTTCTTCTTTTTTTCTTCTTGTCGTCTTTAACTCCCATTAGACTGTCTAAGTCTCTTTTTTCGCCGTTTCTGTCTTTTAGGATTTCACCCTTGCATATCCATACTTTTACGCCCAATTTTCCGTAAGTTGTGTCAGCTTCTGCAAATCCATAATCTATATCAGCTCTTAATGTGTGTAGTGGCACTACTCCTTCAGCATATCCTTCAGTTCTTGCCATTTCGGCTCCACCAAGTCTTCCTGAAGTAGCAACTTTTATACCTTTTACTCCTCTTGTACGCATTGTTCTTTGCATAGCTTGTTTCATCGCACGTCTAAAAGCTATACGTCTTTCCAATGATTGAGCTATTTTTACCGCAACCAATTGTGCATCTGCGTCAGGATTTTTAATTTCTTCTATATTTATAAATACATTTTTACCTGTAAATTTCTCAACAGCAACTTTAAGTTCTTCGATACCTTGGCCGCCTTTTCCGATTACCATTCCAGGTTTTGCTGTAAATATATTTAATTTTAATTTATCTCCGACTCTTTCTATTTCAACTTTTGAAAGGTCAGCTTGGTTTAATTGTTTTGCCAAAAACTTTCTAACTTCATGGTCTTCTTTTATAAAAGATGCTATCTTATCTTTACCTGCAAACCATCTTGAGTCCCAATTTTTATTGATTCCGACTCTAAGTCCGTGTGGGCTAACTTTTTGACCCATTTATTTCCCTCCCGATTCCTAATTTCTCTCTTGTACAAAAACTTCTATATGACTTGTTCTTTTTCTTATTGATGTTGCTCTACCTTGAGCTCTTGGCATGAACCTTTTTAGTGTAGGTCCTTGATTTGCCCATATTTTTGATATATATAATTTTTTAGGTTCCATATTAAAGTTATTCTCTGCATTTGCAGCAGCTGATTTTACCACTTTAGAAATTATTTGTGCACTGCTGTTTGGTAGGAATTTTAATATAGCTATAGCTTCGTCAACGCTTTTGCCTCTTACTAAATCACAGATTTTTCCTGCTTTTCTTGGAGAAGTTCTAACGAATTTTGCTATCGCTCTTACTTCTTTAGCTATTGCTACTTTCTCTTTAGAATCTGCCATTTCGTTCTCCTTTCTAAAATATCTTATATATGTCTTAGACTTATTTTTTTATTTTGTTTTTGACGATCTGTCATCATCTTTATGTCCTTTAAATGTTCTTGTTGGTACAAATTCTCCCAATTTGTGTCCTACCATATCCTCTGTTATATATATAGGCACATGTTTTCTGCCATCATGTATGGCAAGCGTGTGTCCTATAAAGTCAGGATATATAGTAGATGATCTTGACCAAACTTTGATTACTTGTTTATCTCCTGTTTCGTTCATTTTTAGGATTTTCTTGTATAGTCCTTCGTGAACGAAAGCACCTTTTTTTGATGATCTACTCATTTTTACCTCCGTTTAGACTATTTTCTTCTTGTTACTATCATTTTATTAGAAAGTTTCTTTTTATTTCTTGTCTTATATCCAAGTGCAGGTTTACCCCAAGGTGTTACCGGTGATGGTCTACCTATAGGTGAACGTCCTTCTCCACCGCCGTGAGGGTGGTCATTAGGGTTCATTACGGAACCTCTTACTGTAGGCCTGATACCCATATGTCTTTTTCTTCCGGCTTTACCTATTGTAACATTTTCTTTTTCCAAGTTACCTACTTGACCTATTGTAGCTTTACATTCAGCATTTACATATCTCATTTCGCCTGAAGGTAATCTTAAAAGTACGTTTTTACCTTCTTTAGCCATAAGTTGTGCTGAATTTCCTGCGCTTCTTACTAATTGTCCGCCTTTTCCTGTTTTTAATTCTATGTTGTGAATTATAGTACCAACAGGCATATCTTTCATTTTTAGGCAGTTACCCACTTTTATATCTGAGCCTTCTCCAGAATATAATATATCTCCAACTTTTAATCCGTTAGGAGCCAATATATATCTCTTTTCTCCATCTCTGTAATGAAGTAAAGCTATATTAGCTGTTCTGTTAGGATCATATTCTATACCTGCAACTTTTGCCGGTATACCGTCTTTATCTCTTTTGAAGTCTATTATTCTATATTTTCTTTTTTCTCCGCCACCTTTATGTCTTACAGTTATCTTTCCTTGTGAGTTTCTTCCTGCGTGTTTTTTAAGACTTGTAAGCAATGACTTTTCCGGTGAAAATTTTGTAATTTCTTCTGAAATTACCACTGTCATATGTCTTCTTGACGGAGTAGTTGGTTTAAATTTCTTTATAGCCATTTTCTCTCACTCCTTTTTTATTATGCGCCAAAGATTTCTATATCTTTACTGTCAGCTGTTAGTTTTACTATAGCTTTTTTAAATGATGCAGTTTTTCCTACATTTCTTCCTACTCTTTTTTCTTTGCCGTCATAATTCATAGTATTTACTTTTTCTACTTTTACTTCAAATATTTCCTCTATAGCTCTTTTCACTTGTGATTTATTAGCTTTTTTATCTACTATAAAAGTATATTTCTTCTCTGATGCCTGCTCCATACTTCTTTCAGATATAACAGGTCTTTTTATTATATCGTATGATAACATTATGCAAACACCTCCTGAGTTCTAATAACAGCGTCTTTTGTCATTACTAAAACTTCATGATTCATTATGTCATATGTGTTGATAACATCAGCAAATGCTACTGACACACCATATATATTTCTTCCTGATCTAACAACATTTTGATCATTTTGTTTTGTAACAAAAAGTGCTTTTTTTCCATCTATTTTAAGATTTTTCATAGTTTGTGCAAAAACTTTAGTTTTAGGCTCGTTCATTGTTAACTCATTTAAAACTATAAGCTTTTGATTATTAACTTTATCAGTCAACACGCTCTTTAAAGCTATTCTCTTAACTTTTTTATTTATTTTATAGCTGTAATCTCTTGGTTTTGGTGCAAACACTACTCCACCGCCTATCCATTGTGGCGATCTTGTGCTACCTTGTCTTGCTCTACCTGTACCTTTTTGTCTCCAAGGTTTTCTTCCTCCGCCTCTAACTTCCGCTCTTGTTTTAGCAGATTGAGTACCTTGTCTTCTGTTAGCAAGATGATTTTTTACAGCTTCATAAACGCAATGTTCATTTACTTCAACAGCAAATATATCTTCTGATATTTCCATTTGCTCTACTACATTTCCATTTATATCAAGTACATCTATTTTTGGCATTATTTACTCCTCCTTTCACCTGATATTATTTATTTATATGATTCTTTCAGTACAACTAAGCCTTTTTTAGGACCCGGAACTGAACCTTTTACAAGAACCAAATTATTTTCTTTATCTACTAAAACAACTTCAAGATTTTTGATAGTTACTCTCTCAAATCCCATATGTCCGGCAAGTTTTTTACCTTTAAACACCCTTGAAGGATCTGAACACATACCCATTGAACCCGGTCCTCTGTGGTAGTGTGAACCATGAGTTTCAGGACCTCTTGATTGTCCATGTCTTTTTATAGGGCCTTGGAATCCCTTACCCTTAGATGTTGCAACAGCATCAACTTTATCTCCTGCAGAAAATACATCTACGTTTATTTCTTGTGCAAGTTTAAAATCAGCTATGTTGCTTACCTTAAATTCTCTAAGCGTTCTTTTGCTTCCGATTCCTGCTTTTTTAAAATGTCCTTTTAACGGTTTGTTCACATTTTTTTCTTTTATTTCGCCAAAACCGCATTGAACAGCTTCATATCCATCATTTTCTTTTGTTTTGATTTGAGTTACTATCATCGGTCCTGCTTCAATTACTGTTACAGGAACTAATCTTCCGTCTTCAGCGAAGATTTGAGTCATTCCCAATTTTTTTCCCATTATTGCTTTCATTAAATTACTACACCTCCATGTACTTACAGCGGATTGCCATGCAATCATCCTAAGGACAAGGCTATACCTTCGCTATTAAATTATTTTTTGATTTCAATTTCGATACCAGCCGGTAAGTCAAGTCTTATTAAAGAATCAACTGTTTTTGAGCTTGGTTCTAAAATATCAATAAGTCTTTTGTGAGTTCTCACTTCAAATTGTTCTCTTGAATCTTTGTACTTATGAGTAGCTCTTATTATAGTTATGATTTCTTTTTTTGTAGGTAGTGGCACAGGACCGCTTACAGTAGCGCCTGTAGACTTCGCTATTTCTACTATTTTTTGAGCTGCCATATCAAGTATTGAATGGTCATAAGATTTTAATTTGATTCTAATCTTTTGCTTGTTTGACATTTTAAAAATTTACCTCCTATCGTACTTTTTGTACGACCGCCATTTATTTTTCAAGGCTCACAGCCAAACTTTCACTTTGTAAACGCCGCCGTGTGTTTCGCTTTTACTTTTATAAAAAAATGGCTTTGTCGCAACATTCACAGATGTTTACTTGCTCCACAAAAATATCCTCGTAAATCGGGCAACCTTTTGCTTCATAGCCACTTGAGTATTAAAAAATAACACTCTAAAAACATACTGATAAATTATACAATAAGTAATTATAAAAAGCAAGCATTTTTTTAAAAATATTTCTGATTTTAAAAAGAAAAATATAATACATATCACTTGCATTAATTTACAAAAAATGTTATAATAATCGCCAGTTACTTGCAATACATATTTTAACATAATCTTCAAACATATTTTTCTTAGAAAACTTTTTTATAAATATCAATAAAGCAGATTTTTATAAAAGCATTAGTAATTTTACTCACATTTTTTTGCATATCTTACATTATAAAGGGAGTTTACTGTTAAATTTCAAAAAGTCTATCAAAAAATTTATTTTTTAAACTATAACAAAAAAAGAAAGGATTAACATTTATGAAAAAAAAATTCCAAAAAATATTAGGTTTAGTAATAGCTACTTCTATGCTATTTGTAGGTTGTTCATCAAATAACGCAAATAACGCCGAGCCAAAAAAAGAAGGAGAAACAAAATTAAAAATAGTTACAAGTATGTATCCTATGTACGATTTTACAAAAAAAATAGCAGGCGACAAAGCTGATGTAGAAAACCTAATACCTGCCGGAGTAGAAGCTCATGGTTGGGAACCTTCAGCTACAGATATAGCCAAGCTCGAAGAAGCAAATATGCTCGTATACAATGGCGCCGGAATGGAAGGTTGGGTAGAAAAAGTTACAGATTCTCTTTCAAATAAAGACCTTTCTATAATAGAAGCCTCAAAAGGAGCAGAACTTATAAAAAATGCAGATCATGATGAAGACGAAGATCATGAACACGAAGAAGGCGTTCACGAAGAAGAACATCACCATCACCACGGAGAATTCGACCCACATGTATGGATTAGTATAAAAAATGCGAAAAAAGAAATGGAAAACATAAAAGATGCTTTGGTCCAAGCTGACGAAAAAAACAAAGCTTATTATGAAGAAAATTATAAAAAATACTCAGAAGAATTTGACAAGTTGGATATGCAATTCGAAGAAACACTTAAACCGTATGCAGGTAAAAGTATAGTAGTAGCTCACGAGGCTTTTGCATATCTATGCAAAGATTATGGTATAAATCAACTCGGCATAGAAGGAGTGTACGAAGATTCAGAACCAGATCCTGCAAGAATGAAAGAGATCATAGAATTCGTAAAAGAAAACAATGTTAAAACTATATTCTTTGAAACACTTGCAACACCTGAAGTATCAGAAACAATAGCAAAAGAAACAGGTGCAAACACAGACGTTCTCAACCCTATAGAAGGTTTAACACAAGAAGAATTGGATGCAAATAAAGATTATCTTTCAATAATGCAAGACAACCTGAAGGCAATAGAAAACGCATTAAAATAGTATATAAAATGTCCTTAATCAAGGGCATTTTTTCTTTTTAGACACTCTCTAATTTTAAAATTTTGTTATAGTAATAATACTTATTCAAATAATTTATCATATTCATTGATTTTTTGCTTAAAACTGTGATATATTTTACTTGGTAAATTTTTTATACAATATTGAGGAAAATCTATGCAAAATATAATAGAAATAGAAAATGTAAGTTTTTCATATTCAGATACTCCTGTATTAGAAAATCTTAATTGTAATATACAAAAAGGCGAAATTATCGGAATAATCGGCTCAAACGGTGCCGGCAAAACCACACTTATAAAACTTATGATAGGTCAACTGAAGCCGCAAAAAGGTTCTATAAAAATATTCAATTTCGAAATGGATAAGATATGTAAATTTCATAACATAGGCTATCTATCTCAAAGCCAGGATAAAAGCAAGCTCAATTTTCCGGCAACAGTATTGGAAGTCGTTATGATGAATCTGTATAAACAAGTAGGTTTATTCAGATTTTATAAAGAAGAGCATCGTCAAAAAGCTATAAACGCTCTGACTCTTGTAGGAATGCAAAATTATCAAAAAAGACTCATATCAGAACTGTCCGGTGGCCAAAGGCAAAGAGTTATGATTGCAAAATCCATTGTAAATAACCCGCATATACTTATATTGGATGAACCTACTACAGGCGTTGACAAGCAGTCCTGCGATTTAATATATGAGCTTATAAAAAAATTAAATCAAGAATTTAATCTCACCGTCATAATAATAAGTCACGATACAAAAAATTTAAAAAAATATTGTACAAATTTGTACGAATTGGATTATGGAAGAATGAATAGACTGTAATCATTAGGAGGTAATCATCATTTTTGAATATGAATTTATGAAAAAGGCATTTATGGTAGGCATACTACTATCTATAATAATACCTTGTATAGGAACAACCATTGTCCTCAAAAGGCTCTCCATGATCGGCGATGCTCTTTCACACGCATCATTGGCAGGAGTATCAGCAGGTCTTATTATGAGCATCAACCCTGTGCTTGGCGCAATAATAGCCTGCATTTTAGCCGCACTCAGCGTAGAAGCCATAAGAAAAAAAATCCCACAATATTCCGAAGTATCTATAGCTATAATAACTTCGGCTTGCGTAGGATTGGCAGGAGTATTATCAGGCTTTATAAAAAACGTCACATCTTTTAACAGCTTTTTATTCGGTAGTATAGTTGCAATATCCGATATAGAAGTAAAAATGACGATAATCGTAAGCATAGTTGTAATTATATCAACAATACTATTGTATAAAGAACTTATGTATATATCTTTTGATGAAGAAAGCGCAAAGTTGTCCGGAGTAAATGTAAGTGCAATAAATTTTGTATTTACAATATTAACTGCAATAACAGTATCTGTAGCATCCAGAACTGTAGGAGCTCTTATAGTTTCATCTCTTATGGTAGTACCCGTTGCCACATCTATACAGGTCTCACGAAGTTACAAACAAGTTATTATCATAAGTGTGTTGTACGCTTTTTTTGAAGTTGTAATCGGACTTACCATGTCATACTATATACGAATAAACGGTGCAGGGCTTAAGCCCGGTGGAACAATAGTATTAATAGCAGTAATAGGTTTTTTATTGACGAGTGCAATAAAAAATATTATAAGAAAATAATTTATATGATATGATACTTCAAATACCGTTTTTTTAGACAATATTCGCATAAAAATATCTAAACTTACATTTTATAATATATGCATTAGATATTTTTTTACATAAATTAATTATATCTCCTCACAATATATTGTCATAATTAAGCACCGGCAATACAACTCCTGCTATTATTATGCCAACTATGAATGTTATCACTATTATCAAAACCGGTTGAATTATCTCACTTATATATTTTATTTCATTGCTCAAATTTTTTGAATACCTGTCAGACAATATGCTTAGATATTTGTCCATATTACTGGTTTTCTCCCCTATAGATATAAAATATTTAAGCATATCGTCGTCAAGATTAAGGCTTTCTACACTGTAACTTATAGATTTTCCCGAATTTATATTTTCTTTGAGCTGTTTCAGTTTTATTTTTATAAATTTATTATTTGTACTCTCTGACAATATCTCTGTAGATTTTATTATATCTATTCCGGCAGATGTCATAATAGAATATGACCACAATATATTAGCCATCGCATTTGAAACCGCAAGCTTAGATATTACCGGTATTTTTTGCAAAAAATTATTGTCATCTCTATTTTCGTATAAATCTTTAAAAAATAAATATATAACGCTTATTAAAGAAATCATCATTAAAGAGCTTTCAAGTTTATAGTCATTCAAAAATAATGAAATCATAAATAATGTCTTGCTAAATACATTCAATTTGGACAAATCATAACTGTACAGATTGACTATTTGAGGTATAAAATAATAATTTATGAATATCAATAAAAATAATATTGATACGGATAATATCATAGGATAAAATGAAGCTGTCTTTATGTTTTTTCTGCTCTCACTCAATTTATAGTAATATTTTGACAATTTTTCAAAAGAAATTTTTAAATTTCCGGTTTCCTCTCCCATTTTTATTATTGATATCGTCAAATCGCTAAATATATCCGTATTTTGCAATGCTGTCGATAAAGACACTCCATTACTTATATTCGTTTTTATATCAGATAATATTTTTTTATCTTTCACCTTGATATCGGTTATGTCAAATATTTTTACTATAGGCACACCTGTGCTTATGAGTTCCGACATACTCTCAAAAAATATGGCATTCTCTTCATATGAAAGTTTGCTTCTCTTAAATATATTTGGAAATTTCTTCAATAGATGTCTCTCCTTTTGCAAATTCATCCAAAAGCTTTTGCTTTAACGTTCTTATATTTATATTATCTTCATTAATCTCGCCATTTTTTATAAGTTTTCTTACATTATCATCCACTACAAGTATTTCAAATACAGCTTTTTGTGTAATATATCCGCTGCCGTAACATTCATTGCATCCCACTGCCTTAAAATAACGCTTGTCTTCAAGTCCATAGTAATTCAAAATTTCTTTTTTCACTTCATATTCTTGTTTGCAACGAGGGCATAAAACTCTGATCAATCTCTGTGATATGATAAGAGAAAGTGCACTCACAACTTCAAATCCTTCCAAGCCTAAATCGTGTAATCTCTGTATTGATGATACACTGCTGTTAGTATGCATTGTAGAAAACACCAAATGCCCTGTGTTGGCGGAGCTTATTGCCAGCTTTGCCGTCTCCTCATCTCTTATTTCACCTATGTTTATTATTTGCGGATCTTGTCTTAATACAAATCTAAGCACATTGTGAAACTCTATATTCTTTTCTTTGCTCACCGCTATTTGAGTAACACCGTCAATTTTATACTCAACCGGATCTTCTATTGATATTATATTTTTTGTACCATCGTTTAAATAATGCATCATTGTAAACAGAGTTGTTGATTTTCCAGAGCCTGTAGCACCTGTTATGAGTATAAATCCTGCATTTTTATTTATCTTCTCTTTTATTATTTTTTCCTCTTCACAATTTAAACCTATATCTCTTAAAGTATATATCTTTCTTGTGTTTCCAAGTATTCGTATACTTATTTTTTCTCCGCTTATCGTCGGCATTATAGAAACTCTATAATCTATGCTTTGTGAATTTATAACAAAATCAAACCTTCCTTCAAGTGGAGTTAACGTTCTGCTTATATCTATATTGGATTTTAATTTTATTATCCGTATAAGAGATTCTCCCCTGTTTATGTCTATTTTCACAAAACTGCGAAGTATTGAATTAATTCTGAATTTTATTATAAAAGACTTTTCTTCACCTATTATATGTATATCACTTGATAAAAAATCCTGTGCTTTTTTGAGTATATATGTAAATAGGGTATCTATATCAGACTTTAATATATCTTCAAATTCTCTTTTTATATCAAGATTCGTTTCTACTATGCTGTAATATTCTTCAAAATATTTATCGAAATTATAAACAGGACTTTGCATTACATTTATATTTTTATCTGTCAATTTTTGAAGTTCATTTTTTATTTTATCCGAAGGCTCATATTTTGAAAGAATTGTAATACTGCCATTTTCTTGATGTAATGGAACTATTTTGTTAGAAAAAGCATATGAATAATCTATCATCGTTTCTCCTTAGTTTTAACAACAATTCATTATAAATTTATGTAAAATATATTTGAGCATATCTTGATTTATACAAAACACTAATTAATACTAATAAATTGTATATTTTTATGTGATTGATTATTACCGTATCTAATATTATATATGACTTTTTAAAAACTTTTTAATATTAGCGTTAATTTCTGTAAAAGTATAAATAAAGCAAGCTAATCAGCTTGCTTTATTTATACTTTTTAGATTGTTGTAACATTTACACACAATCCATATATTAAATTTTTATATAACTAAAAAATCTCTCTTTTATTCAGGCTCTATTATACCATAATGTCCGTCTTTTCTCTTATATAACACATTTACACTATCTGTATCGGCATTTACGAATACAAAAAAGTCATGACCAATCATTTCCATTTGTAAACAAGCTTCTTCTTCAGACATAGGCAAAAAATCGAATTTTTTTCTTCTTACTATCTTTTGCTCTTCTTCATTCGATACACTTGAATCGTCAATGTTTTCGAATCTTATTGTTTCAGTTCCTCTATTTTTCAATTTTGTTTTATATTTTCTAAGCTGTCTTGCCAATTTGCTAACAACTTCATCTACCGCACAATACATATCATAGTCTGTGGCTTCAGCTCTTATTACCGACTTGTTTACTGGTATTGTTACCTCTACACAGCTTTTATCCTTTTTATGAGATGCTGTAGCTCTTACAATCATATCCTTATCAAAATATTTTTCCAATCTTGATAGTTTTGTTTCGATTGTGTCCTTTTGTTTTTGGGAAAGGTTAATTTGTTTTCCACTTAAAATGATGTTCATATTTAATGCCCCTTTCAAATGGTATTGATAGAAACATAAAACCTACTTTTTAATTTAATTATATAGATATGTATTTTTATATAGGTTTTATAAAAATATAATTAACAAAAAATAGTTTATCATATTTTCTATCTTAAATATATTATACACTTTTTTTAAAAAAAGTAAACATTTTCTTTGTACATTTATACAAACTTATAATATGTTTATTTATATAACAATTTATCTCTCACCGCTTAAATTTTAATAATATTACTGACAGACAAAATATACTTTCTAAATTTGCAATATAATTGTAACACTAACTTACAGCTTTTTATTCACGCAATCAACTTAAATTACCATAATAAAATGGGTTCCAATATTTCAAAATATATAGTATAATAAATAACAAACTAAATATATATAATTATAGATATACTTACCGGATAGGTATTTATTTGAGTAAATATAAATACATATCTATTGCTCAATTTAGTCATAATTCAATTATATTTTGAAGGGAGAAAATTAATATGGTAAGCAAACAAGTAAAAATAACAAATAAAACAGGTCTACATCTAAGACCGGCAGGAGTTTTGTCGAAAATAGCAGGTGGCTGTAAATCTTCTGTAATTCTTATAAAAGGCGATAAAAGAGTAAATGCAAAAAGTGTACTAAATGTAATGTCAGCCCAAATAAATGTTGGCGATGAAATAGTTGTAGAATGCGAAGGCGAAAGCGAAGCAGATGATCTGCAAACAATAGTTGAAGCAATACAAAGCGGCTTAGGCGAATAATTGTTATAGCTCTTGTTTTTCGTTATGCTCTTACTTTAAGTAGGAGCATAATTATAAATATTAAATTTTTGAAAGGATATATTTTATGAAGAAACTTTCTGTTGATAAAACTTCATCTAAAGGTATAGCTATAGGAAAAGCATATAAATATGAAAAAATATCTTTCGTTCCGGATATGTATGTATATAATGATAAAGATGAAGAAATAAAAATATACAAAAACGCAACAGAACAGGTATCTGATGAACTTACGAAATTGGCGCAAACAAACGATATATTTGCAGGGCATTTAGAGCTTGTAAATGATGTTGCCCTTCTTGATGAAGTGACTAATAAAATAGTAAATGACAAAAAAAATGTGCAAATAGCTTTTAGAGATACCATAGATGAATTCGTTGCCATGTTTGAAGCTATGGATAACGAATATATGAAGGCTCGAGCAGACGATATAAAAGATATATATCAAAGAGTAATGGCTAAAATAAAAAATGTAGAGCTTAAAAATCTTGCTTCAATACATACACCGACAATAGTAATAGCAAAAGATTTAGCTCCATCTGATACAGCCACTATGAATCTTGATTATATATTGGGTTTTGCCACTCAAGGAGGTGGAGTTACAAGCCACGTTTGCATAATGGCTCGTAATTTGGGATTACCTGCTCTTGTTGGAGCGGATAATTTATTGGAAGAAGTAAACGATAACGATATTATAATAATAGATGCTACAAACGGTGATATATATATAAACCCGGATGAAGCAAAAATAAAAGAGTTTGAAAATAAAAAATCAGATTTTGAAAAAAGAGAAAAATTGCTAAAAGAAAATGCCCATTTAGAAGCAATAACAAAAGATAACAAAAGAGTTCTTGTATACTCCAATGTCGGCAATATCGAGGATATAAAAAATGCTGTAAAATGTTATATAGATGGTATAGGTCTTTTCAGAAGCGAATTTTTATATATGGAAAACTCTCATTTCCCAACAGAAGAAGAACAATTCGAAGTATATAAGGAAGCTGTTCAGATATGTACCGGAGAGGTTATAATAAGAACACTTGATATAGGAGGAGATAAGGAACTTTCATATTACGAATTTGACAAAGAAGAAAATCCTTTCTTAGGTTTCAGAGCTATAAGAATTTCACTGCATCTAAAAGATATGTTCAAAGAACAACTTAGAGCATTACTTAGAGCGAGCGCATTCGGATATGTCAGCATAATGTATCCTATGATAATATCTTTAGAAGAATTGTTGGAAGCAAACTCTATACTTGATGAATGCAAAAAAGAACTTGACTCTCAAAATATAGCTTACAACAAAGATATAAAAGTGGGTATGATGATAGAAACTCCGGCATCTGTAATGGAAGCTGAGGCGTTTGCAAAATATGTCGATTTCTTCAGCATAGGTACTAATGACCTTACACAATATATGCTTGCCGTTGATAGAGGCAACGATAAAATTGCCGATATGTACGACTCTTTTAATCCGGCTGTTTTACACGCAATACAAAAAGTAATAGATGCAGGACATAAAGAAAATATTGTAGTAGGCATGTGCGGAGAATTCGCAAGCGATGAAAGAGCATGCAAAATGTTACTCGGTATGGGCTTAGATGAATTCAGCGTAGCTTTTACGCAAGTAGCTGCAATAAAAAGCATCATCAGAGAATCCGATTTTGAAAAATGCAAAGAAATATCTGAAAAAATCAGATTTGTACACAGCAAAAAAGAAGTAAATGAGATTTTAAATATGTTTTAATCATCAAACAAGGAGGAGATTGAAGTGAAAATAATAAGAAGTGCAACACATTTTGGTTCATCAAAAAAAGCATCACTCGAAATATGCAGGCAGGTTCTTATAAAAAAAGACAGTGTATTGGGGTTTGCAACAGGTTCGTCTCCTATGGAGATATATAAATATCTTATACAATACTACAAAGAAGGCCTCGTGACTTTCAAGCAAGTGACTGCGTTTAATCTTGATGAATATGTAGGCATCGAAAAAACTCACCCAAATTCCTATGCATATTTTATGAAAGATAATTTATTTTCTCATATAGACATAGATATTAATAAATGTAATATAGAAAACGGCTTGGCAGATGACCTTGAACAAGAATGCGAAAACTATGAAAAAGCTATAGATTCAGCAGGAGGAATAGATCTTCAAATATTAGGTATAGGTACTAACGGACATATAGGTTTTAATGAACCTTCAGATAAAATATCTGCAAAAACACATATAGTCAAACTTACTCAAAGCACGATAGATTCCAACTCAAAATATTTCTCAGACATGCAAATGCCTACCAAAGCGATAACTATGGGTATAGCATCTATAATGAAAGCTAAAAAAATAATACTCATAGCTTCAGGAAAAGAAAAAGCGCAAGCCATATACGATTCGGTATATGGAGAGATAACTCCTAAAATGCCGGCATCAATACTAAGACTGCATCCTGATGTTTCAGTATATGTAGATGATGAAGCCGGAAAATTTATTATATAGTACTAAACCATATTTAAGATCTCACATAATCTTAAACTATAAAAAATTCATTTGAATGCGTTTGATTAATTGGATTACTGACATCTAATACCAAAAGGCAATAGAATAATGAACATTTTTGTTTTTAAAAACTTATTAGCTGAGTAAAATTAAGTATATTCAATTTATCACTTTATTTATATGGCTGTTTAATTCAGCAATAATAAGCAAGTATAATTAATTCCATCAAAAATACCATATATACAAATACGTAATCTATTTTGTATATATGGTATTTTAATTTTTAATCAAATTATCAGATGGTACTTGTATTGTAGTCTAATAGCATCCATCTTATTTCCAGTTGCTTTTTTATCTGCGATAATAAATTTGATTGTATTTGTGCATCTATCTCATCTACCGATAATTTTTTATCAACCCCCTGATTGTATAAGGCTGACATCTGTTTTTTCTTTATGTCGAGTTGCATTTTATTCAATTTTTCCAAGCTAAGTTCATTTGCTTTTATCAGTATATTATAATATATCTTGTCATAATTATATAAAGTGTTTTTTTTCAACTCTTTAATATCTTTTTCTTTTTCGTCTATGAGTTTTTGCTGTTCATCTTTATATTTTTTGTAATTTGCACCATAATTGACCTGTTCTATCCACTTCATATCTTTATTCAAATCGTCCAATTCTTTTTTTATGTCCTCAAATGTCTTTTTATTTTTTTCGGTTATTTCAAGTGCCTCTTGCGGTAATAACTGGTCTAACTGTGGTTGTGTAAGTTTTAGATTCACTTTATCTTTAAGGTCTATATTAAGATGTTGTTTAAATCTTTTTTCTTCCAAATCCAATTTAAAATTAAGATTTTTTAATTCTGTCTGCAAAGCGTCAAGTGCAGTTTTTTCACTGTCATAATCAACTTGTGTTATCATACCTGTCTTTAGTTTTACTTGTGCGTGATTTAGCGCTTGAATTTGGTTATCTATCTGCATTTGCTTATTTTTTATTTCGTTTTGATAATTTATTATGTTAGTAAAGAGCGTAAGCGTCTTTTTTTCATTGGCTATTATCATTTCTTTTTTTGTCTGGATGTTGTTTTTTAATATCTTTTCATAATCATATGTCTTATAAGTATTATTATATACTTCTGTTTTTGTCATGCCGTTATATTCATAATCCGGATTATTCTGTAAATAATCCTTTTTTTGTATATCATTTTTATTTTTTAGCGAATTTATTATTTCGTCTTGCAGTTTTATCTCTTTCGAATTCGATATTCCTATCTGTCTTGCTTCATCGAATGTATAGCTAACTTCGTTGGCATATGAGTTTGATATGCCGAGCATACTTACCAATAATAACGCTATTATTTTTTTCTTCATATTATTCACCTGTTAAGCTCAAAAGATATGGTTTTGTATATCTTTCTAATGATATATTATGATTGTTTAATAAGTTTCTTCTTTGCATTTTTAGATCTTCTATTTGCAAATTTAGATTTTCCAACTCTATGTTTGTTTTCATTCCTAATTTTACCAATTGTGCCATATTTTTTGATTGTCTTTGTAAGTTTTCAATTTGATTATTGATATTATTTATATTGAGTTCTAAATTTTCTATAGTATTTGCTGTTTCAATTACTGCATTTTCTATTGACTGCTTATTTATTCTCAAATTTACGTCTTGTATTCCTACACTTGTCGATGTTTCTTCTCTCGGAAGCGAAGTTTGTGATTTGTCCAATAAATCGTATTTAATACGCTCTTCTAATGCTCTTATGTTTGCATTTTGTCTAAATATGGCAGGTGCTTGTGATATAGCTGTGCCTATTGCTGACTCTTTTGATATGCCAAGTGATGATAGAGTTTTATATTCTATCTTTATATATTCCACTTTTTGATTCACTTTGCTACCCACTATATTGGATAAGTCTTTATATGCTGATTCTAATTGAAGAGTGTTCTCTTTTTGAGAGTTTTTTAATTTATCCAGTTCTAATTGAGAATTTTCAAAATCTAATTTACTAATCATACCGTATTTGTATTTAATCGTATTTATGGATATGTTTTTGCCCATATTGGCAATCTTTTCTTCTATAAGAACCGCATTTTTTTCAAGGTATTCTATCTTCAAAAATATATTTTTAAGCCCCACGCTTATTGCATCACTTTGCGCTTCATAGCTCATCTTCAACGCTTTTTCATCATCTATGAGATTTTGATATTGCAAAGAGGAATTTATGGATGCAATAGCATTTTCCATACCTTGTTCTGATGCTTGACCGCTTTGATTGAAATTTTGCATTTGTTCATCTTTATTTGTGCCTGTCGTTAAAGTTTCATCTACTTTATCTAAATTCTTTTGTACTTTTTCTAATTGTAAGTTATTTTGTACAGCTTTTTTAAAAGCATCTTCATATGTCAACTTGTTTTGCGCATATGAAAATGACGGTATTAACATAGCTATACTTAAAACTATGGCTGTTAATCTTGATTTCAAAATATCATCTCCTTAATTATTTATTCTATTAATTTTCTATAATCACTTTTATATTTGTAATTATATCACAATTATTTTTATTTTTAACACATTACATAAATTGTTAAATAAAATTTAATACTTTGTTAAGTTTTAAAATTTATTACTGTTTAACTAATTTCTAATGAAATAATATATAATTTATATGATAAGCCTATAATTAGTCTTATATTTTCACTAAATTTATACAATTCTATTTTTATATAGTTTTGTTGAATTTTAGCATTAAATTGAGCTATGTCCCGACATATTAAAAATATCTGCGTTTAATCGGATAATGGCATTAAACTATTGTGTAAATATATAAATAATGTTATAATACTGTATTATTGATATGAGTTTTTTTATTCTAAAATAATTATGTTTATAAAACTCTATATAAGTTTTACTCATAATAACGTTATCTCATAAAATTTTTGCTTATTTTTTATAATATATGATAATTTTTAATTAGTGCTTAAATTTTACAAAAATAATTTTATTAGTTTTTTATAAAAGTACATAAATATAATACAGCCTAATATCATATAAAATTGATTCTTTAAGGAGTATATTATGACTATTATCAAAAGGTTCCTCAGCGATCAGATATATGATGAACTGAAAATGCAAATTATAAATCAAGACATTCCTTTTGGCTCTAAAATAGTAAATAGAACTTTACAAGAAAGATTTAATGTCAGTTCCTCTCCTATTCGTGATGCTATAAACAGACTCTTCTCAGATGGCTTGATAGAAAGCATAGATAATACAGGTGCATTAGTCGTAGGATTCGATGCTGATTTTTATCTGGAAGTAAATGAAATACTTATGGGTATAACAAATACAGGAATCCAACTTTCAATGCAAAAATCAGATATAAAAGAAGTTGTTAAGACATTGAAAAAATATGTTGCCCTTCAAAAAGATAATGTGGGTACTGTAGAATATTTTAAATATGACTATGAATTTCACAAAACATTTATAGATTTTTCAAATAATTCAAGATTAAAAAAATTGTATAAGCAATATAACGTCCTGCACGAAATATTGCTCAGATGTTATTATGAAAAAGAGATTGTAGATATGCAAAAAGGCAGTATAAAAACTCACGAGGATATGATAAAGGCTTTTTCAGAGAATGATATAGATAAATGCATAAAATTAAATGAATATCACTACAAAAGAGCAGAAAACCTCTTTAAAGAAATGTTTAAAAAGACTACCAAAGATTCGTAATATATATAAAATAGAGTGTGTACGAAAATAAAAATCAAATTTTTCATACACACTCTATTTATATTAGGTTAAACTCCACTGTTATCTCTGTACCTTCATTTTCTTTACTGTCAAGTCTTATATAGGCATTATGCACTTTAGCTATATGCTTAACTATAGAAAGCCCCAAACCGGAGCCTCCAAGATTTTTTGAGCGACTTTTATCTACTGTGAAAAATCTTTCAAACACTTTTTCCTTATATTTTTCTGAAATTCCTATTCCTGTATCTCTTGCCTTAAATATAACTTTATTTCCGTCTCTATTGCAATCAATCATCACTTTTCCATCTTGCACATTATATTTTATTGCATTGCTTATTATATTGTTGACCATATCGTACATAAGGCTCTCATTAGCATATACAAACACATCTTCTTGTATATTAGTAGATATATCTATGTTTTTTAATTTCGCTTGAATTTCAAGATTTTTTATACATTTTTTGATAACTGTATCAAGACTCACTTTTTTCTTTTCTATATTGTTAATATCCACTAAAGAAGATAATTTTATTATATCGTTTATCATATTTATCATCTTGTTTGTATTTTTTATTATATTGTCAGAAAATACTTTTATATCTTCTTTTGTAACATCCATATTTTTCATAATTTCTGCATATCCGGCTATAGATGTAAGTGGTGTTTTCAGCTCATGAGTAACATTGGTTGTAAATGTACGTCTTGCAAACTCATTTTCATACATAAGCGTATCATCAACTATAACACAAAAAATTCCTTGAAGTTTTCCATTTTCAACCATAGCATTTACATATGATTTCAAATATCTGTCGTTTATTTTCATAGTTGTCGGCATTTTCGATTCTTCTAATATATTGTCAAGTTGGTTGTTAAGCTCCACACTTTTTACAGCAAACAACATATGTTTTCCTGTAAAATCATAGTTTTTGTCTATATTCAATAAGTTTTTTGCACTTTCATTTATGTGTATTATTCTTTTTTCATCATCCAAAAGTATTAAACCTTCGTGAATTTTATTGAATATATACCTTGTCTTATACGCCTCTTCAATCATCAAATCCTGCAAAGACATTATCTCGTTTTTTTGATTTTTTATATCTCCTTCCAATGCTCTTATATAGTCTTGGGATTTATAGTTTTCATTTATATCTTTTATTATATGATTAGTTATCATATTTATTAGAAAAAATGATATCACGATAAATATGATTATAAATAACATTATTTCATTTTGTGATTCGCTGACGTATTTATTTATATAATAGACTTGGTCAAGCAATATACCGCTCTTTCTCATAAACAAGCCTATATTCATTTGCATTATAAAATATATTACAACACTTGTTATTGTAACCCCTAAAAGTGATAGTGTAGCCATCAACACAAACAACTTTTTTCTCATAATCTTACTCACCTATTTTATATCCCACATTCCTTACCGTCTTTATTATATTGTTTGCAATGCCTAATTTTTGTCTCAAAGATTTTATATGAGCATCTACTGTCCTTGTCTCCCCTTCAAAATCAAACCCCCACACATTGTTCATCAATTTTTGTCTTGTTAAAACTATATTTTTATTTACCATCAAATATTTTAAAAGTTCATACTCTTTGTTTGTCAAAACTATTTTTTCACCATCTACCAAAACATTGTGGCTCTTAGGTTCAATAACTACATTTTCATACCTTATCTCGTCCAATTCCATATCTTTTCTTGCACGTCTTAACACTACCTTGACTCTTGATATAAATTCCATGAGACCGAACGGTTTTACTATATAATCATCTGCTCCCAAGTCAAGACATTTCACCTTATCTATCTCCATATCTTTTGCTGTTATCATTATAACAGGTATGTCCTGATATCTCTCTTTACTTTTTAAATATTCAAGTATTTCAAATCCGTTCTCTGTAGGCAGCATAATATCGAGAATTATTATGTCAGGAAGTTTAACTTCCATTTTTTCATAAAATGATATTGAATTTTCAAAGCCATATGTATCAAATCCGCTATTTTTAAGAGCATATTCTTCTATTTGTCTTATATCTTCATCATCTTCCACTATATATACTATCATAATTTCCTCCAAAAATTTATTTGAAATAATCTTTTAATACTGTTATAATTTTTATTATATCACATATTGGCAAGTTTTTTTAGTAAATTATGGTTTTATATCGGTATCTTATTAAAAACAATTACCGCTTGTAAAAAATATCCTTATAAATTATTTGCCTTAAACAAGGAGATTTATATGCTGCAACTCAACAGATTTCAATTTAAATTATTGCTTGCTTTTTTAATGGTACTTGACCATATAGATTTTTTTGTATCCGACAGTTTGAATATTTTATTTAAAATACTTTCAAGATGTGTTGCTGTCGGTTTTGCGTATTTGGTTGTAGACGGATTTTTATATACAAAAAATCTAAAAAAATACCTTTTGAGATTATACGGCTTTGCAATATTTATGCTTATAGGCAATCACTTTTTCAACGCTTTGTATGCTCCATATAACATAGTCATAAGAAACAGTATAATTATGACATACGCAATAGGTTTAACAATGCTGTTCATATTAAGCAAGGTCAAAAAGAATTTTTTTATAAGATTTATCTGTTGCTTTGCACTGTTTTATATATCAGATTTCTTTGAAGGCGGCTTTATAATACTACTATTTATGTATTTTTCTTATATATATCACGATGATGAGAAGAAGAGAAATATAGCATATTTGATATTTTCAGCCGTTTTATTTGCACTTACTCTTAATTTTTCTTTACAATCACCAAATCCGATTATATTTATGTTGAAGCGCTGCGAATTTTTATTCATATCTATAATACCTCTACTGAAGATATATAACAGAAAGCAAGGGCTTAACAACGCCTTTTCAAAATATTTCTTCTATATATTCTATCCTGTTCATTTATGGATAATAAATTACATTAATTATATTATGGTAAAGTAAATATATCCGAATAAAAACGGACTGTTGCTGTTATTTTCATAATTTGCAACAGTCCGTTTTACTATTGTTCTATACTTTTAATTTATGTTGTTTTTCAGGTATTACTTTGTTTTTAAGCAATACAAGTAAATCATCTTTTTGCTCTATAAGTCCTTTCAGTTCAGCTATTTGTCCGTTTTCTTCTTTAAAATTCTCGAATGCTCTTGACATCATAAGTTTTATCCTGTTAAGCTGATTTACTTCCGATGCTCCGGGATCATAATCTATAGGTGCTATATTAGTACCTTTATACAATCTTTTAAGCTCTTTTGCCATTCCTTTGCCTGTAACGTGATTAGGTAAACATGCAAACGGCTGAACACAGATTATATTTTTCACTCCACTGTTGATAAGTTCTATCATCTCACCTGTTAAAAACCAACCTTCTCCTGTTTGATGTCCAAGTGACATAACATTAGATGCTCCATCTGCTATTTCATTTATAGTTGAAGGTTTTTCAAAATATCTTGATTTTTCAAGTGCATCTCTTAAATGTTTTCTATAATTTTCAATATAGCCTAATACCAAATTACTTATAAAATTACCTTTTTTACTTCTTCCCAAATGTTCTTTTGAAAAATTGGAGTTGTATAATGTATATAGTATGAAGTCAAGCAATGACGGTACCACTGCCTCTGCACCTTCGTCTTCTACTACTTTTACAACAGAGTTGTTAGCTGTAGGATGGAATTTTACAAGTATCTCTCCCACTATACCTACTTTAGGCTTTTTAATATCATATCTTTCCAATTGATCAAATTTATTTACTGCATTATATATATTTTTTATAAATTTTTTCTTATTATGTTCTTTTAAGTCTGATTTAAATGTATTTGATATTTCCTTGTACAAATCATTAGCTGAGCCTACAGTTTTTTCATACGGTCTTGAAGCATATAATAGTTGCATCAGCAAATCACCATATATAAGCGCCTGTAATGCTCTGTCCAATGTATTTAAATTCAATTTAAATCCGGGATTTTTTTCAAAACCTTTAGGATTTATTGATATTACAGGTATGTTTTCAAAACCCGAATCTTTCAAGGCTTTTCTCAAAAATGCTATATAGTTTGTTGCCCTACAACCTCCACCTGTTTGCGACATAAGCACTGATGTGGTATTCAAATCATATTTGCCTGATTTTAACGCTTTTATAAGCTGACCTATTACTATTATAGCCGGATAGCAAGCGTCATTATTTACATATTTAAGCCCTTCATCTATAGCACCTGTATCATCTCTTAAAAGCACAAGCTTATATCCGGAATAATTAAATGCTGACTCTAACAAATCAAAGTGAATTGGCGACATTTCCGGACAAAGTATGGTATGAGTTTTTCTCATATCTTTTGTAAATACTATTCTTTCTTTGTTTTCACCTATTTTTTCCGGCAATATGCAATTTTTATCTCTTTCTATCATACTTGCCTTCAACGAGCGAAGTCTTATTTTTACTGCACCCAAGTTACTTACTTCATCTATTTTCAAACAAGTGTATATCTTGTTGTTGTATGCAAGCATTTCAGCAACCTGATCAGTAGTTACTGCATCCAATCCGCATCCGAAGGAATTAAGCTGTACAAGCTCCAAATCTTTCCTCTTTGAAACGACATCTGTAGCTCTGTAAAGTCTTGAATGATATGTCCATTGATTGACTACTCTCAATTTTTTCTCATCTGTTGAAAGATGTGCTATACTATCTTCTGTAAGAACGCACATTCCAAGTGATGTTATTACTTCCGGTATTCCGTGATTTATATGAGGATCCAAGTGATATGGTCTTCCTGATAAGACTATTGCCTTCGTACCTGTCTCTTCAATATATTTTAAAGTCTCTTCGCCTTTTTGCATTATATCTTTCTTGAAATCATCATACTCTGCCAAAGCTTTCTCATAAGCTTTTTCCACTTCATTTTTCGCAATATCATAGTCTTTTTTAAGCATAGTATATAATTGATTTATAACCGCTTTCTTTTGATCCAATGCCAAAAACGGATTAAATACCGTAATATTTTTTTCTCTTAAAATATCCATATTGTTCTTTAAAACTTCAGGATATGATATTACTATCGGACAGTTATAATTGTTTGTAGCGTCTACTTTATCTTCCTTTACTTCATATACTACACTTGGATAAAATATTTTTTCTATCCCTTTTTCAACAAGGTTCATCATATGACCGTGAGTTAATTTCGCAGGGAAACAAGCCGATTCTGACGGTATAGTTTCTATTCCTTTTTCATATATCTTCATACTTGACCTGTCTGATAACACTACTTCAAAGCCTAAGGTAGTAAAAAATGTATGCCATAAAGGATAATTTTCATATATATTGAGCACTCTCGGGATACCTATTTTACCTCTTACAGCCTCATCTTTTTTTAGAGATTTATATGAAAATAACCTCTTATATTTATAATCAAATATATTAGGCAAATTATTTTTCTTATATGTTTCTCCAAGTCCCTTTTCGCATCTGTTTCCTGATATAAACACTTCTTTGTCTGCAAATTGATTTATAGTGAGCAGACAATGATTTGAACATTTGGCACATCTTGATATTTCAGTTTGCATTTCAAAATTATCAAGTTCTTCAGCTTGTAATAACTTTGTCTGATACCCTTGTTCATATCTTGAACGTGCAATTATGGCACAACCGAATGCCCCCATAATACCTGCTATATCAGGTCTTATAACCTCTGTTTCGGATAACAGTTCAAACGCTCTTAGCACTGCGTCATTATAAAATGTACCGCCCTGTACGACAATTTTTGTTCCTAAATCTTCTTTATTTTTTATCTTAATTACTTTATAAAGAGCATTTTTTATTACTGAATAACATAAACCTGCACTTATATCTCCTACACTTGCACCTTCTTTTTGAGATTGTTTTACCCTCGAATTCATAAAAACTGTACATCTTGAGCCTAAATCTACCGGATTTTTTGCTTTTATCGACTCTTTCACAAAATCTTGTATTGATATATTGAGAGATTTTGCAAATGTATCCAAAAATGAACCACAACCTGATGAACACGCCTCATTCAGTGCTATAGAATCTATTGTATTATTTTTTATTTTCAAACATTTCATATCTTGACCGCCTATGTCAAGTATGAAATCAACTCCGTTTAAGAAGAAATCTGCCGCTTTATAGTGTGCAACAGTTTCTATTTCTCCAAAATCCACTTTAAGCGCCTTTTGCAAAAGACCTTCTCCATAGCCTGTAACAGTCGAATAAACTATGTTAGCAGATTTGGGCATAAGTTTGTACATTTCTTTAAGTGCATTTATGGTAGATTTTAGCGGTGAACCGTTATTGCTTCCATAATGTGTCCAAAGCAACGCACCTTCATCATCTATAAGAGCCACTTTTGTAGTGGTAGAGCCGGCATCTATTCCAAGATAGCAATTTCCGCTATAAGCCGATAAATCTTTTCTCTTAACATTTTCTTTAGAATGTCTTTGCTTAAATTCTTCATACTCTTCTTCATCTTTAAAAAGCGGCTTTAATCTGTCACTTTCTATAAGTGCATTTAACTTCATATTATCAAATGCTTGAACAAGGTCATAAAATCTGATTACAGATGTTTCTTTTGATAAAAGTGCAGCTCCTATTGCGACATAAAGCTGAGAATTAGCAGGGAATATTATATTTTCATCGCTCAATTTCAAAGTTTCTATAAATCTTTTTCTAAGCTCTGATAAATAATATAGAGGACCTCCTAAAAATGCCACCTTTCCTCTTATAGGCATACCGCAAGCAAGACCGCTTATAGTTTGAATTACAACTGCTTGAAATATAGATGCTGCTATATCTTCTTTTTTAACGCCTTCGTTTAAAAGAGGCTGCACATCTGTCTTTGCAAAAACTCCACATCTTGCAGCTATCGGATATATAGTTGTATAATTTTTAGCGAGTTCATTAAGTCCTGTTGCATCTGTTTGTAAAAGTGATGCCATCTGATCTATAAAAGAGCCTGTACCTCCTGCACAAGTTCCGTTCATCTTTTGTTCAACACTGTCATAGAAATATGTGATTTTTGCGTCTTCTCCACCTAATTCTATAGCTACATCAGTATCCGGATCAAAAGTTTTTACTGCTTTTGTAGAAGCAATAACCTCTTGAACAAAACTTACTCTCAATGCCTGAGCAAGACTCATTCCGCCTGAACCGGTTATACTTACAGTCACTTTTACATTTTCAAACTTGGAATACGCCTCTGTAACAAGCATTTTCAATGTTTCATTAATATTTGCATGGTGTCGTTCATACCTTGAATATAAAATCTCGTTATTATCATCAAGCACAACCAATTTCACAGTCGTAGAACCTATGTCTATTCCTATGTTTATTACGTCCAACATATTTCCTCCACAGGCAAAATCAAAGACATCAATATATCTTATATTGCCTCAAACTATAAAAGTCATAAACTTTATATGTAAAATAATACACACTTACAATCAACAAACAATTTGTGCAAATAATTTTTATTAAAATAGACTATAATAAATTCAATAAGCTTCAACTTTATATTTAATGCTGCCATTTATTTTAAGATAATATAGATTTTTTAAAAATATATACTATAAATCATAATTATTAAATATTTGCATAAATATTTTGTCTATTTATACCAAATTAATATATTTTAAAACTTTCTTATACTAAATTTACACATTTTTTACTTTAAAGACAAGTATTTTTCAACTTACATAGGAATATCATCATACACTTCTTCCTGCATTATTTTATTTACTTTATCCTTTAAAACTTCATATCCTATAAGAGTGCATCCTGTTATGACCGGCAACCTTCCTATATTTTCAAATGGCTGATTTTCAAGTATTATTCTGAGCGCTTTAACAGTTATTCCGTGTGAAACTATAAGTACGTTTTCGTATCCACAATTTTTTATTTTTTCAAGCGACGCCTTAACTCTATCTATCAACTGATGATACGTTTCTCCACTTCCGTTGTTGTAATTATATGGGTCTTTTTTGAATTTTTCAAATTCATTTGCGTATTTTTCGTAAACTTCTTCCATTTTCATACCGTCCCATACACCATATGACATTTCCCTTAATTCTTCAAAATACCATATAGGAATATCCATATTCCCTCTTATATAGGAAGACGTATCTTTTGCTCTTTTCAAGTCTGATGTTACAATAAGTTCTATGTTATAGGGCAATATCCTCTTTGACAAATCCTTTGCCATTTGTATGCCCTCTTGTGTGAGTGGAGAATCAAGAGAGCCTTGGAGTTTTCCTTCTTCGTTCCATATAGTCCGACCATGTCTTGTAATATATATTTTCATAAATCACCTTTTATTTTTCTATTCCAACCCTCGCCTGTACGCCTTTTTTATAATAATGCTTTATCTCGTCCATATTCGTAACCAAATCCGCAATCTCTATTATTTTTTCATCTGCATATCTGCCTGTAAGCACCAATTCTACATTATCAGGCTTTATACTTATCAAATTTATGAGTTCGTCAACACTTATAAGTCCCATATAACAGGCGACATTAATCTCATCCAATACTATTATATCATAATTATTGGAAAGCAGATTTTTTTTTGCATCTTCAAATGCGTCTCTTGCCATTTCATAATCTTCTTTTCTCGGATTTTTTCCTATAAACCTGTCTGCACCATACTGTTTGAGAGTAAAATTAGGCAATATATTCGGTGCTTTTAATTCACTGTAATCCATTCCTTTCAAAAACTGACCGAAAAAAACTTTTTTACCGCTGCAAACAGCCCTTAAACTAAGCCCTAAAGCGCAGGTAGTCTTACCCTTACCGTTTCCTGTATATACTTGAACGTATCCCTTTTCCATAAAATCTCCTTGATTTATATATTACACTGATTTTTAAACCTATACTTATATTAAAAAGTATTTATGCGATTATCTAATTGAATATCGATATTTTTTTAAACCGGAAATTATAGAATTTCTAAACTTTATAATTTGTAATATTATTAATATCAAATTAAATTAGCTTATTAATAAATTATTAATAAGCTAATTTAAAAGAATATATTTATTAGTGTCCATATTATAAAATTAATATGCTTTTGCTATATACACCATGTGTTTTGCAGGTTTGCCACAGAACGGACAAACATCTGCGAGATTTTCCTGTTCAAACGGTATACATCTTATAGTGGCGGCAGTTTCTTCTTTTACTTTCTTTTCACATTCCGCATCACCGCACCACATAGTTTTTGCAAAACCCGGTTTCTCGGACATCATCTTTTTGAACTGCTCATAATCTTCTACTAAGAAAGTTTTTTCTTCTCTATTTTTTAGAGCTTTTTCAAACATTGTATTATGCACGTTGTCCAATAACTCCGGTATTTTTGTTTCTAATTCCTCTATACTTAATTGGAATTTTTCCAATGTATCTCTTCTTGATACCATCACAATATTATTTTGTAAATCTCTCGGCCCTAATTCTATTCTTAAAGGCACGCCCTTCATCTCATATTCATTAAATTTCCAACCCGGTGTTGTATTTTTATCTGAGTCTAACAGAACTCTTATACCCAATTTTTTAAGACTGTCGGATATTTTTTGTGTAGCTTCAAGTACGCCTTCTTTTTGTTGTTGAATAGGTATGACAACCACTTGTATAGGCGCTACTCTCGGTGGCAATACAAGTCCTCTGTTATCTCCATGTACCATTATAAGTCCGCCTATCAATCTTGTACTTACTCCCCAAGACGTATGGAACGGATATTCCAGTTTACTTTCTCTGCTTTGATATGTTATGTCAAATGCTTTCGTAAAATGCTGTCCAAGGTTATGAGATGTACCTGATTGAAGAGCTTTTCCATCGTGCATAAGCGCTTCTATAGTATATGTCGCATATGCTCCTGCAAATTTTTCGCTTTCTGATTTTTCCCCAAGAATCATAGGTATAGCAAGCACATCCTCTGCCAATTCTCTGTATATATCAAGCATTTGCAAAGTTTCTTTTTGAGCTTCTTCATAAGTTTCATGTAAAGTATGACCTTCTTGCCATAAAAATTCTGATGTTCTTAGAAACGGTCTTGTTGATTTTTCCCAACGTACAACACTGCACCATTGATTATACAAATATGGTAATTCTCTATATGAAGTCAACCACTTTGAATACATTGAGCATATTATAGTCTCTGATGTAGGTCTTACACACAATCTTTCTGCAAGCTCTTCACTACCTCCATGTGTAACCCATGCAACTTCAGGTGCAAAGCCTTCTACGTGCTCTTTTTCTTTGTTTAACAGACTTTCAGGTATAAGTAGAGGAAAATAACAATTTTTGTGTCCTGTTTCCTTAAATCTTATATCTAAAAATGCCTGTATATTTTCCCATATTTCGTATCCATATGGTTTTATTACCATAAATCCTTTTACAGGTGAATAATCTACTAAATCCGTTTTTCTTATCACATCTGTATACCATTGTGCAAAGTCATCTTCCATATTTGTAATATCTTTTACAAAGTCTTCTTTTTTATTTTTCGACATATATTCCTCCAAGTAAATGAGCTTAACACTTCAACTCGCATTAAGCTCATCTTTTTTATTAATTTTAATTCTTCATACTGAAAATTTTTTAAATTTGTGCTATTACCTAAGAGATATATAATTAAATTTTATTTATAAAAATTGCTAAAGCCACTATTTAAAACTGTGCCTATTTTTATATTTTAAAATTAAATATAAGTTTCATCGGACTTGTCATCCGATTTAACTAAATCTACCACTTTTTCTTCTTTTTCCCATTCTTCTTTTGTATCGTTCATAATTGATAAGAAGGTATCTGCGTCTATAAGTGATTTATCCATAAGCATATTTGCCAACGTATCCAATTTGTTTTTATTCTTTTTAAGCATATCTAAAGTTTCTTCAAAAAGTTCGTTTGATATCTGTTCAGCCTGCTCTATTATCTCATCTGTAGGTCTTTTCATACCGAGTTCTTCAAGATTTATTAATGAGCCGTTAAGCCCCAGTATCTTTATATAGCTGTTTATTATCCTTGTAGCTCTTTGTATATCATTTACAGCTCCTACAGTTATCTCATCATCGCTTGACGCTATCATAGTTTCACCTGCTCTTCCGCCGTACAGCTCTTTTATCTCATTTTTCATATCCGACTTTGTTCTAAGACCTTCTTTAGGTTGAGATAATGTGTATCCGCCTGCTCCTGATGTAGTTCCTATCACACTTACTTCCAAAATAGGTTTTCCGAGTAAATGTCCTATTACTGCATGACCGGCTTCATGATAAGCAATTATCTTTTTCTCTTCTTCTGTTTGATGCTTATCTTCTTTTTTGTCACCTTTTATTATTATTTTTAGATATGAATCGTCTATATCTTCCTGTTCTATTATATCGCTACCTCTTGTAACTGCTTTTATAGCTGATTCGTTTAACAGGTTTTCCAATTCTGATGGGCTGAAATCTATAGTTTTTGCTGCAAGCTTATCAATATCTATAGACGGAGACATTTTCTTGCCTTCTTTATACAAATCCAATATCTGTATTCTTTCTTCTTTGTTAGGCAGAGGAACTGCCACTTGTCTGTCAAATCTTCCCGGTCTTACAAGCGCAGGATCCAAATCCTGTAATCTGTTAGTAGCCGCTATTGTTATAACTCCGTTTTTTGCAGAAAAACCGTCAAGTTCATTGAGCAGTGCTGTGAGTGTCTTGTCATCTTCTGATGAACCTCTATGTGCTCCTCTTGCTCCACCTATTGAATCTATTTCGTCTATAAAAACTATACAAGGTGCATTTTCTCTTGCTGTCTTGTACAATTTTCTAACACGTCTTGCTCCAAGTCCTACGTACAGCTCCACAAAGTCTGAACCGTTTACTTTATAAAACGGTACACTCGCCTCTCCTGCTATCGCCCTTGCCATAAGCGTTTTACCTGTTCCCGGAGGACCATAAAAAAGTACACCGTTGGGCAACCTTGCACCTATTTTTTCATATGATTGAGGATTTTTCAAAAAATCCAATATAAACTTAGAATCGCTTTTCAATGTTTCATATCCTGCTATATTTTGAAACTTTGTATCCGGTACAGTTGTTACAACCTCACTGTCTGCAGGCTCCATTCGCCTTTGAAAATACATGATAAAAGCAAGCATTAATATAAACGGAAAGAAGTTAAGTAATAACATAAATATAAAACTAAGCGTTTCTGAAGTTTTTACAGAAAAAACCCTTATGCCCTTTTTTAACAAGTCTTCTTTAAAACTTTGAGAATTAGGATTTTCAGTTATAAATCTCAGTTTTCCGTCTGTAGGTATAATCTTGTAATCTACTGTTGTCTCTTTTGTTTTGGAAAGTTCATCTGTAAGTTTATAATATCCGTCCTGTGTCAGTAAAATGTTCTTACTTTTAAGATAATCCTGTGTAGGCAAAAACTGTACTGTTGACGGAGATGCACCGTTTATAAAAACATACTCCACTTCACCTTTATCAACCATGTTCACAAAACTGTCATACGGTATATATTGCGTATCGGATTGCACCTTTTTGTTAGCAATCATACTATCCTTAAAAAACATTGCCACAAATAACAAAACTGCTATTATAGTCAATATTCTTGATTTAGTGAAATATTTCTTCAAGTTGTTATCATTATTGTTGTTTTTTTTCATTTTATCACCTGACTAATATATTAACCTAAGTTATAATAAATTACAACATATTTTTAAATAAATACAATTTTACTTTAACATTAATACCCAAGTTTAAAAATAAAATATCTTTTTATTAGTTTAAAATATTTTACAAAGTATAATTAATTTTGTATAATATAAAAGATATTGAACATACACAAACAATCATATTAATTATATACAAATATTCTATAAATACTCTTAAATCTTTTTATAATGAAACCTATTTAAATCAAGATATTTTCAAACTGTTTTAAAAACAGGATTAATGACGCTTTTATAAATATCTGATTTACACATATTTATAAAAAAGTTCTCTAAATAAAATATATTTTCGCATTATATTAAAAAATATATATTTAATTATAATAGTAGTATTTAAAATATTTTATAATAAATTTTTGATTATCACAAAGAAAAAGGTGAAATAATTGGGTAAAATTTACGTTATGGAATCCGGAAGCGATGCCTGTGGTAAAGCTACGCAAACCAAACTTTTATATGAAAATCTTTTGAAAAAGAACAGCCGAATTATGAAAGTGGAATTTCCCAACTACAAAAGTCCATCTTCATCTCTTGTAAAGATGTACTTAAACGGAGATTTCGGCTCTAAAGCTGAAGATATAAATCCATATATAACTTCAACTTTTTTTGCAATAGACAGATATGCCACTTTTAAAAAAGAAATTCAATGGTACTATGATAATGGCTACATAATAATAGCAGACCGATATACAACTTCGAATATGGTATATCAGGCAGGAAAATATGACAGCATTGAAGAAAAAAACAAGTTTTTAGACTGGTTATACGATTTTGAGTTCAATTTGTACGGTTTGCCTGTTCCTGACAAAGTATTCTTTTTGGATTTGCCGTTTGAGATTTCATACAATCTAATGAAAAAAAGAAGCGTGGAAAATAAGAGACATAATGAATTATTGAAAAGAGATATACACGAAAACAACAAAGCATATCTCGAAAAAGTGTATAAAAATGCCAAATTTGTATCTGAAAAATACGGTTGGATAAATATAGACTGCTCTGAAAATGACGGTTTAAAAAGTATAGAAAATATACATTCTATGATAATGGAAAAAATATAATAATTTATTATATTCTCATTTTAAAAAGTTATAAACCTAATATATTATTTTTATTGAATCAACATTATTGTAAATCATTTATATAGAACATTTATAATCTAAAATCTGTAATTGATTTGCCGAATTATTTTTAATCAACTATTTAAGATTAGCATCTTATATAAAAACAAGGTAAATTTATGAGTAAATATGAACAAATAAGAGATTTATTATTCGATGAACACGAACAAAATACATTGAGGCATGCATATATATTTGAGAGCAGTGATTTATCTCTTGCACTTAAGCTGTCTACACAATTATGCAATAAGATACTTGAAACTTCTAATCTTTCTATGATAAGCGACTATCATCTTATAAAAAAAGAAGATATGAACGTACAGACTATAAGAGATATTACAAAAGATTCTATTGTACAGCCATTTAAAGCAAAAAAAATATATGTATTTGAAGATTCTATGAAATTCACAATCCCTATGCAAAATGCATTTTTAAAGACACTCGAAGAACCTCCTCCTGATGTCATATTCATCTTGCTTACAGAAAATGCAAACTCACTTCTTGAAACAATACGTTCAAGATGCATAATATATTTTTTTGACGAAGAAGTAAGCGAATTATCACAAAGAGAAGACATAAATATAAAGACAAGACAATTATTCGACATATTAATAGCAAAAGACAAGATAAAGATGATACAATATATGGAGGATTTAAAAAAATCGAAAGATGACATAGATGACATCTTGACATATATATTGGACAACTCAAGAAACATAATGATTGCAAAAGAGAGCATAGCACTCTTACCGGACAAACACAAACAAAATAAATATATACACGACATAATAAACAAATTCACATACTATCAACTGCTAACAATAATAGACATAGTAGAAGATACAAGAAAAAAACTAAATCGAAATTGCAGTTTCTCGATGACGATAGAGCTTATGCTAATGAATATAATGGAGGTTATGAATTGAAAAAAGTAGTAGGAGTAAGATTCAAAAATGTAGGTAAAATCTATCATTTTGAATGTACAGATCAACTTAGTTTTGAAATCGGTCAAAAAATAATAGTCGAAACTTCCAGAGGAATTGAGTATGCTACCGTAGTTATACCGGAAAAATACATACAAGACTGTGAATTAGTGGCTCCCCTAAAACCAGTTCTTAGAATAGCAGACATAAATGACCATATACAACACAAAAACAATATCAAAGAAGCTGAAGAAGCTTTTGAAATATGCAAAGAAAAAATATCCTTGCACAACCTTGATATGAATTTACTTGAAAATGAATATACATTCGACAAAAGTAAACTTATATTTTATTTTACCGCTGACGGAAGAATAGATTTCAGAGAATTAGTCAGAGATCTCGCCAACATATTCAAGACAAGAATAGAACTAAGACAAATCGGAGTGCGTGATGAAGCAAAAAAACTCGGAGGACATGGTCCTTGCGGTAGAGAATATTGCTGTAAAAAATGGCTTGGAGATTTTCAGCCTGTAACGATAAAAATGGCAAAAGACCAAGGATTATCACTTAACCCAAGCAAAATTTCAGGTTCTTGCGGAAGATTGTTTTGTTGTTTAAAATATGAAAACGACAACTATGAAGGAATAATAAAAAGAATGCCTACATTAGGCTCAATAGTAGAAACACCTGAAGGAGTTGGAAAAGTTACAAGCCAACACACTCTACTCGAAAAAGTCACAGTTGTTATAGAAACAAATGACAATAATGTAAGCTTTAAAGACTTTAATTTAGATGAAATAAAAGTTTTAAAAATGGCAAAAGTTATGAATGATTTACACGATCACGTTAGCGAAGAAGAACTCAAACAATTGGAGGATTAAGTGCTGTTAGAAGGTGAACGAATAGACGATTTACAAGTCAAAAACTACAAAATAATACAAAATACAAACGGATTTTGTTTCGGAATAGATGCCGTATTGTTAGCCAATTTTGTAAAATACAAAAAAAATGATGTGATTGCAGATTTGGGAACAGGTACAGGAATTATACCTATACTTATATCAGCCAAATCCGATATCAAAAAAATATATGCCATAGAAATACAAAAACAAATAGCAGATATGGCAAAACGTAGCATAAAATTGAATAATCTCGAAGATAAAATAGAAGTGCTGAACATAAATCTTACACAAAGCCTGCAATATATAGAAAAAAATTCAGTCGATATAGTGACTTCCAATCCACCATATATGCCGAAAGATAAGCTCTTAAGCACAAATGAAATGATGAAAATATCACGCAATGAAATATATTGCACACTATCTGATATAATGAAGACAAGTAGTGATTTGCTTAAACCAAACGGCAAAATGTATATGGTACACAGACCTTCAAGGTTATGTGATATATTTGTAGAAGCACGCAAAAATAAATTAGAACCCAAAACTCTACAACTCATACATCCAAAAATAAATAAACCTGCAAATTTAGCTCTCATCCAATTCACAAAAAATTCAAAGCCTGAACTTAAAATGTTAGATGATATATATGTACACAACGATGACGGCTCATATACAAGCAGTATAAATACTATATATTCAAAAGAATTTTTAGACATAGACGAAAATATTTAACACGAAAACCTATTTAAATTAAGATACAAATATTCTAACAGCTTATATTATATGTTATTTATAAAATACCATATACTGTTAGAATACAAAAAATATGTTCAACTTAGACTTTTTATTATATTACTGTTTAATTTAGTAATAATATTAAACATAAAAAACTGTATTTACAATAAATTTTTGAAAATACAGTTTTTCTTTATATTTTTATAGTTTTTTAAGGTGAATTTCAAATATCTATGCTAAAATTAGTCGTATAATAATTTTAATACCGATACTCTTTATGACTATCGAGAAATATATTATAATTAAGATTAATTCATTGAATTAAAAAACATTTTCTCATTATTTAATTAAATTTCAGTATAAGTATACTGCCGGAGGTCTTATGAAAAAAAATAAATTACTTCTATTATCTATATTCATATTATCAATACTGTTCATATCGTCTTGTAATAAACAGGATGCCAAAACAAGTTCAGATGATTTAAAAAATCAAGAAAATACGCCTGTAGCTACTTCAAAAGCTGATGTTTCAAATGAAGTTAAAAATGATATAGAACCAGATGAAAAAGAAGGTCCTTGGTCAAAATTTACTGCTCAGGATTTAGACGAAAAAGAATATAATCAAGATATATTAAAAGACAAAAAACTTACCGTAGTAAATATATGGGGAACATTTTGCGGCCCTTGTCTAAGAGAACTGCCATATCTTGCAGAAATATCAGAAGAATATAAAGATAAGGATGTTCAATTTGTAGGCATAGTCATAGATACTCTTGATCAAAACGGAGAATATTCAAAAGACCAAATAAATGTTGCAAAAGATATAATATCAAAATCAAATGTAAAATACTTAAACCTATTACCGTCATCAGATTTAATAAACATATACCTTAAAAACGTACAGGCAATACCTGAAACGCTTATATTAGACAGCAAAGGCAATATACTGCAAAGTTTCTTAGGTGCAAGAGAAAAAGATGAGTTTAAAAAAATCATAGATGAAGAACTTGTAAAGTTAAAATAATAAATTATCCACATTATCCACAGAAAAGCAATTTTATCTTGTGGACAATGTGGATAATTCCATTTTCATACATTTTACATATGTAATATCTTTTACTTTTTTAAAATATCGTTTTATATCTTCATATTCTTCGTCTAAAAAAGGATTTATTTCTTCATTGTCAAACCTTTCCCAAAATGTATACTTACTTTTAAACCCCAATTTTCTATATACTCTATATGCTCTGTCATTATACATTGCAACACTTAAAAACAGTTTTTTATACTTTAATTTTTTAAAATACCAATTTATAAAAGTTTTTAAAGCCTCCGTTCCGTAACCTTTGTTTATCTCATCAGGATTTAGAACTATACCCAGCTCGCCTCTTTTAAAAAATTTGTTCGTGTTTCTAAGAGAAATATATCCGATAATTCTGTCATTCATAGTAGATATTGATATAATTGCTCTGCCTTTACTTGTTTTTAGCTCAAGCCACTCCACAAGCTCCACCATACTTAAACTTGGAAAATCATAATCGGCATACAATCTGTCCTTGTGTTTACCCCAACCTTGCGTCAATTTAGTCTCATATGATCTCATATTATGTAGCTTTATGTGTTCTCCCATTTCATCTATATAATATTTCAACTTAATCATTCCTTATATTTTATCTATACAGATTTCCATTTAAAACAGCAATTACCCTAATAAAATAGTTTCAAATATATTAAATCCTATTTTTAAATTAATTTCAAAAACCAATTAAAAGCATATTATAATTATATATCTAAAAAATTATATTTTCCACAAATAATAAATATACAAAAAATAGAAATTTTATATTTTATAATATTTTTAGTGTATTAGAGTAGCATATTACAAAATATCAGACTTATTTTAAAACTACTCAATATTATGTTTTTGCTCATATACTATTTCAGCTTGAGATTTACGCATATATACAGGATTTGCAAAATTTTTGTCCTTTGCTCCTATAATCTCTCCAATAACAGCCACATTAGAAGCTCTTATAAAATTATTTGCCGAATTTGGAAATATAAAACCGTCTACATCTATGCTTTCTATTGCATCCCCTGATAATATAACCTTATCTCTTAAACTTGAAATATAATTTGTCAATTCCTCATCGCTCATAATTTCATTTTCTCTAACAGGTACTACTCTATTTCCATCTGATTTATAAACTCCAACATAAAAATTATCTCTTTGAGCATCTACAGTCGATATTATAATACCGTCAAAGTACAAAAAATTCATAGCCAAAGCATCTAAGGTGCTTACGGATACAACAGGAATATTAAACGCCATAGACATAGCATTTGCAGTCGCAACCCCTATTCTTATACCTGTAAACGAACCGGGTCCTACACAAACAGCTATCATATCCAATGTTTTTTTATCAAAATTTATTACCTTGAATAAATCTTCTATGCAAGGCATAAGAGTAGTCGAATGAACAAGCCCGTTATTCAGATTAATTTCTCCTTTTATAACTCCCTCCGACATAACACATACGGACATTGAACTTGATGATGTGTCTATAGCAAGTATGTTCATAAATATTCCTTTCTCGTATTCTATACAATTTAAAATGCTTTAATATCATAGAATTCTTTAAAAATTTATAAAACTTGAAATTTTATCATTTTTTATCAAATAAAATTTCTCTGTAATCCTGTAAAAAATCTAAACCTTCTCCCATTTGTCTTGCAATATCTTCATATTCTCTTTGTAGCAAAACCTGAGGATTGTGTGCATCATAGCCTATTACAACTTTTGCATTCTCTTCTTTATATATCTCTATTGTCTTATTATGGGGATATTTATATGATTTATAACCGTCATATTGTTGTATACCGTATCTCATTCCTTTTAAATTTATTTCCACAAAAGCATCATTTTTCTTGGCACACTGTACTATTTCTCTCACTGCTTTTTCGCATTCTTTGGAATAATTATCTCTTGCCAGCATAAAATAATCAGGATGTGCAACATATTTTGCAAAGCCATTTTCAAGTGCCATACATACTTGATATGCCATATATCTCACGTCTTTATCAGTACATCTATATGTGTAATCGTAGCCTTTTCTGTCCTTTAGATGTTGACCTATTACAAGGTAGTCATATTTTTCTTTAAGTTCTGTATAATAGCTGTTTAAATCGTCAAAATATTCAAATTCCAATCCTACATATATTTTTATATCTGACTTGTACTTTTCTTCGGCTTTTTTTATATCGCTAAAATAATTGTCCATTTCTTTAAACGGTATCCTCTCCCTTGAACTGTCAAAACCGTCATATCCGCAATGCTCAGAAAACCCGAGAACTTTAAATCCGCTTTGTATCGCTGATTGTATATAATCATCTTCAGTTTTTACGGCATGTCCGCATCTATATGTGTGTGTATGAAAATTAAAGTCTTGATATTGCATAGTTCTCCTTTTATAAAAATCAACAATTTTCATTTGTTTATATTATCTTTACAAACCGAAGCTTGTCTGTCTCATTTAGCTTTCTTGGGTTTCTTTTCTGGCAGTTCCGTATACATACCTTCCAGTAGTTCTGTAATCAAATCCGTATCCTCAAATCTGTCGAATACATACATCAATGTCTTTGAAGCTTCATAGGGATAACGCAATTCTGAGTCTGCAAGAAGTTTATCAGTTGTCGGCGTTCTCTTCAGAAACAGTTCATTATCACAAATATCACCTATCAGCTTACCGTTAAAATATACAAGGTATCCGCCCATCATAGATTTTATGACAATATCACCTGCTGCAGAAAAAACCTCACGAACAAATTCATTAAATTCATTCACTATGATTACCTCCTTCAAATTTATATTTTTCTTTCCAGAACAGTTTTACGAAACTGGGAGTTGTTTATTTTTGATACTCCTCTATTTTCTCTTCATATTTTTTTAGAAGTTCCCGTGAATAATTTTTTTTGTTTTTTGAATCTCTGACTTTTTTCCATAGAATAGCAGCAACTTTTAACTTATTAGAATAAAAGTCGCTAAATTCGTCTGAGCAAAAGTCCTTTAGGAATTGATTCCATTGACAAGCTGAATTATCATACTTAGCGTAGTCTGACTCGCCATAATATACTTTAAGCATATCTTGAATTGTAAAGTTTAAGTCATTTTCTGCTTTTACTTTTCTCCATGCAGTTGCCATATCAGCATTAAATTTAAATGGATTAATACCTGTTACAGCTGAAAAATACTCGCGAAATTTTTGATTGAAGGAAAAACCACATTCAAGTAACGGTGAATTTAAGGTTATCGCTTCGGCTTGTTTTTTGTTTACTTTCCTTACAGACTTTTCTATTCTATTTCCCTTAAAATATTGTTCTATAATTAAGTTCAGCTCTTGCTTTGTACATCTATACTCTAATCCAAGGAATTTACAAATTTGTGAAAGTTCTTCTCGATACCAATAGTATCTGTTAAATTCTTCAAATGATTTTATATCTTTAAAATCCGGTCTAATATCTTTCATCAACCCTCCTCTACAAATACTGATTTGATCATAATATTTCAATATAAGACTTGAAATATTTCTCTTGAAATCTAACAGCTTCTTCAATTTCTTCTACTGTAAACTTTATTCCTATTGGGGCAACAACCCATTTTTCTTCTGCATCATCGTCCCTTTTGATAACAGCAATTAATTCTCCTTCATATTCATCTACTGCTTTATCAACCCCAAGTATATACACGTCTTGTTCTTCCCCATCAGGAGCGATTATTCCTTCAACATAACCATAATTGATTGGATAAATATGTTCTGGATAATCAGGGTGAGAACTTCCAAGTGGACAATCCACTTTAACTTTTACAGTCTTGCCAATCATAGTTGCCTCCACAAATTCTAATTTGTCGTAGATTTTTTTATTTCATATTTATTTTAAATAACTAATTTAATAACTCGCTTTTAGCAATCTACTAAAATCAATATTTACAACAAATCGTTATGAATAAGAACACTCATATATGCACCTTTTTTGAAAAGTGATGTACTTACACCCCATGCAACTGCTGAGCACGCTAATTCATTTGCATGCTTTGCCTTGATACTTCTGGTATCAAGCACGATACCCTTTGGATATAACTCAGCTGATAAATACTGGTGTAAGCTGTCTGCTGAACCGGACTCAACCGCCTTTATCGAACGTAGAGGATGTGTATCCCACCATTCATCCGGCTTTGAAAATGAACCGTCGGCTCTCATCTCACCAGAAGATAACTTCTGTGCGCATATTTCTCTAATTCTCTCCAAAGTCTCATCATCAATTACACCGTCAGTAATTGAATACGCATAGTATGCACATGCCACACCATCATCATCCAATTCTTTAATCAGGTAAAGGTTTGAAACGCCTCTTTCCTTGAATTTTTTCCACTTGCCTGATACCTTCTTAAAACTCGCATCAGTATAAACAGATGAATTGCCATCCTCTAATGAACGTGTAAGTTCTTCTAAATTTACATCTTTCTTTTCCCAGTTGTCAATGAAATTGATTCTTAGGTTACTCATTTAAATTTTCCTCCTTATAATCTTCTTGCCAACTATATAATGTATCATTATCAAATACGATCATCGTATCAATAAACGGTTCTACTGTAACTTCAGTATAAAAAGCTCCCTTTTTGCTGTGATATGCTGAAACTCCTGAACGTGATTTTACGGAAAACTTTATCTTATATTGTCCCTGTGGGAGTAGTATTGATGGTGTTAATACTTCTTCGGAAAATAGGGCTTTATGCCACGTTTCACCATCAGCACTAACCATAACATCATAGAAATCTCCATATCCGTTATCTATCCTAAGATACACTTTGGATAATTCATTGTTGTTTCTCATACTCTTAATCATGTTAAAAGCTTTCTTACACTTAGACTGCCGATATGCCAAGCATCCTATACTTACATAGAACATTATAGTCATGACAACAAATATTATCCAAGGATTATCGTATACAAAACTCGTAATTTCTTTCACATTACTTTCCCTTTCATAGATAAAATTCAATTTATCTTTCTGACATATATTTTTGTATTTCGTCAGAAGTTAATTTTCTAATCTGTGTATTAGGATACTCCTTATATCCTTCCGCTTGAAAAACAGGAGACATTGTTTCACAGATTTTACCTTTATTCTTTCTCAGATATACTCGCAAGTCTTCACAATCTTCAAAGATTTTGTATGATAATCTGCCATTTTTACTTTTGATTTCATAGATTCCACATGACTTTTTTGTTGTATAGTCGGCAGTTCTCAAATATAACTTGGCAATTTCTAATGACTTAAAAGGGAAATTCCATCGCTGTAAACCTCGATTTTGATCATGCTCAATACAAATACACCTACCACAAGTACCACAGATATATTGTGTATGATTTTCTAAACAGTCCAATGGATTTAAAAGTGGAGTTATTCTTTTTTCATCAACATAGCATTCCTTGCACATTTCTATATCACTTCCTATACAACTTCAAATTTAAGGTGTGCTACTCTCATCAAAAATAACCGCCTCATCTTCATAAGATGCTGGTTGTTCCTGCTGTTGTTCATTTTCAACAGGTGCTTTATTTTCAGATGGTTTTTGCTCTACTTTAGGTTCTATTTTAGGTTCTTCTTTTTTCGGTATATTAACATCTTGACTTGGTTTATTTTCTACCTTAGGTTGTGAATAAAACTCTTGAACATAAGTCTGTTGTGTAGGCAAAGTATATGTTGTGATTTTGTCTTTATTTTCTTCTGTCTGCTCTACTTTTATTTTTAAATCGTCTTTTTCGTCATTTAATTTTATCTCACCGTCGTATATACCCATATACTGTGCAATTACATCTCTTGTCGCAGGTCCCGCATGTCCTCCGGAGCCTCCTTGAAACAATAAAGTTACTACTGCTATTTGCGGATTGTCATACGGTGCATATGCGACAAACCACGAATAATCGCTGTATGTTTCTTTGAAAGTATCAAGATTGTCTAATTTAAGTCTCGGATTTAATTGTAGAATTGCTGATTTAATATAATATTCTTCTTTATATTTGTATTTTGATTCCGATTTTATTTTTCCAGCCAATTTTAAAACTTCACTTCTGTCTACATTGTAGTAATCGAGATGTGATAAATAATAATTTACTTCATCTTTTGTAGGTATCTTTCCTTGTGTTTCTGCTGTACCTGTCTTGGCTGCAACTCTTATAGGAAATTTTGAAAATATATCTTTTGCAGTTCCTTCGTCTGTAACGTCAATCATACCTTGTTTTATATATTCTAAATTACCGTAATTGGAAAGCTCCACTCTTAATCTTTCATTTTCTATAAAGGTATCTTCTCCCGTTTGCTTATTAACGAGTTTGTCAACCACACTTACCGTATTAAGATATCCTCCGTTTGCAATCGCACTTATATATCTGGCTATTTGTATAGGTGTATATTGGTGCTCTCCTTGACCTATCGCCATATTAAATATATCTCCCGTTGTCCAATCTGCATGCATAAAATAAGTATATTTCAACAAATCTGCAATTTCTTCCAATTTTGAACTTTTAACTTTCAGGTTTGACAGCCTTGATATTATTTCTGCTCTTGAAGGATTTTCGTCTATCCAGCTTATTATCGTATCTACTCTTTTTTTGTATTCCGCTTCATTGGATGACGGTGTTATATCGTTGAATTTATCTTTCATCTTTTCTGTTATATCATCTTTTAGCAAAGCTTTTTTCTGTTCATATTTTACTTTCGGATCCGGAACTGTTCCTGCAACTTCATATATTTCTATTCCTGTTTTTTGATCCAGCTTAAATTTTCTTGCCATATCCAATATGGCCTTACCTTTTTTCATATCCCCCATAGGTATTTTTTGATCTGTTGCAAAATTATATCCTACCGATATACAATAAAAATAATAGTTGTTGGAATCTTTAAGTGCAGTTATTACGTTCTCATAACCTTGTGTCTGTCTTGATTGATTCCATAGCCAGTTACCGTATACGGCTCCTCCTCCCAAATCTATATATCCTTTATCCTGAATGGAGTAATATGGATCCAATCCGTTTTCCAATCCTGCAAGAGCACTCACCATTTTAAATATTGAACCCGGTTGTACAGCTGTCATAGTAGCTGAATTGAAGAGTGGTTTAGGAGAAAGAGGATCATTGGGATTTTCAGGTTGCAAACTGTCATATTGAGCTTTTGTAAGCCCGTTTGTAAAAATATTGGGATCATATGATGGATAGCTTGCCATAGCCAAAACTTTTCCTGTTTTTATATCTAAGGCTACTATCGCACCTGCATTGGCATTTTTGTATATCTTGGTAGCACCTGCCATGTTTGTATTTCCCCACTTACTTTCATACACTCCACCAACTTGGAGTGTTTTAAGTGTTTTTTCCAATGAAATTTCCGCTACCTTTTGAAGTTTTGCATCTATAGATAAAAATATTTTATTACCTGATACTCCTTCTTTATGGTCTATATCTCTGATTTTTTTACCGGCAGAATCTACCAAAACTTTTTCATAGCCGTTTGTACCTTTGAGATGTTTCTCGTATATATATTCTATTCCTGATTTTCCTACATAATCTGATTTTGAATATCTTTCATCTTCCAAGAAATATTCGTCTTGTGAAGAAATCTTGCCTATCTGTCCTATTATGTGTGATGCCAAATTGCCTTGAGGATAATATCTTAGCGGTTCCACCTGAACGCTTACTCCTGTCAGGTCAACTCTGTTTTCCTGAATTAATGCAACCGTCTTTTGACTTATGTCTTTTGCAATCAGTGCCGGCTCATATTGTAAATACCCTTTCGACTCTACCGCATCAACTATCACAAGTATATTTCTTGCCTCTAAATCTGTCAAAGTTTCATCTATTCTTCTATTTTCTCTTATCTTTATAAAAGCATCTTTTGCTGATATATTTTTATCTTGTATGCCATATTTATATAGCCATTGCTCTTTGTCCAGTTGCCTTGTAAACTCCATATTATCTTTTACAGAAATTGGAGGGTATATTCCTGCTTCATTTAAAATTTTTTGTACTTCTACAACACTCAAATCAGAATTTAATGTTATCCCGTTTTCTTTTTGATAATTTTCGACTATGATGTAAAAAGATTCTTTAGCCGTCTTTTCCAACGGAATTTTATTCAACTCTTTCCATTTTCTTATATCTTCATCAAAAGTGAATTTATAATCAGAATCTTGAATTAAAATCGGAAGTGAGTCTTCTATTTTTTCTTTATTTTTTATAAGTATATTACTGAGTTTAAGTGCAATAATGTTTATCTGTTCTTTTTTCTGCTTGTCTGTTTTTCCTAATCTGTCTATTTCATTTTTTGATATTTTTACTGTAAATATAGGTTTATTTCCTGCCAATAATATGCCGTTTCTGTCCCTTATCTCTCCTCTCGGGGCAGGTATGGTAATATCTTTATATATGCTGTCATTAGCTATATTACTATAATATTCTCCTTCTACTACATTTATATATATTATTCTTACACAAAGTATAATACATACAATTACTATAAACCTGTATATATAATAAAATCTGTTAGTTAAATCATTGTTGTTCATTTATTATTTCTCCAATAATTCACACTCATATTCACTATGCCTATAATAACTGCAAGAGCTATAATATTGACAATAATATAAAATACATTCGTCACAAAAATATGCGCAAAACCATGGTTAATATTTATGCTTGATATAATAGTATTATAAATGGAACTGGCTACTATAATAAGTGATGAAATGAAAAACGGTACTATAAAATAATCTTTTCTTATCTTGTCTTTAATCAAAACTCCTACTATGGATATGGATAAAAACAATATTGTACATTGCCCTTGATACATACCTACAGATACATCTACAAAATATCCGAGCAATGCGGATATTATATAAAGTGCATAGTCGTCCTGCTCCCAATACAATGATAATATTATTATATATATTAAGATAAAATCAATTTTTGGAGAAAATTTGAAAAAATTGAATACAGTATTTGAAAATATTATTATTAAAATACCTAATATGAAATTAAATATATTTTTCAAAATTACTCCTTTTTTATAAATCTTTTTTATTAAATACCATAACTTTATCAAGTTTTTTGAAATTTACATAAGGTTGTACTACTATGTATTTCAATATATTTTGCTCATCAGGAATTATCTGTTGAACTTTTCCTATAGGTATTCCGGCCGGATAAAGCCCTAAACCTGATGTAGTAACTATATCATCAATTTTTACAGGTGAATTCACGTCAAACATATATCCTTTTATAAGACTTGCATCTTCTATCTGAGTAATTGACACATCTTGACTTAGCATACCGGTATCACTGCTCCTGCCTATTATCTGAAAACTTACAGGAAACCTGCTGTCTATTATTGACACGGCTTTTGAATATTTTTGCGAAACTTGATAAACTCTACCTATCAAACCGTCACCGTTTACTACAATAGAATCGGATTTCACTCCGTTGTCGCTTCCTGCCGATATTGTAAAACTATTATAATAATTGCCGTCATTTCTCGCAACTATGTCAGCAGATATAAAATCGCTCGCAGTTTTATCCGTTACAAATTTTAGTGCATTCTTAAGATTGTTAAGCTCTTGCACTTCTTCTTCTTGCATGGTATTTTTTATTAACTGATCTCTTAAACTTCTGTTTTCTTCCTTTAATTTTTCAAGCTCGCTGTCTGTCGAGTCAGAAATAAATTTATTTCTTATCTTGTTTCCTATAAGAGACATTTGCGTGAAAACATCAAAGCCTTTATTATTTATTGACGAAGTTTTTTCATATCTTATTGAGTTTATGAGCATCACAGCTAAAACCAAAAAAACTGTTACAGCCGCTATAACTTTTTTCCATTTAACTAAACCCTTTATAAATACATTAAACATCTATTTCTTACTGCTCCTTATATTCTTGTTCACTTTTCCGGCTATAAAAAATTTATATATATCCGTTTTCCTTAAAGCTGTAATAGTTTTTGGCACTTCCATACACTATGTGGTCAAGCAATTTTATACCTATAATATCGCCTGCATCTTTTATTTTTATAGTCACGGATATATCCTCTTTGCTCGGTTTCGGATTTCCTGACGGATGATTGTGCATTACAATTATACCTACCGCATGCCTTAACAACGCCTCTTTAAAAATTTCTCTGGGTGTTATCACAGAGCAATCTGCTACTCCCATAGTTATATTTTTTGAATATATTATGTGATTTTTCACATCCAAACATATGAGTTTAAATACTTCTACATTGCACCTATCAAATTCAAACGAAAACATCTCGGCTAAATCAGCCGGAGAGCTTATACTTGCTCTTGAATTTGTTCTTTTTCTTGCAACCCTATTGGCAAATTCTATAGATGCTATTATTTTACAGGCTTTTGCAGTACCTATGCCTTTTATGTTCTTAATCATATCTATATCGCATCTGATTAAAGATTCCAAACTGCCTGCATATTCTATGAGCTGTTTTGCAATTTCTATCGCATTATGCTCTTTCGTTCCCGTATCTATAAGTATTGCAAGCAACTGTTCATCTGACAGAAATTCAACTCCTTTTTCCAACAACAGCTCTCTGGGTCTTTGAGAAATATCGAGATTTTTTATGGTATTTTTTTGTTTATCTTTATATTGTACATCTTTATCCATAAATTCTCCTTAACTTTTGAAATCTTATATACTATTCTTACTAATAGGTTACTCAAAATTATTTTCATATGTTTTCAATAAAAATCCGCTACTGATTTTCAAACTTTTCAAAATCCAATAAATCCAAAGAAAATTTTGTCTTAAGCACGTCATATATCTTGCTTATAGGTAAGCCTATTATATTCTGATAATCTCCATTTATACTGTCTATAAATATTGAGCCTATACCTTGCAAGGCATACGAACCGGCTTTGTCACCGCCTTCTTCGGTTTTTATATAATTTTTTATGGTTTCATCGCTCAATTCTTTGAATTTCACTTTTGACACCACATAATCTACATATTTATAATCTTTTTTAATTATTGCATAACCTGTAATAACATCGTGTGTTTTTCCTGACAGATATTTCAGCATAGAAAACTGATCATCGTCATCTTTAGGTTTCCCAAACTGATAATCTCCTATTGTAACTGTTGTATCCGCACCAAGCACAACAATATCATCTTCTTCATCTATATTCTTGTCATACACGCTTGAAGCTTTCATAAAAGCACTCACCATAGCATTTATGTGCGGTGTTGCTGTAAGTACCAAAGTCCTTTCAACATCTGTCGTATCAACAATATATTCTATATCAAACATATTCATTATCTCTTGTCTTCTTAGTGAAGATGACGAAAGTATAAGTTTCATTTTTCCTCCTGTTATATTTTTAATGCTAATAATCTTTTAAAAAGCAAATATATTTAACTTAATATTATCTTCAGTATTTTAACTTAAATCAAAATTATTTTTATTTATGTAAATAGTCTATCATTTATGCAAAAAAAAAACAATAAATTCGATAAATTTATTGTTTTCTTAAAGTTTTATTCATATCATAATAAAAATTAAATTTTAAATTCCGCTTTTAATTATCTTCCTATATTTTTTATTCAACAATTATTTACAGACCCGTCTGTCTTGCATACATCTGTCTTATTCTTTTACTTTTTTCAAAGTCGCTGTTTTTTAAAGCATTTTCAATTTGTTTAAGTATAGACGCTTTATCTGTGTTAAGCACTCCTTTTATATGTGCATAATTTGAAACGTGATTGCTTCTTACAACTGTATCCTTCAGTTCCAAACCTTTTACAAGTTCCATAGTTTCGTGCATTATTTCTTCCGGTGTAAGCTGTTCAAAATTTCCCGCCATCACTTCATCATATATTTCAGTGCCTGATTTTACAAGAAGCGTCATAAGTCCAAGATAATCAGGATTTATAGCATTTAAAACTTTTATTGAGCCTTCAACGTGCTTTTTGCTGTCTTTTATTCCTCCAAGCCCCATTATAAGCGTAGCAGATAATTGTATACCCGCTCTTCTTATTTTTTGTCCGGCTGTTATTATTTCATCTGCTGTAGCTCTTTTCTTAATGTCTTTTAAAACCTTGTCGCTTCCGCTTTCTATACCGAGATATGCCATTTTCAAATTATTTTCACGCAATATTTTAAGCTGTTCATCCGTTTTTCCAAGTATGGAACGTGGCGATGCGTATAAAGATATTCTATCGTTATTAGGAAACAATTTATTTATATATTTCAATATTTCAAGCAAATCTTCAAAAGGCATTATAAGCGCATCTCCGTCAGCCAAAAATATTCTCTCTACATCATAATAATGATTTTTTGCATAAAGAAAATCTTCTTTTATATCATCCACTTTTCTTATTTTAAACTTTGCATCTTTATACATTGCACAAAATGTACAGGTATTTTGTGAACATCCTGTTGTAACTTGAACTATCAAACTGTAAGCCTCACTTGGCGGTCTATACACCATTCCTTCGTATCTCATATGTCCTCCTTAATAAATTTTAATTTATATACCCCGAATTATACGCATAAAAACCCGTATATTTTTCCAATCCCCGCTTAAATTATATTATTTTTTTATAAATTTTGTTCTCAAGCATGATTATATTTATATTTTTATATAAAAACAGGTAAATATCAACATATTTAGAAAACAATCAATTTTTATTGAAATTTCAATATTGTTTAGGATATATATTTTTAAAAACTTGTGAAGTATTTGTAATTTAGCTGAAAATTTGTAATATTTTTTAAAAAAAGTCTTTTAATTATTGTAAAAACTTGTTATAATTATCAAATAATAGCAGAAATAGTTTACTATCATTTTTTTATAAAAATTTTCAAGTATTTTATATCAACAATTATATCACAAAACATAGATAATTTTATAAAAATAGTAACGACAGCTTTAAACCTTAAAATATACATAATTCCTAAAGGAGAAATAAACTATGCAAATTAAATTTTTTACATCGCTCATATTTGCATTTTTAATGGGAATATTTGCAATCCAAAACCCTCAAGATATTCAAGTAAACTTTTTATTTTTCAAATTCCATATATCTGCCTCCGTTCTCATAGTTGCAACTATAATAATAGGATATATAATATGTTTAGGTTTTGGCGTTTTTAAAGAAATAAAATACAAAAAAATAATAAAATCAAAAAATAAAAATATTTCCAAATTAAAAAAAGAGATATCCATTATAAACGGTTCGACTTATGGACAAAAAGTATATGCTAAAAATAACGTAGCTTACGAAAATATCACAAAACTGTTGTCTATCAAACCGCTTGACAGCGATGAGGATGAGATAGCAGAAAAACCTGATGCTCCAAAAGAAAAAAATCAAAGCAAAATAAACCCTAAAATACAAGAAACTGCACAATTAGACAATATATTAAGCGGTTTTGACGATTTAGAAAGTGACGATTTTTCTTTGAACAAAAAAAACACAAAAAACGAAACACCCTGGTATATGAAAAAAGCGGAAAAAAAAATTGACAAAGACAACAATCGTCCACAAAAATGTATAGACTTAAAAGCCGAATATTCTAAATATATACAGGAGCATGATTTCTCCAAAAAACAAAATAATGATACAATAATCAAAAAAGAGAAAAAGCCAATATCCCCTGTAAAAATAAAAAACAAAAAATTCAAAAAAATATCTTCAAAACACATAAAAAAAATAAATCCTGAAAAAACTTTTTTAAAACTTGTTTTTAATGACGAAAATTTACAAAAAGCAGTAGATGAAGTATCAAAAAAAAATGACAGTGTATCTCTCAAGCTGTACAAACCAGACTCTATCAAAAGAGAAAATATCACCAATACGATAAGCGATATATCATCTCAAACTAAATTATACAAACAAAACACATCACCTGAAAACACACTGTCCAGAAATCTCGTACAAGAAAAATTCAACAGAAAATCAGACATTATACAAGATGGAGATATACAAGAAACTGAGCAATACAACGGAATTCCTATATCCGTACTTAAAAATAAGATAAACTCCTTATTTGCAAGCTCCGATTTTAGAGCAAACTATAAAGACAATATATAAAAATCAATAAAACAATAACTATTAATGTTAAATATCATTAAATAAGTGACTAAGAGCCGTCTTAATCACTTATTTTTTTGTGCGACAAAACATTTATAAATATTTTAATTTTTTAGTCGATTATACCAATGCTAAATTCTAATTAATGCTAAATTCTAATTAATACTAAAACCTAATAAAATTATATGTATATTTAATGATGATTCATGCCTTAATATATGGCAAAAAATATACGTTGGTATAACTCACAGCATATATATAAAAGTGCATTATAATTATATGCTTAAAAATTTATATTTTTTAATATGATGCTCAAATACATTTCAAAAATAATTTATAAAATGTTTTCAAGCAAAAAAATTAAGAATAATTACAAGGTAAAACTTAAATTAGACGCAAAATAAAACAAATATAAATATTGCAATATGCACGTTTTATAATTTTTTATAAATTAGGAAAATATTATGAAAAATATAAAAGCTCTCCATATATTTTTCATATCCGTCAAAAAAAATTTTAAAATAAAATTTTTAAGTAGACTATTTAAAGACTACATATATGTATAATGAAGTCAAGATTAATAAAAAACTTTATCATAAAAAATAGTATAAAATTTGTGACAAAGGTTTTTTGATATAATTTATGTAAAAAAATTAAAAGGAGTGTATGAAATGATACAAAATCTTGATATTGCGAATGCTATGACAATAAAATTGGACGATGAACTTCCAAAAATGCCTAAATTTGTAGAAGGTATAAGAAGAGCTCCGGACAGAGGATTCAGATTAACTCAGGCTCAAACTGAAATAGCGCTTAAAAATGCACTTAGATATATCCCTGAAAAATATCACGAAGAACTTATTCCTGAGTTTTTAGAAGAACTTACAACAAGAGGAAGAATATACGGATACAGATTCCGTCCTGAAGGTAAATTATACGGAAAACCTATTGATGAATATAAAGGTAATTGCACAGAAGGTAAAGCTTTCCAAGTAATGATAGACAACAACCTCGATTTCGACGTTGCTCTTTATCCATATGAATTAGTAACTTACGGTGAAACAGGAAGTGTTTGCCAAAACTGGATGCAATACAGACTTATAAAAAAATATTTGGAAGTTATAACTCAAGATCAAACATTGGTTATAGAATCAGGACATCCACTTGGATTATTCAAATCTAAACCTGACTCTCCAAGAGTAATAATATCAAACGCAATGATGATAGGTATGTTTGACAACCTACACGATTGGGAAATAGCTGAAGAAATGGGTGTTGCAAACTACGGACAAATGACAGCCGGAGGTTGGATGTACATAGGACCTCAAGGTATAGTTCATGGAACATTCAATACAATACTTAACGCAGGAAGAATGAAATTAGGTATACCTAATGAAGGAGATTTAAAAGGTGTATTATTTGTTACATCAGGTCTTGGCGGAATGAGTGGTGCACAAGGAAAAGCTTGCGAAATAGCAAACGGTGTTGGAATAGTTGCAGAAGTTGACTATTCAAGAATACAAACAAGATTAGATCAAGGTTGGATAAGAAAAGCTTCTGCAAATCTTGACGAAGTTTTTGCTTTAGCAAAAGAATATCAAGACAAGAAAGAGCCTATATCAATAGCTTATCACGGAAATATAGTAGACTTGCTTGAATATGCCGACAAGCACGACATTCATATACCTCTTTTATCTGACCAAACATCTTGCCACAACGTATATGAAGGTGGATATTGCCCACAAGGAATAACTTTTGAAGAAAGAACAAGACTTCTTGCTGAAGATCCTGAAAAATTCAGAGAATTAGTAGATAAAACTCTTGTTGCACATTTCAACGTAATCAAAAAACTTACAGCAAAAGGCTCTTACTTCTTCGATTACGGTAACTCTTTCATGAAAGCTATATATGACGCAGGAGTAAAAGAAATATCTAAAAACGGAATAGATGAAAAAGACGGTTTCATATGGCCTTCATATGTAGAGGATATAATGGGACCTCAATTATTCGATTACGGATACGGACCTTTCAGATGGGTTTGCTTAAGCGGAAAACACGAAGATTTGATAAAAACTGATAAGGCTGCTATGGACTGCATAAATCCTGACAGAAGATATCAAGACAGAGATAACTACATCTGGATAAAAGATGCAGAAAAAAATCAAATGGTAGTAGGTACACAAGCAAGAATATTATATCAAGATGCAATAGGCAGAATAAAAATAGCACTTAAATTCAACGATATGGTTAGAAAAGGCGAAATAGGTCCTGTAATGATGGGTAGAGACCACCATGACGTTTCAGGAACAGATTCACCATTTAGAGAAACATCAAATATAAAAGACGGTAGTAATGTAATGGCAGATATGGCTATACAATGCTTTGCAGGTAACTGCGCAAGAGGTATGAGCCTTGTTGCTATCCACAACGGTGGTGGTGTAGGTATAGGTAAATCTATAAACGGCGGATTCGGCTTGGTATTAGACGGTAGCCACAGAGCAGACGAAATAGTAAAATCAGCTCTATCTTGGGACGTTATGAGCGGAGTTGCAAGACGTTCTTGGGCAAGAAACGAACACTCAATAGAAACAGTGTTAGAATTCAACGAAGCTAATCATGGTACAGATCACATAACTATACCATATATAGCAGATGAAAATAAAGTTAAAAGCGCTGTTGCAAAAATATTCAACAAATAAATCATAATCTAAAATTTGCAGTATAATTATATACTGCAAATTTTGTATTTATACAATATTTTATAAAAAATAATTTGAAATTAATATTATACTTTGTTAAACTTATACCAATAGCTATATTAAAAATATAATTTACAACTTATACTAAAATCTTATAGAATAACGAAAAAACATAATAATTAATTTTTCCAACACACTATCTATATTAATCTTATATAATTATACAAGTTATCAATAATTTTATTAGAAAATAGTATAAAAAAGCATCATAAATTATAAAATAAAAAATGCTATTTTAATCAATTATCGGCATTAAATTATGTTTATATCAAAACAAGGAGGATACTATGAAAAATTTACTTATAAAAAATGCAAGCGAAGTCGTAACTTGTAGTGGAAACAGAGCCAAATTCGGCAAAGAAATGTCAGAAATAAACGTTATAGAAAACGGCAGTGTAGTCATAAAAAACGGAATAATAAAAGCTGTTGGAAAAACTGATGACATTTTAAAAGATTATGATGAAAAAAATTATGAAGTCATAGATGCTACAGGTAAATCAGTTATGCCCGGATTTGTAGACTCTCATACGCATTTCGTATTCGGAGGATATAGAGCTGAAGAGTTTTCTTGGAGACTTCGTGGCGACAGTTATATGGACATTATGAACAGAGGTGGAGGTATAGTAAACAGCGTTACTGCTACAAGACAAGCAAGCGAAGAGGAACTCATCGAGCTTGGAAAACAAAGACTTGACTCTATGCTGTCATTTGGTGTAACTTCTGTGGAAGGCAAGAGTGGATACGGCTTGGATAAAGATACTGAGCTGAAACAACTCAGAGTTATGAAAAAACTTAATGAAATACATCCGATAGACATATCCACAACATTTTTGGGAGCTCATGCAGTACCTAAAGAATACAAAGGAAAAACTGATGAATTCATAGATTTATTGTTGGAACAAGTATTACCTGAAGTTGTAAAAGAAAATCTTGCCGAATTCTTTGACGTTTTTTGTGAAAAAGGTGTATTTTCAGTAGAAGAATCAAGAAAAATGTATCTAAAAGCCAAAGAATACGGTATGAAACTAAAAATCCACGCTGATGAAATAGTACAGTTAGGCGGCTCAGATCTTGCTGCAGAAATGGAAATGATATCAGCAGACCACTTATTGCATGCATCAGACGAAGGCATAAAAGCAATGGCTGATAAGAAAGTAATAAACACATTGCTTCCTACAACTGCATTTTGTATAAAAGAGCCATTTGCAAGAGCAAGATTTATGATAGACAGCGGTTGTGCAGTTGCACTTGCAACAGACTTCAATCCCGGTAGCAACTTTACAAATTCTATACCTCTTATGTTTGCACTTGCATCCATATATATGAACATGAGCATAGAAGAAGCTGTTACAGCTATGACAATAAACGGCGCTGCTGCAATTGACAAAGCCGATAAAATAGGCTCAATAGATGTCGGAAAAAAAGGAGATATAGTAATATTAAAATTCCCTTCATACAAATTCTTACCATATCACACAGCAGTAAACATAGTAGAAAAGACTATAAAAGACGGCGTTGTTGTTTGGAAAAATAAATAGAATAGAAAATTATAATTAAAAACTGATTTTTGCTAAGATATGTCTTAAAAATATCATATATCTTTTAAGGCATATCTATATTTTACAAATCAAATATAGTAGTTCAACTTATAAAAAAACTAATTTATTTTTATACAGAATTATTTTGCGCATATTCATTTTAAAATAATATTATGCTTTCCATTTTTAAGTTTAATTACTACCACTAACGAAAGGAGAATTATGTTATCAGCAAAAGAAGTAGCAGAGCAGTACATAGAATTGGGAGAAAAAAAATCCGGCTATCCCTTATATAAGATGATAGGTCTTGCTATACTTGCCGGAATATTTATAGCACTTGCATCAGTTGCATCAAATACCGTATCGGCTACTGTAGAAAGCGGCTCTATAGCAAAATTGCTTGCAGGTCTTGTTTTCCCCGGTGGGCTCATTATGGTGCTTTGCTGTGGAACTGAACTTTTTACAGGAGATTGTCTTTTAGTAATATCTCTACTTAAGAAAAAAATTAGTTTATTTAGAATGTTAAGATGCTGGTTTTTTGTATATATAGGCAATTTAATAGGCTCAGTTATTATTGCAGGACTTATCAATATGTCCGGACAACTTTCATTTTTTAATAATGAATTGGCACTTACAACTATAAAAGTAGCCGTAAAAAAAGTATCTTATACATTTTCTCAAGGCTTGGCTATGGGTATACTATGTAATATCCTCGTTTGCACAGCTGTAATAATGGCATTTTCAGGTAAAACTTTAAGCGATAAGGTGTTGGGTACATTTTTCCCTATACTGTTATTCATATTATCAGGATTTGAACACTGTGTAGCAAATATGTATTATATTCCGTCAGGAATGATGGCACTTTCTAACAGTGAATATGTAAAAATGGCTGTTGAGCACAATATACACATAGAAAAATTAAATATAGGCTCATTTTTTATAAACAATTTACTTCCTGTTACAATAGGCAATATAATAGGCGGAAGTATATTTATAGGTGCATTTTACTGGTTTTTATATTTGAGAGAAAAACATTAATGCCGTTATTAAACTACAAAAGACAGATTGTCAAGATAATTGTGTTGCACTTATCTTGACAATCTATCATAAATTATTTGAAAATATTTCATATTATCTATTGACAAAATTGATAAAACAACTTATGCTTTCTATATAGTTTATATATTTTCCACATATTTGTAATATATTTTTGTTAGGTGGGATTAGACCAATGTACTCTATTTAGTAATCAATGCACTAATAATAAATTTCACAATAAGTTAAATTTTTATTCTTTTATTTTAAATTAATTTTATAAAAAATATATTTTTTATAATCATATTGAAGAGAGGTTATAGAAATGAAAAAAATACTAAAAAAAATAATGGCGTTCATATTGATATTTTCTATGTTTTTTAGTAATTCAATATTTGCCTTTGGAACTAATAACAATTCAACAGATGTTGTTTGTCTAAAAATGGATTATCAGAATCCTCAAAAAAATAATGGTATCTATCTTACAGAAGAATATATTATTGATGGTAAATTTTATAGATATGAACACAAGGAAGAAAACGGTTTTAACATAATAAAAATAAGTGGTGCTGAAAATATAACTATTAAAGCTCCTATAAAAAATAATAGAGATATTTTCTCGTTTTCGTATAAAATGGCTAATTCAGATGATTGGAACTATTTTAGTGAAATTGAAAATTATGAGCTTTTCTATATGAGTGTAACTCAAGCTGTTTTAGCCGGTGCTTTAGCCGGTGTTTGTGGCGGTCCTGTTGGTGCTTTTTTTGGAGCAGCAAGCGTATTACTTGGTATGCAGGCAAGTGGATATATGAATTTAAAGATTATAATTGGCGGTAAATGGAGAACAGTTGGAAGTTCTATAGAATATAGAAGATATGCAAAACTTTATGATAAAAGCGGCAGATATATAGATACTGTACATTGGTCAGGACGCAGATAGATGATGTTTCGTAATTTTGAATTTCTTTTTGATCCTAAGACACTCTTTTATTTCCTTTTACAAGTTCTTCTATTAATATCCGTGCTTCGTACCTATAGTAAATATAAACTTTCTTTTTATACTGTTCTGCAAACATTTATATTATTAATATTTAATTATCTTTATTTATGTAATTATTATAAACTTAAATGATTTTAGAAAGTTTAATTTTATGACTGACTTTAAAAAATGAACAAAAACCTCCTTTTGATTTTATTTTGGTTTTGGCGGACCAATTCTATTATATCAAAAGGAGGTTTTCTTTTATCTAAAGATTTTTATTCTCCCAGTAAAACTGGAGGTTTATTTTGCTTAAGCTACAATTATATAATAAATTGATATTAAAACATATCTGAAAAATGTTATATTTTAATATAATTAATATCAAAAATATAATAACTTTAAAACAATTTTTATTATTAAATTTTTAAAATAATTTTCATCATTGAAGCTTTAAAACTTTTAAGATACACTACAGTATAGACTAAAATACAGTTTGGATAAATCAATTATAAATTTTAAAATTCTGATACATTTTCAACTGAAACCTACTTAAAAACGAATATTTGCATTGCTTATAAGCATTTTTTTATTTATGTGAAAAACATAAATATAATCGTCTTTAATTTTACAAGTATGCATAATTTATTTAATCAACCAACTCTTTTACACCGAATGCCTCCGCCATAAGCATTATTTTTTCAGCCCATATGTGATGAGTGTTGTACTCGTTCATTCTTTCGCTTTTTGTACTGCCTGATACCAGCAATTTGGAGTTTTCATTCCAATTCAATATGGCTTTTGCGTCTTCAAAATCTTTTTTATGTACCTTAAACCCTTCATTTATAACTTCAATTTGTTTTGGATGTATGACAGTTTTTCCTACAAAGCCACACAATATATCTCCTTTAATTTCATCAAGCAATCCCTTTTCCCAATTACTGCTGTCATAATATTCCCATACAGGTGCGGATATTACATAATCTGTTCCATATACCGTAACAATATCTGAAAATATAGATGATATAGGCTTTATGTCGTGTATGGATTCATCATCATGCCTTCTAAAACCGAATATATGGCATAAGTCATTACCGCCCACACGAATATTTAGGACAAGTTCTTCTATTCTATCAAGTTTATATTTCAATTCATATAAAATATCATAACGCATCTGTAAATTTACTATTGCTACACTTTCATAAATAGGCATCATATATATTTTTTTATTACTTTTTTGATTTACATTAAATATCGCCTCTATATACCTGTCTGCATTTTCAAGCGAAAATTTAGGTATTATAAATCCTGTTACAATATCCATACAATCTTTTAAACTCTCGCATAATTCATAGATTTGAGCATAATTTCTTACTCTTATAAAAATCTTAGGAATATGTATACCATCTGATGTATATTTCTCATAAATATTACTTATTGACTGTATAAGTTTTTGCTCTGCCTCCAATACACAATTATCCGGTATTGTGTCTTCAAGGCATAATGCAAGAGAAAAATTTGACGAAAATTTTCCATTTATTATGGAATCGGCAATGCTGTCGCTATTTGCAGGACAATACAATAAAGCCCCTACACTATAATATATTAAATTATCTTTCATACAAACTCCGTTAAATTAAATTTTATTTATCATTGTAGCATAATTTTGAACAAAAAGATAGAAAAAATGTAATATATATGATAATATTTATAAAAACAAGTAAAGTGAGAAAAGTGCTATGTGTGAGAATATAAAATACCGTCACAATATTATAAATATAAACTCCATAAATGCGTTTGTAAACATACATGGAGGAGTAGGTAAAAATTGCAGAGATGTATACTTTATAAGGACATTAGGCATAGATGAAAATTTAATCTTAGATTTGGAAAAAGCGGAAAAAACTCTATATGAAAATATGAGCAAAAATATACTTGTATATAAAAGGATAGAAGCCTTACCAAACAATATACAAGAAATTGATTACTATGAGTTATGCTATCAGAGATTTCTGAAAGATGAAAATATATCTACTAAAGTATCCGGCATAACCCCTGCGTTAGACAAGACTTTTAGCGATGCTTGCAAAGAAGTACTTAAATTATATAAACTTTCAAATAAAAATATTTCTTTGTCAATGGAAAAAAACTATTGTATAAAACTATTTTATAGATTTGACACAATATTTTCCGATTGCTTGAAAACTTGGAGCGAAAAAATAAATATAAAAGTAATAACTGACAATATTGTCAAATTACAGGACTATCTGTTTTTTTATATGCTTACCTTGATAGGTGCAGATGTATTAATGCTTCAAAGCAAAAATGACATAGAAATAGAAGAATGCTTTTTAAATCTTTCAAAAAAACTATATATCGGTAGTTACAGTGATATTTCATTACCTATTTACAAACAAAAAGCTGATTTTATACAAAATAATGCAAATATTAAAATTGATAACACCGGCTCTCAAACAGAAAAGAATGTAAGCATAAAACCTCAATACATATCTTCCGACGATTATAAAAAACAGGAAAAAACTTTTGAACAGTTGGCAGGTATGGCATCTTCTATTGTTATGATTACTATAAAAAATGATTACAATGAAATAATAGGCACAGGCTCCGGTATTATGATAGGACAAGACGGATACATACTTACAAATAATCATGTAACCGGAGGAGGCAGAGAATTTGTAATAAGAATAGAAAATGATGAAACCTTATACTCTACAACTCAAATAATAAAATACAACCAGTTGTTAGACTTGGCAATAATAAGAATCGAAAAAAAACTCCATCCCCTTAAAATATATGACGGAAAAGATGATTTGGTAAGAGGGCAAAAAGTTGTTGCCATAGGAAGTCCATACGGATTTTTCAACTCTGTATCTGACGGTATAATATCAGGCTTTCGAATAATAGATGATGTGGATATGATTCAATTCACAGCACCTATATCGGCAGGTAGCTCCGGAGGTGCAGTGCTTAATATGTACGGAGAAGTAATAGGCATAAGTACGGCAGGCATACGAAATGCTCAAAATATAAATTTGGCAGTATCTTACGAATCAATAAATACCTTTGTAAAAGGTTTCATATAAAATAAAGGCGATAAAATGAACATATTTAACACAGATTTAGACAACACACTCATATACTCATACAAAAAAGATATAGGAAAAAACAAAAAAAATGTAGAAATATATAACGGCAGACAGATTTCATTCATAACTGATAAAACATACCATCTTTTGAAAAAACTGAGTAAAAAACTGTTAATCGTCCCTACTACAACTCGCACCAAGGAGCAGTACAAAAGAATAGATTTGGATATAGGACAGCTAAAATATGCACTTGTATGCAACGGAGGCATATTGCTTATAGACGGGAAGGAAGATGAAATGTGGTATAACACCTCACTTTCTCTCATAGAAAACAGTAAAAATGAGCTTGAAAAATCACTCACATATCTACAAAACGACAACAGAAGAAATTTTGAACTCCGATTTATTAAAAATCTATTCGTATTTACAAAATGCGAAAATTCTCAAAATGTAGTCAATGATTTAAAAAATATCTTAGATACAAGCAAAGTTGATGTATTTAACAACAAAGAAAAATTATATGTAATTCCAAAAAATCTCAGTAAAGGAAATGCTTTGCTTAGATTTAAGCGATATTTAGACAGTATTTCAGACAATAAAAAAATTTTTATATCAGCAGGCGACAGCGAATTTGACATATCTATGTTTGATAAAACAGACATTTCCATAGCGCCTCAAGAATTGTCAAAAATACACAAACTACCGAAAAATACAATATTAATAGACAATTTTTCATTATTTTCTGAAACCATGCTCGAAAAAATCGAAAGTATGCTTGACAATCAGTTTCATACTATTACCTAATTAAACAAGCTTATAATAAAAATACTAAATTAAATATATTTTTATTATAATGTTACTTGATTGTTTGAATATATTTTAAACACCGGCATTTAATAAACATAGATATTTTTTTTAATATAATTTAATACACAAATAAAATCACTTTTCCACAATAAAACAGGAGAACCTATGTATACAGAACAAGATTTAATAAAAATTGCAAAAAGGCAAAACAACAAAAAAAGAAACTATCTAATAGTAAATAAACTTCAAGGTAAGCATATACCTGTAATACCGAGCAAAGCTCTCAAAATGTTTGACGATTTGGCAAACCTGCTTGCACATAAATATATAGACGAGAAAATATTGGTGATAGGATTTGCAGAAACCGCAACAGCTATCGGAGCATCGGTTGCACTCAAAATAAATGCCCCATATATTCACACGACAAGAGAAAATATACAAGGAGAAGAATATATACACTTCACAGAAGACCACAGCCATGCCACAGAGCAAAAATTGGTAAAATCAGACGTTGACAGTATAATTGATAAAACAGACAGAATTATCTTCGTAGAAGACGAGATAACAACAGGCAAAACTATACTCAATATCATAAATAAATTAAGCAACCTCTATAAAAAAGATATAAAATATACTGCAATTTCAGTTCTCAATTCAATGGATGAACAATCCGAAGAAATTTATAAAAACAAAAACATAGACATATATTATCTTGTAAAGATAAACTCACAAAATTATCCAAAAATAGCAGATACTTATAAAGACGACGGACAATATTTTACTAAAACCGAACTAAAAAATTTCAGTGATAATTCAAAAAAAATAAAAATAACGGATATACATTCATATGTGAATTCAAGAAAACTCATAAACCCTATGTCTTATAAAAAATTATGCTATGAATTATCTAATCAAATATTGCAAAATATCAAACTACAAAATGTAAAAGACATACTCGTATTAGGTACGGAAGAATTTATGTATCCCGCCCTTTTTACAGCTAATGAAATCGAAAAAAATGATAAGAATGTCAAATTTCATGCAACTACAAGAAGTCCTATACAAGTCAGCAACACATCCGATTATCCTCTTCACACAAGATACGAAATATCAAGCCTTTATGATGAAAATAGGACTACATACATATATGACCTGAAAAAATACGATATGGTCATAATAATTACAGATTCTAAAAATCAAAAAAACTCATATACAGAACTTGTAAATGCACTTGTATCATGCAAAAATGATAATATTATAATATTTAGGTGGTGTTAATATCAAAACTTCATACGATAAAAACGACGTAATTTTACTATTAAAAGACATAACAGGTTTAATCAAGCCTATGTCCACACAAGAAAGAGAAAAACTTATCCAAATCGGCAGGCATTACAGCGAGATGCTACCGATAGAATATACACCGAGTAGTCAATATATGACAGTTTACAATCAAGTGCTCGAATTATATTCAGATGAAGTTGCAAACGCAATAGGCAATTTATCAGATGAAATAATCACACAAAAAGGCAAAAATATAGTATTGGTATCACTTGCAAGAGCAGGCACACCAATTGGAATACTCATAAAAAGATATATAAAATTCAAATATAATATAGATACCCCTCACTTTTCTATATCTATAATAAGAGGAAAAGGCATAGATGATAATGCTATGAAATATCTCTTGTCAAAATATTCAGCAGAAAAATTACTTTTTGTTGACGGTTGGATTGGAAAAGGAGCAATACTTAATGAATTGAAAAAAGCTGTATCCTTATATAAAAATGTATCATCTGATATAGCAGTTGTAGCAGACCCCGCAAATGTAACCGAGTTATGCGGAACACATCAAGACATACTTATCCCAAGTTCATGCCTCAATTCCACAGTCAGCGGTCTTATAAGCAGAACCTTTTTAAGAGAAGACATAATCGGAAAAAATGATTTTCATGGAGCATTATATTACGAAGAATTAAAACCCTATGACTTATCATACGAATTTATAAGCGAAGTTGAAAGACATTTTAAAATTAATAACGTCAAAGATACAGCCATAATAGACGGATACGGAATAGATGAAGTAAAAAAAATAGCCGAAGAATTCTACATAAAAGACATCAATTTTATAAAACCGGGTATAGGCGAAACTACCAGAGTTCTGTTAAGACGAGTGCCTCATCTGATATTGATAGATGAAAAATATAAAAACTCAGTACAATTACAACACATAGTCAAATTATCCGAAGAAAAAAATGTGCCTATACAATATTACAATTTGAATCATTACAAATGTTGCGGAATAATTAAAAACTTATCAGATATATAAAGTATGACAAATAAATTTATATATCTGATAAAAAAGCAATGAAGATAACTTATAATAGTATCTAATCAAATAGACATATAATACTAAATTTAATGTATTTTATTATAAAATGCTCGTATTTTTTGCTTCAATATGTTTCTTAAATATGCCTTATACTAAAAATATATTGAACAGTAATATAAGTAAGTTAAAACAAAATTATTTATAATCTACAAAATATATAATTTCATCAAATATAAAACAATGGATATTATAAATTCTTATTAATATTGGAGGCCATTATGTCATTTTCTGAAAAATTAAATAAACTCATGCTGCAATACAATATTAAAAACATTGATTTGGCGAAAGAAATGAATATTTCTCCTTCTTTTGTAAGTAAAATAAGAAGAGGAATTGCCACACTCCCGCCTTACAGTGATATCTATGACAAATTATACTACGCTTTTGATCATCTTCTATCTGATGAACAGATTATGGATTTGAAAAAACAATACAATCTTTCATGGGATAAAAAAAGTTTTTCTACATGGATATGTGAAGATTGCATAAAATCATTACCGAAATTTTCTATCTGTCTTTATAAGCTTATGGACTTTTTTGATATTTCCAACAAAACTTTAGCAAAGGAGCTGAATTTTGACCCATCACTAATCAGCAGATATAAGACAGGAGACAGAATTCCGTCAACAGATAATAAAATAATAAACCAAATTGTAGATTACTTTGCTAACCTGACACTTGAGAGAAAATGCGAAGAAGAACTATTGCAATATATAGGTGTAAAATCTGTAAATGCTTGTAAAAAGGAAGATTTTGTCTCCATAATATTTTCTTGGTTTATGAACGAAGATCTCGACACAAAACTTATGGACAAAATATTTCATATGATGGAAGAATATCACTCATTTGTTCCGGATTTCAAAAAAGTTTCCAATCTTCTCAAAGACACTTACATTCCTCCATATCATATAATAAAAAAACAAGGAAATGAAGGTTTGAGACAGCTTGTACTTTTATTTTTATCTCTATGTTGCAAATCCGAAAAGAAGTTGGAATTAAAGTTGTTTTCCAACCAAAATATGTCATGGATGATAGAAGACCCCGAATTTTTCCAAACATGGCGTGCATTGATGCTTACAATATTGGAATGCGGACATAAAATTTTTATTATTCACAACATTGAACGGAAAGATAAAGAAATGTTTTCAGCAATAGAAGGCTGGCTGCCTTTACATCTGTCAGGAAATATTGAAAGTTATTATTATACCGCATCTTTTTCCAATCCGTTCTCCAATACCATATTCAGCTCCGGTAGTTTTGCTGTATACGGAAATTTTATAGACAGTTTAGAAAACGAAACTGATTTCTATTTCACTCAAGAACAAAACACTATACAAAAATTGGAAGAAGCATTTGAAGATTTAACTAAACATTCGCAAAAACTTTTAAAAACTCTAAATATCAAGTCAATAAAAGACATTGATTTCTTTATTCCTACAGAGAAAAAAATAAATCATTCCGTACATTTAATGCAGCAAAATCTTCCCATATGGCATATTGACGAAGACCTTCTCGCAGAAATTTTGTCGGAAAATAATGTTTCTAAAAAAGAACATGAATATATATGTGAATATATTAAAAAACTTCGTTCTTTTTACAAAAAAGTTTTAAAAAATAACTCTTTTTTTGAATACTTTTATATTCCCAAACAACGTATCTATGAAAAAAAGCCTTTCGACTTTTTAAATATACTTGGACAAGATAGGATTTACTATACTGAAACTCAATATAAAAAACAACTCATAAATATTGCAAAAACATTAGAAACATATAAAAATTATCATATAGTTTTGTTGGATAAACCAATATACGACAGCATAAAACTGTTTCAATTTGAAAGTAACAGTATTTTTGCAATCAAAAACAAATTCCCTGTATCCGCTATTCAATATGAAAGCGATATACTGCTTGCAAAATTTCAGACTTATATTCTATCAAAGCAGGAAAAATCCATTAACAGCTTAAATGATTATGAAGAAGTTTGCAATCAACTTCTTACAAAATAAATAGTTTCACCGTTCAAAAAATATCTATGTTTCAATACTATTAACTAATTAAAATATAGATATTTTTAATATAATACTCATATATTGATTTAAACAATTTTCAGTATAACAAAAAATGAGACTGTCGCAAACCTTTTTACAGATTTACGATAGTCTCATCCCATTACAAATTTATGTTATTGCACATATATTGAAATAAATGAAAATCACATTTTTAAAAATAAATAGTGCTATTTCCAAACAGCATTAATATTACTCACTCCAAACAATAATGATAGAATTCGTAGAATTAATCCAGTCCACTTGGCAGTTGAGATTTTCAGCTCCAAAACGTAGTGGTACAAAAGTACGTGCATTAATAACTTTCGGCTCTATATCCATTTTTTCGTTTTTTCCGTTCTTAACAAGTTTCTTTTTATTAATCCACATCTTAACTGAATTTCCACTTGCTTTCAGAGAAACTTCCTGCGTTGAGTATTCCCAACCTACAGTACCGTCCATAGCCTCAACAATCGCACGAATCGGAACAACAGTACGTCCTCTTAATACAATCGGTGCTGTTCCTTTGCCAGGATCAACTTCCTGAATAATACCGTCTACACTCATCTTAGGATCATCAATCTTAAGCATAATGAAATGACGTGTAGCTGATTTATTTTTAAATCCCTGTCCTATAAATTCTGATGTTGTTGTTTTCCATCTTGCAAGAGTATCGCCTATTTCTTCTCTCTTTCCGTTCAAAGGATCGGCTTCAGCAAGAATTTCCTTTAAAGTGTAATAATAAGTGGTATTAGGCTCAGCATTTACATCTGTAAAGTTTGTAGAAGTTATATAAAAATCTGTTACAGAAATTCCAAGACTGTCTTCACTTTCAGAGCGATATAGACGATATCCTATTGCTCCAGTTCTCTTAAAATCAACAGTTACCCCTGTAACTCCGTTAAATGCGGATGTAGTTGATTTTGCAGTACCGTCTGTTATTTCTATTGGAACCGCTTTATTTTCAGCCGGTTTACCTGTATTTGCAGGTTTTTTAGTTTCAGTAGGTGTAGGTTTATTTACAGGCTCGTTTATCTGAGAAGCAGGTTTAGCATTTCCTCCTACCGTCAATGAAACATCGTCAAAATATGCGTCTGTCTCACCATTTTTACGTATTCCCCAAAGTTCTACACGAGCTTTTACAGCTCCTACAGGCATTCTCTCAGAAATATTTAATCTGTACCAGCTACTTTTTGAACCTTGTGCTTTTGATTGTTTTATTACATTGTCTGAATTATCAAGAAATTTCAATACTATTTGGCTCTCATCCGGCGGATTCTGGTCCCAATTACAACTTTGTGTACTTAATTCAACAGTTTGACCTGCATTATATCCGCTTAAAGAAACATCTTGATATATACATGGATTATTTTGAGGAGACCATACCAAATATTTACCGTGAACAGCTTTATATCTCTCATTCTCTACCATCTCTTGGGAATTCCAAGTTCCTTCAGCCTCTACCCAATATGACAGTCCCTCTTCGAAACTTGGATTTTTAAGAAGATTTTCTCCAACTGTACCGCTTTGATTTTCGCTGACTTTCTTAGCTGAAGGTAACTCGCTGCTCCATTCACATACAAATGGGAATGTTGTAGAATAATTATCATAACCTCCGAAAAAGTCTACCCATTTCCAACTTTCAGCTCTGGCAGCAATAAGATAATTTTCTCCTCTTCCAAGACCGTTATTAGGTTCTATCGGAGAATTCCAATACGTAAAACTCCAAGCTTCACCGTTCATCCATTTCCATTCACCTTCCTGCTCTCTGTCAGTTCCGCCTATTATATAGGCTATTGCATTTTGTTCTGAAAAAAGAGTTTTAAGGAAGTCATTTTCGCTTTCACTTGTTATAGTTGCCAAATATCCTCCCATTTCCTTACAACGCTTTTCTGCAACTTCAGGAGTTACAGATTCTGAAACTATCAGATATGTGTGCCCGTTAAAAGTCCTTAAATCTGCATTTTTAGGAATATTTTCAGTGCTTCCACTTAAATACTCATCATTCGTTTCTTTAGGAGTGATCTGAGAAGAAGAACTGTTGTCTTGAACTCCTTTTAATTCAACAAACGGAATAAAGTTTGATGCAACGCTTGAACTCCATGTTTCAGGAGAAGAGTCATATATATAATATTGTCCGGGTTCTATTATTATATCCGGAAATACATCCCAGTTTACCTTTTGTGCGCCTGAACTGCCACGAGCCTCAGCATTCCACGAACCTATGCTGTTTCCTTTATCATCATAAAGTGATATCGTTCCGGGATCCATACCTCTACCGTTGTTCCAGTGATAAGTGGTAATTGACTTCAAACTGTACCTTTTTGTAATTTCAAACATAAAACTGGTGTATCCTTTAGGATTGTTTTGTGTAGCATCAGTTTTAAAGCTTGACAAAAAAACATCATAATCGTCTATTCCGTAAGCAAATGAAATATGTACCATCATTCCTGCGCACAGTACAAATGCCGTAAGTATAGAACACAATTTCTTAAAATAATTTACTTTAAACATAATTTTTACCCCCTTATTTTTTATTATTTATGTTTAAAAAACGCTTTTTAAATAAACTATAAAAAGTGTTTTCCTACTTTTAATTATAGAAATACAGACGTTTTTAGTCAATTAAGTTTCCTTATTTGTCACTTGACAATATCAGAAATTTTTACCTGTTTATAACTTAATTGAAAACAGAAATTATATTTGCCAAAAATATTTAGTAATAAAGAAATCTAATTCAACATTGGCATTATTTTTGCAAAATTAGATATAATTATCAAATAAATATAAAATTTATGTTATAATATATCATAATTTTTTACCTACATTTTATATTTGTCAACAAATAAAAATTTATGACAAGTCTATAAAATTGGAAATTATTTTTAAGACTTTCATAGCGAAATGAGTGATAAGCTATGAACTTAACGTCTTTTAAAATAAATATATTACAATATTATACCTTGTGAGAATAAATATGGGAGAAAGAACTATGAAAACTTTAGAAGTACGGCTATATGGTGGAACACGCATATTGGCTGATGGAAAGGAAATAGAGTTTCCTTTTATGAAGTCTGCTTTGCTGCTCATAATTTTATCTGATAAGAAATCATACAGCAGAAAAAAACTTCAACTTATGCTATGGCATGATAAAAACGAGCAAAAAGCTGACAGAAATTTGAGAAATACAATATACGTAATAAAACAAAAATTGGGAGGAGATGTTATTTTAACGGAGAAAAATTCCAAAATAAGACTCAATGAAAACATATCCGTTTTAAATGACTTGGACATTATAAACTCTTTGGAATATAAAGATATGTGCAAAGATGATTTGCAGAATATATACTCGTATTTTTCTGATGAAATTTTTGAAGATTTGAATTTTGAATACGGTATATCCCTTGATGATTACATAAGAAATTTCAAAAATATATATAACGAAAATATATACAGAAAATTAATCGAAATATCTCAACATTTTATGCATGTAATGAATTATGAAAATGTAATTATAACTTGCGAATTTATGATTAAGCTCAATGAATATGACGAAACACCTTATAAAAATCTTATAACCGCCTATAATTCACTTGGCATATTCTCAAAAATAGCTGAAATAGACAAGAAAATGTCAGATATTTTCGGATATGACGCAAACGCTGATAAAATCGCCAATATAGGTAACGAATATTATAGAGATGATCAAATATTTTATACACTTTCAGAGATAACAAAATTTAATCAAGGTGAAAAATACAGGCATATAGGAATAAAAGGAGCAAGCGGCAGCGGTAAAACCGAAATATTAAACAGTATCAAGCTACAACAAAACAATGACACAAAGATAATTGATTATAGTATTTCCAATGGATATACACCTTGTAAATACGAAGTTTTCAACTATATAATAAATAAAATAAGAAACAATTTATTGCTTGATTCTTCATCTTTATATGATATAGTGGCAAACGGACAAAAAGTTATACTCATAATAGATAATTTAGATTTGTCGGATGTCGAATCGATAGAAGAACTGTTCAACTTCATAATACGCTCTGAAAATAAAATACTTCTTATAGCTACTTATAGTATGGACTTAGATAACAAACTCACATATTTTTTAAACTCACTTTCTACAGAAGACCTTTTTACAGAAATAAAACTCGGAAATCTCAACTTTAACGATTTAAAAAAAGCATATTCAAATTTAAGTGATGAGCAAATAAACAATCTCATTGTTCAAAGCGGAGGAAATCCGTTTTTAATAAATTATTTGATGAATAACGGAGTTACAAAAGAGATGTATAACGCTTTTATGAGCGTAAATCTTTCCTGTAAAACACAGACATCTCTTAGAATACTCAATTTATTATCTATAATGAAAAACCGAGTTGATATAAATACACTATCAGACATCTTGAATATTGATGTCGATAAAGTTGTACAAGAAGTATCACAGCTTATAAACAGAGGAATACTCATAGAAAATACAGAGCAGGATTATGTCGAAATTGAATTTTGCAACAATCTACAAAAAGAGTACATCTGTTCGTCTATCAAAAATATAGAAAAACAATATATTCACAAAAAGATTGCTGATTATTATGAAAGCATACTATGTGATAATTATAGCATAGACAACAAATACTACACCATAATAATATATCATCTTACCATGGCAAAATATATGGATAAAGCATTCATATATAAATGTAAACAATTTAACAAAATATATAATATTTCGCACGAATTTTTCCCTATTGCGCTTGATGAAGAATACAGCTATTCCGTAAATTTCAATATAGATGAAAATATGTTTAAAAACAAATATGAAGAGCTTATGGAAGAAATGGATAATCTTAAAAACAAATATAGTGAAACCATACTGAAAGTCAAAATAAATATGCTCTTTTGCTATGCAAGATTTTATAAGAGTATAGGCAAGTTTGACGAAGCTCAGGAAAAATTAAATGAGATACTCAGACTATCAGAATCATTGGATTATTTTATAGGAATCTTCCAGGCACATCTTCAATTCATTCAATATTCCATAAATATAAATGATTTGAAAATGATGAAATCACATTTAAAAACCCTCCACAACGATTACAAAGATATGATGAGCGAAGTACAATATGCTATTTACCTAAGATTTAAAGGATATTATGACGTTCTTGAACATAATTTTAAAAGCGGTATACAAAAAGTAGAAGAAGCGCAAGAAATATTCAAAAAACAACATAAACTTTATAAGATGAAATTCAATATAGCCGCTTGTAGCTTTGTAAAAGGAGAAGCAAAGTTTTTACAAAATGAATTTGATGACGCTTTTGAATACTATATGGACGCAATCTCCATTTGCCATGACAAAGAAATACATCCATCTCTTGCCCTGTTATTTTCAAGATTAGGTCTTGTACGATTAAAGCAACAATCATTTGACGAAGCTAAATATTACTTCGAAAAATCGCTAAAACAGTATAACACAGTAGGATTTTCTTGGGGAAAAGAACAACTGTATTCTCATATTGATAAAATATATAAGTCAAAATGACAGCAATTTGCTTTATAAATGTCAAATATTGAAAAATATTTGACATTTTTTTTAAATTTATATATTAGAATAAAAATACAAAAAAATATCTATACTTATTTAGATATTTCTTTATACAAAATTTTATAAATTTGTTTAATACTATGTTAATAATATAACAAATATGCTTTTTAATTAAGGGGTGAAGAAAATTGAACATACAGTTTAAAATTAATGAAAAGCAGATGAATATGGAAGTAGATCCTACAAAAAGACTTATAGATTTTTTGAGGGACGATTTAAATTTAAAAGGTGTAAAAGAAGGCTGCTCCGAAGGAGAATGCGGCGCCTGTACTGTGATTATGGATTCTAAAGCTGTTACAAGCTGTACAGTTCTTACAGGGCAAATAAATAATACGGAAATAATTACAATAGAAGGCTTGGAAAAAAATGGACAGCTTGACAAAATACAAAAAGCTTTTATAGATAACGGTGCAATACAATGCGGATTTTGCACACCCGGAATGATACTCAGTATAAAAGCTCTTATGATGAACAATGAAAATCCTACTATGGAAGATGTAAAAGAAGCAATCGAAGGCAATCTATGCAGATGTACAGGATATGCGAGCATATTCGATGCAACAAGGGCATTATTAGCGGAGGCTCAAAATGAATAATTTTTATCAGCCAAATAATGAAAAAGAACTTGTAGAAGTGTTAAAACTGAAAGATGAAAACACAATACTTTTAGCAGGTGCCACTGATGTTATGGTAGAAATGAAACAAAAGAGAATATTTAATAAAGATTTTATAGATTTGACAAAAATATCAGAATTTAATTTTATTGAAGAATTTGATGACAATGTACAAATAGGCTCTATCACAAAAATACAAGACATTGCTGACAACGATATAATAAAAGATAATTTTCATTCTCTTGCCACTGCAACAAGACATGTGGGTTCAAAACAGATAAGAAACAGAGCTACAATAGGCGGCAATGTAGCAAATGCTTCTCAAAGTGCAGATACACTACCGGTATTATTCAGCTTGAATGCACTATGTGAAGTTATAAACTCAAACGGCATTAAAAGAACATTAAAAGTTGATGACTTGATAATAGGAAGAGGTAAGACAAATCTTGAAAAAGATGAAGTGATTACAAAAATAATCATACCTAAGACTTCAAAATACAACTACTTTTCCAAACTCGGTTCAAGAAAAGAAGTTACAATTTCAAAAATAAACTGTGGCAGTGTGTTTATACTGAAGGATTTTCAAATAGAAAAATCTCATATATATATAGGGGCTATTGGAATAAAGGCTATAAACGCAATAGAATTGGAGCAATATTTTAACGGAAAAAATATACGTCAAATAGAAGATGAACAAATTAGAAAAATAGGTTTTGATATAGTTGAAAAAGCTATACCTAACAGAGAGTCAAAGTATTATAAAAGACAAGCAATTTATGGTATTTTGAGCGATATATTGGAAGAATTGAGGCATGACAATGGAATATAAATATTTAGGTAAAAGAATTATGAGAGAAGACTCATATGAACGTGCCATAGGAAAAACTCAGTACACTCTCGATATGGAGAGAAAAGATGTCTTATTTGCAAAACTTATATTATCCACAAAAGCCCACGCAAAGTACAGCTTGGATATAAGTGAAGCTGTAAAAGTGGACGGTATAGTAAAAATATATACATCTAAAGACGTAGAGCATACCAACTATTACAACTCTATGGAATGGTTCACAGGCATACAGGGAAAAAGAGATGAAAAACTGATAAACGATGTGGCAAGATTTGTAGGTGACAGAATAGGAATAGTAGTCGGAAAAAGCAAAGATTCCGTTGAAAAAGCACTTGCAAAAATAAAAGTAAATTACGAAGAATTAAAAGCGGTCGTAGATCTCAAAGATTCTATAAAAGATGAATTTATAATTAAAAATGATACTAACTTATGTTATAAAAAATCAATAGCCTATGGGGATTTCGAGCAGTCAAAAAAGGATGCCGACTATATAGTAAAGACAAGCGGTTCTACTCAAAAAATTCATCACTTGGCAATAGAACCTCATATATGTTTAAGTGAAATAGATATTTTCGGTAATCTTATAGTTTGGACACCATGTCAAGTGGCTTTTGCCGTTCAAATGCACATATCAAGAATACTCGATTTTCCTTACAACAAGGTAAGAGTCATAAAGTCCAATATGGGAGGCTCGTTCGGAGGCAAACAACAGCCGATATTAGAGCCGTTATCAGCATTTATAACACTTGATTTGAAAAAACCTATAATGCTTTATATGGATAGATATGACACATTAGTAGGCACTGTTTCAAGAAATCCTGTACAAGTGGATATTGAAACTGCGGTTACTAAAGAAGGAAAGATTCTCGGCAGAAAAATAGATGCATATGTAGACGGCGGAGCATATGATACAAATGCCACAAGTATAGTAAACGCTTTTATGAAAAAACTTTTCAGATTGTACGAAATACCAAGTCAATGTGCAGAAGGTAAATCATATTATACCAATACAATTCCAGGCGGCGCAGCAAGAGCATACGGCGGACCGCAGTCACATGCAATCAGCGAGTTGAATATTGATGACGTCGCAAGAAAATTAAATATGGATCCTTGCGAATTAAGATTACTTAATTTAGCAAAACCATATCAAGATGACCCTACAGGCGGACCGAATTTGGGAAATGCACAAGTAATAGAGTGTATGAAACAAGGTATGGAAAGATTCGATTGGTACAAAAGAAAAGAAAATATATACAAAAAAAATACCGACAGATACGCATACGGTATTGGAGTTGCTGCTGCGACTCATGGAAACGGATATAAAGGCGCATTTCCTGATTTTTGTAATGTTGAATTTACACTTTTCAGTGATTCAACCGCACTTGTGAAAATATCCGTTCATGAACAAGGCTGTGGTACAATAGCATCATTGACTCAGATAGCTGCTGAAGCACTTGATCTTGAACCTGCAAAAATCAGAATGACAGAAGCGGATACTTTATACACACCTTATGATGCTGCTGGAACTCAAGCGAGCAGAGTTACATTTGTAAACGGTGGCGCAATAAAAAAAGCAGGCGAGCAATTAAGAGAAAAATTAATCGATACAGCAGTTCAATTAAAAAATTTTGATAGAAAAGATGTATATACAGATAACGGAAAAGTATTTTGTAAAAAAACAGGTGAAAGTGTAGATTACAGCGAACTTGTAAAATTTGCCGAAAAAAATAATTTTGAAGCCATGACAGTATACGTGCATCATGAACAGGAGGCAAATCCTGCATCATTTGCAGTATTTTTTGTAGAAGTAAAAATTGATAAATACACAGGAATAGTTGAAATAACAGATTCGTTAGCTGTTCATGACATAGGTCAGTCTGTAAACCCTTCACTCGTAGAAGGACAGATTTATGGTGGAGCGCATATGAGTCTCGGCATGGCATTAAGCGAAGAAATTGTCTATGATGAAAAAGGCAATGTAAAGACAAATTCTTTATCCAAATATCATATATTAAACTCTCAGGATATGCCTAAAATAGATATATTACTCATAGAGTCGGAAGATGAATCCGCTCCGTACGGCATCAAAAGCGTGGGCGAAATGAGCTGTGTTGCTCCGGCACCGGCTGTTATAAACGCTATAAATAACGCTCTTGGAACAAATATCACGAATTATCCTGCAACACCTGAAAAAATAATCGAAGCTATAGTAGAAAAGGAAAGTAGTATAAATAATTAAAATATTATTAAACAAGCATCAAAACGCTTTATAATAAACAATATATCAAATTTTAATATTTTTACACTTATTTATTAAAGTTAGATTTTAATGTAGATTTACCAATTTTGTAAAAATATATCTTAAAAATTATCTTGCCTAAAATATGTATAAAACAATAATTTTATATGTTAAGCTTGATAATTTTAAAGATATATCTTATATAATTATTTTCAAATAAATATTCATACACAATTATCCAAATGCAAGTATTAAAACGTAATTTTTTATAATAATTAAATTTAATTGTAAATGTTTCAAAATTTATAAAAATTATTTATTTGAAAATGTAAAAAATGTTTTAGGAGGGAGATATGGATACAAAAATTCTAAATGGAAGTAATCTCACACTTGAAGATGTGTACAACATTTCGTTCAACTATCAGAAAGTGGATGTAGATGAAGAAGCAAAAGAAAGAGTTGCAAAAGCAAGACAAGTATTGTTCGATATGGCGGCTGAAGGCAAGCCTGTATACGGACTTAACAGAGGTGTAGGTTGGAACAAGGACAAAGAATTTGATCAGGATTTTTTCACTCAATATAATAAAAATCTTCTGAATACACACTGCTTAGGAGTACCGCCTTATCACAGCGAAGAAGATGTAAGAGCAATTTTACTTTTAAGACTTAACAAGGTTTTGTCAGGTCATACAGGTATGTCACTTGAACTTATGCAAGCATATGTAGATTTTTTAAATCATAGAATTCATCCAAGAGTTCCTATGAGAGGTTCAATAGGTGAAGCCGATATAACAACACTAAGTCATATAGGACTTGCTTTTATAGGCGAAGAAGACGTTACATATAAAGGTGAAGTCATGAATTCCAAAAAAGCTATGGATATGGAAGGACTGAAACCTATAATATTAGGACCTAAAGACGGTCTTAGCATAGTGTCATCAAATGCACAAGGTGAGGCTATGGCTGTTATGGCACTGAGAGAAATCGAAGAAATAGTAGATTTATCAAACATAATATTTTGTTTAAGCCTTGAAGGTCTAAACGGAGTTATGGAACAATTAAGAGAAGATGTAAACGTTACAAGAGGAATATATGGACAAATAAAAGTTGCAAGAGATTGCAGAAATTATTTAAAAGGAAGTTTCCTTCACGATAAAGACCCTGAAAGAGCACTTCAAGATCCTCTAAGCTTCAGATGCGCACACTCAATAAACGGAAGTATTTTAGACGAACTCGAATTTGTAAAAAAATACCTTAATATTCAGCTTAATACTACTGATGACAACCCTTGTATAATACTTGAAGAAAACTCATCATTTGTAAGTGCAAATTTTGAAACTACAACTCTTGCAGTAGGTATAGAAATGCTTGCAACAGGACTTAGCCATTTATCAAAATCATCCTGCTACAGAACTATAAAACTTGCAGATCCGGCATTTACAAAACTCACAAGATTTTTAACTGCCAAAGAAGTAGAAAGTATAGCATATGGAACAATACAAAAAACATTCACTATGCTTGATACTCAAAACAGAGGACTTGCAAATCCGAATTCAATGGATTTTTATTCACTTGCCGGCACAATAGAAGACCATGCATCAAACCTTCCGCTTGCCGCATCAAGATTATACAAAATAGTGGATAACATAAGATATATAATCGGAATAGAAGCTATGCACGCCGTTCAAGCAATAGATTTAAGAGGTAACCATAAACTCGGTGAGGTTACATCAAAAGCATACAAAATAATAAGAGAAGAAATACCATTTTTGGATAAAGACAGAAATTTGAGTAAAGATATTCAAAAAATATACAATATTATTAAATCAAATAAACTTCTTGAAATTATAAGATAATTAAATTTAATACATAAAAAGGAGTGCTATAAAATGGAAAACCAAAAGAAAAATATAAGATGGGAAGTTTTCGTACCGTCTTTTATACTTGTAGCATTAGCTGCAATAATAGGTATAGTAAATAATCAAGCTTTGACAGAAACATCAAACAAATTTTTTGCCTGGTCTCTTGAAAGCTTCGGTTGGCTGTATCAATGGGTTACAATCATAACTTTATTTCTTGTGTTCGCATTATTATTTTCTAAAATCGGAAGTATAAAAATAGGCGGAAAAGATGCAAAGCCTAAATACTCTTTCGGCACATGGTTTGCAATGACACTTACAGGTGGGGTTGCAACAGGTATAGTTACTTGGGGAGTAAATGAGCCTCTTATATATTTAGGAAATATTTACGGAGAACTTGAAACTCTCGGAATAGAACCGGGAAGTGCAGAGGCTGTAAGATTTGCAATAGGCAGATGCTTTTACAACTGGACATTTTTACCATACGCTTTATATGCTTTGACAGGTGTAATAGTTGCATATGTATACTTCAACAAGAAAAAACAATTAAACGTAACATCTACATTAGAGCCTTTATTTGGCGAAAAAGTTAGAAAAGGCGCTTTTGCAAGTGTGGTAGATACTCTTTCTATGCTTGCTATAGTTCTTGGTCTTTGCTCAGGTCTTACTATGTGCATAGTTTTAATAAGTACAGGTATAAGCTATTCATATAAAGTAGATGTCACACTTCCACTTTTCATAGGAATTGGTGTGCTTATAATTGCGGCATTTACATTATCTTCTTATGTCGGACTTGACAACGGTCTTAAAAAATTGGCAGGATTAAATGCATATTTTTATTATGGACTTTTAATACTTATAATAGTTACAGGTCCTACACTTTTCATACTTAGAAATACAACAGCAGGTATGGCTGAATGGTTGCAAAATTTCTGGTCTTGGGGATTGGACCCTATAGATATAGGTGGAGCCGCACTTACTCGTTCATGGACACTGTTCGACTGGTCAGTATGGATTGCTTATGCTCCTGTTACAGGAATATTCTTAGGACAAATATCTTATGGTAGAACTATAAGACAATGCTTGATAATAAATCTTATATTACCTGCAATATTCGGTATAATTTGGTTCGGAGTTTGGGGTAATGCAGCTATAAATATGCAAATTACAAACCAAGTGGATCTTGTAAGCACTATACAAAATGCCAATTCGGTTACGGCTCTATATCAGTTCATAGAAAATATGCCGTTCGGTCTTGGAACAATATTAATACCTATAAATATATTTGTAATCCTTATTTCATTCGTTACAGCAGCCGATGCAACTGCAAACAACGTAGCATCTATGTGCATAAAAGACATACCTATAGGTTCTGAAGCTCCCGGATCTTTAAAAATATTATGGGGAGTTACAATAGGTATAATAGCTATAATAATGGCTGCATTCGGCGGTGGAGAGCAAGGTGTTCAAGGTGTTAAATCACTTGCAGCCGCAGGAGGTTTCGTAGTTTTATTCATATTCATATTACAAATAATTTCAAGTATAAAAATGTTTTTTATAGATAAAATAGAAGAATAATATATTTATATTAACTCTGTTTAAGTTATCTCACCCCCATTTCAAATGGGGGTTTATTTTTTTTCAATCTATGTTTAATTATACTAATACTATTTTCAATTTTAAATATCACACAGTTTTTATTTCCATATTATATATTTTTTGTGACTATCTATCGCATTATTCTATATGATATATGTCTTTTTAAAAGATTTTTAGTATAAAAGTTAATAGAATAATTGATATTTCTGTTTTTAAAAATGTTTTAGCTAAGTAGAGTTAAGTATACTTAAAATAAATTAACTTATATAAATCTTTATCCATTAATTAAATATTATACTATTTTTAATAAGATTATGGATAAATTATACTGTAAACCTAAAACATTAATTTATTTTGAAATAAGATAAATACGAAAATAGATGAACGATATATTGAATAAACATAAAATTAAAAGCTCACATTGGGGTTTAAAAAGACAAAAATAGAGAATTTATTTATCTATAGAATAATAAATTCTCTATTTTTAAAGTATTTTTATTTTTTTATTTAATCTATAAAGTAATATACAATTTATTATAAAATATATTAATGTAACAATCCAAAGTAAATTAGAATTTACCCAAAGGGATTGTGTTATTAAATAAGCATCTATCACTAATAGTGTAAGTATATGATCTTTTTTTATATTAAATATTTTCACAAAAATTACTGGTAAAATATTCATTATTGACACTGATAAAAAGTAAGTTTTCTTTGTAAAATCAGCTTCATTAAAAATTATTGAATCAATACTCAATAAAGCAATTTTAGTAGATAATACAAAAATTATATATAAAAAAACTATTTTAATATTTTTTTTCATTTTTCCCCTTATTATAATTTTATCAATTTGGATATTTATGTAATCTACTTACTACAGTATATCTATTAGAATCGCCCACATCTATAGATTTTATAATGAGATAGGGTAATTTATTCTAACTTAGTTGATATAAAGAGACTCTAATTGTTATTTCTGGCAAAAATGGTATTTATCCAAATAGTGTTGAAAAACTATCCATAATGTTAACAACATACTTAATTACATTTTACACTTATAATGATTAATATAGTTTGTTCAGCGCTTAAATTTCTATTATTTCCTACTTCTATACTTCATACTCATTTTTTCATACATTTGATTATAACAAATAAGGATTTATCTTTAAATATATTTTGTAAGGATAACACGTCCATATACATGATATCCTTACAAAATATATACATGCCTAACTTATTTATTTGTTGTTGTTTTATATATGACATAATACTTACTATACCATAGATAATCATATACAATAAGGATATTTTTAAAAAACAAAAAATGCTCTGAAATCAACGTTTTCGGGTTAAAATTTATTTTTTATTTATAAAGTCAGAATCTTACAAATACACTTATTTTTACATTTTTTAATTGTTATATCCTTGAGCGGCTTGTCTGTCCGCATCATATGATTTTTTAAATTCGTAGAAAGTACTCCTTATTTCCCCTTCCAATGCTTTTATATCTCCACCTGATATTTGCACCTTTACATGCTCCTCTATATCTCCTGTATTCATATTAGTCTTTGTATATGAAAATATATCTGATAAATCCTGTTTTTCATAGCTTGTCTTGTACTCATATCTTATATGATTTTCGAGTTTTTCCAAAGTTCCTACATAATATGGAAAATCTGCATACGCTTTGTAAAGTATATCATATATTTCAGAGTTTTGCGGTGATAGAGGGGGATAGTTTTTTTCCTGATAGCTTAATGCTATCTTAGCATCCTCTCTGCCTATTTCTGTAAGGTATTCTTTTGCTGATGATACTATCTGATTGTTCACATTTTCTTGTTGTTTAGTATTGGAACTGTAGAGTTTAATCATATCTATTATGTCATCGGGAAACAATTCTTGCAGGCTTATTTCATACAATGAACCGTCTTTCGTCTCTGTAAATTCTGACAACTTATAATTACCATATTCATCTTTTGTAAAAGTTATAACTGCCGGTGAGCTTAGCCCCGCACATTCTTCAAATATTCCATTTTGAAATTGAAACTGAGCATATGTCATATATACATAAGCTGTTGTATTTATACCATCCACTTCCGTTCCTAATGTTATATGTCCTTGAGCTGCAAATTCTCCATTATACACTTTGTCCTTATTATGAGATAATATGGCATTTGATATACTTTCTTCTAAATTTGGAGTATATGTTTGAACCTCATTAAAATCTATCGAGTCTATCTGTTTTATATATTCTTTGAAATCTTCAAGTGTTGCTGTAGATTCAAACGGATCTTTTCCAACCAATTCTGTCGCCCATTGTCTTTGTCTCGACTCTATTGTATACAATGCTCCATTTTTATTTATAGACAGCTCAACTTTGTCACAATTTTCGATGAGTGACAATATTATCATTGCATTGTAACTGAAATTGGACTTGATGTTTTTTGTAGTTTCCTGATTTTCGTTTGATGAGCTGAATATTATATTGAGAGATTTTGGCAAGCTGTCAGATGTTTGCAACTCTATCCCTGAATATTTCAATTCTTCAGGAAATTTAAGCGAATTAACTATCTTTGATACTTTTGAATTTTCTCCTATATAATTGGTACGCATAGCATATATTTGCTCATCCCAATTCTTAGCATTTATTGGTATTTCCGTATTTTTATCTGCAAAGTCCAAAAATATCTTTGCTACGATTAACGAAACTATAACTCCAAGTACAACTATTATTCCAATCAAAAATTTTTTATTCATAAATACCTCCACAGTAAAGCTAAGTCTTAAATTATCATAAGCCAATCAAAAAATTTATACTCTCAGACTTAGTCTGTATCCATTTTCTCAAATTTTGATATAAAAAGCTATACAAATTCAAGAAAAAAATATATAATTTAAAGGTTATATACTGTCAATCTTTTAACATATATATTTTATATTATATATTAAAAACTCGTAATATGGAATAAATTTACATATAAATGTTAATATTTTGTAAATTATATAGTATAATATATAAGATGAAGTTTTTATTTTAGGAGGTAATATTTTGAGAGACATACTTATAAGCAATATATTTATGATCGCCGTTGTATTAGGCTACACTATTTTCGTAGGTAATCATTTTTTAAGGTTCAAAAAATTAGCCGGTAATAAGGTTGGTGAATATAAACACAAGTCCACGGTGAAAACTATGGGATATGTAATGCTTGCAATAGGTGCATTTTATGTGGTTATGTTCATACTTCAGGAGAAAAAGACTCCTACCATGATTTTTACATTTGCCTTATTTGTATATTTTGTGACACTTGTATCATTTATCTCTATCAAAAACATACTTATGTACGAAAACGGTTTGATATATTCAGGTAAATTCTTGCTGTATCAAGATATGGAATCTATAGATAAACTGACAAAAAAAGGTATAAACATAAAAATGCAAAAAAAAGGATTGAGCGATACCGTATATATAAACAAGATTGAAGACGAAAAAGCATTCATTGCTGATGTAAAAAAACGTATGAAGTTTGCTAAAAAAGGCAAAAAGCTTGCAAAAAAATAGAGTAAAAATAGAAAGGAAAGACTATGAGAGCATTGGTGCAAAGATCTCTTAAATCAAGCGTATCAATAAAAACAGACGGAGAATATAAACTCAAAGAAAGTATAGAAAAAGGTTTCGTCGTATTACTCGGCGTATGTGACACAGATACTGATGATGATTTGAACAAACTTGTTGACAAAATATCCAAACTCAGAGTATTTGAGGATGAAAACGGCAAAATGAATTTATCTATAGCTGATTACAATGGAGAAATACTTCTCATATCTCAATTCACTCTATACGCAAACTGCAAACACGGCAACAGACCGAGCTTTATAGAGGCAGGAAAACCAGAATATGCCAACGAAATGTATGAAAAATTTGCATCTAAGCTGAAAGAAAATGGCATAGTAGTCAAAACCGGCATCTTCGGCGCAGATATGCTCGTAAATATAGAAAATCATGGTCCAGTAACTATAATGCTGGACTCTGATGAGTTATTGAAAAAATAACTGTATCACATCAAACTTTTAATTTCGGCTTGTTGATATTTTATACAATAATTATCAATAAGCCTGATTTTTTATAAGCTTATACTAAAAGTTACTATAATCCCTAATGAAATAATAGATAATTTATACAAGAAGTCCATAAACGGTATTATATTTTAATGAATTTTCACAATGATATTTTCTATAGCTCTATTGAGTTTTAGTATAAGTATATTCAAAGTAAAAAAACTATATACATTTTATCCATTAATTAAACAAATATCAGTATTAATATAAAAGAGGTAGACATATGACTGATAGCAAAAGACAACTTGAATATTTCAAAACTGTTACCCATATGGGTTCTCTTATGCTGTCCAACGGCGGTGAAATTTTTAGAATTAATGCCGCTATGAATTATGGTGCAAAAAGTCTCGGTTTAAACGATTTTAATGCTTATGTTATCGCAAATGCTATATTTGCATCAATAACTATAGACGGTGAACTATACTCAACTCGCATATGCTATGTACCCTTGGCATCCACAAATTTATGCAGAGTAGAAGCTCTAAACGAGCTTTCAAGAAAACTGGCAAGCCAAAATTTCAAATACGAAGATATAAAAGATGAGCTTAAACATATAGAAAATTTGGAATCATCATCAAAGCTGACAAAAGTTGTATGCTCCGGTCTTGGAAGCGGAAGTTTCTGTTATTTGTTCGGAGGAAGTTTTTATGATACTTTTGTATCTTTTATAGCCGGAGTTGCACTTTATTTTTTCTTATTGTATATAGTTCCGAAATTATATATACCTAAAATTATGAGTTATATTGCCGGAAGTGCTCTGGTAACACTGCTTTGTCATATATTATACAGCCTCGGCATCGGAAACTATCTGGATAAAATAATAATAGGAGCGATATTCCCATTGGTACCTGGTATCCCTATAACCAATGCAATAAGAAATTTTTTGGAAAACGATCATGTATCAGGACTTATCAGAATGGTAGATGCACTTATAACCGCCACTTGTATAGCTGCCGGTGTAGGTGTTGCTCTTAGAATTTGGATTATTATAGGAGGTCTTATATGAGTTATGTAGTACTTCAGCTCATTGCCGCTTTTATAGGAACAAGTGCTTTTTCCGTACTTTTCAGCGTTCCGAAAAAATATTATCTACATTGCGGTTTTGTTGGCAGTATAGGATGGGCTGTATATCTCGCTGTAAACCTTAATTTTCACAGACCTATAATAGCAACATTTATGACAAGTTTGGTGCTTACCGTAGTATCAAGATATTTATCTGTACAGTATAAAGCAACGACCACTATGTTTTTGCTTTGTGGTATATTTACAATAGTTCCTGGTGCTTGGATTTATTATACGGCATATTATGGAATAATAGGAAATGAAACAGAAGCAATACGCAAAGGCTTTGAAAGCATAAAATTGGCACTCTCTATAGGTATGGGCATAGGTGTTGCATACTCCATATCCCCAAAAGTATTCGGTTGGAAAAAATCAGCAGACGTATGGAGAGAAGATAAAGAATAAGTGTAAAAAACCGCTCAACATCTATATTTTATACTAATCCATAATAGAATAATAGATAATTTATCTGAAAACTCTATAAACAGTGTTATATTTTAATGAAATTTACACAACACTATTTTTCTATAATTCTATTGATTTTTAGTATTATTTATAAATATGAGCGGTTTTTAATATTTTAATATCCAAATATTTTTCACTTTTATCCCTATGTCTATTTTTTATAAAATCTATCTACATAACTTTGTGCATTATCATATGTCAAATCAAACTTCGCCTTTATTCTTGACACTATCTCTTCTTTATCTAAAAATAATTCATTTCTATATACTTCTATTATATTTTGTATTCCTTTTTCCTCTCCTTCCAATCTACCTTCAGCCATTCCTTCCAATCTGCCTTCTTCTCTCAACATCTCTGATATTCTACACATATCTCTCGCTCCTTCCTCGTCTTTTTTATAATACTGATTCCTTGTTAAAAAAAATTGCAATTTTTATTATTTAAAATATATTGTTTATATGTATTTATTATTTGATTTTATAATATTATTATATCATAAATACTTATTGTATAGTATATTGTAAATAACATATTTTACTTCCATACTTTTTTCATTTATTCAAATTTATCTGTATATACGTTGACTATTTTATAGTAAATTACTTCAAAACTCTTAAAAAATATGGTATAATTATTCCCAAATATGCCATATGTCCTTTTTTGTTTTTTGTAATTAAATTATAATACAATTGTTATAATAGATGTAATTAATTTGTATGTTTCAATATATAAATAAAATATAATTATATTTTCCAATCGAAAGGAAATGATTATGAATAAAAGTGAATTAATACGACTTGCGTTTAAAGCAAGGGAAAACGCATACACCCCTTATTCCAATTTTAAAGTAGGTGCAGCTCTGCTCGCAAAAAATGGAAAAATATATCAAGGTTGCAACGTAGAAAATGCAACATATTCACCTACCAATTGTGCAGAAAGAACAGCTTTTTTCAAAGCTGTCTCTGAAGGTGTACGAGAGTTTGACGCTATTGCCATTGTAGGAGGTCTTGAAACTACAAAGGAAGGTGAATTTGAATATACTCCTCCTTGCGGTGTATGCAGGCAGGTTATGATGGAATTTTGTGATTATAATAATTTTATCATAATCCTTGCAAAATCAGAGCAAGATTATAAGGAGTATAAGTTAAGTGAAATAATGCCACTTGGCTTTAATAAAAATAATTTAAACAACTAAATTTTAATTTATCAGCTTGCCTAACTTCGTTAGACTTCATATCAAGGCTCAGTCACGTAACATTAGTACACTCCTTCGCCTTTCATTTGTCTGTCTCGTTATCCAAGTGCTAAATTAAAATTAATACTATATTTATAACTATAAATTGGAAATTATTTTTTATTAAATTCAAACTAAATAATTTAGTATTCAAACCATATAAATTATTAATTTGAAATATAAAATAAGGAGGCGAACACTAATTGAGTAATGTAATTGAAATGAATCATATTACCAAAAAATTTGGTGATTTCAAAGCACTGGACGATGTTACATTGCATATTGAAAAGGGTGAAATCCATGCCTTGTTGGGTGAAAATGGCGCCGGAAAATCTACTCTTATGAGTGTATTATTCGGTCTATATCAGCCTGAAGAAGGTGAAATATATATAAATGGAAAAAAAGAAGATATAAACAACCCAAATATAGCCAATGATCTCGGTATAGGTATGGTACATCAACATTTCAAGCTTGTTCATAATTTTACTGTGCTTGAAAACATTGTATTAGGTCACGAAACTGTAAATGCCGGATTTTTAAAGATGACAGAGGCAAGAAAAAAAGTAGTTGAGCTTTCTGAAAATTATAAATTCAACATAAATCCTGATGCGTACATATCAGATATAACGGTAGGCATGCAACAAAAAGTTGAAATTCTCAAAATGTTGTACTGCGACAATGATATATTAATATTTGATGAGCCTACAGCTGTACTTACTCCACAAGAAATAGATGAGCTCATGGAAATTATGAAGCAAATGGCAAAAGAAGGTAAATCAATAGTTTTTATAACTCACAAACTCAATGAAATAAAGGCTGTTGCAGACAGATGTAGCGTACTGAGAAAAGGCAAATATATAGGAACTGTTGATGTAAAATCTACCTCAAAAGAAGAAATGTCGGAAATGATGGTAGGCAGAAAAGTCAATCTGAATGTTGATAAAAAAGAACAGCAAGCCGGCGATACAGTCCTTGAAGTAAAAAACCTCACTATAAAAGACCAAATACACGCAGGAAAAAATGCGGTATCCAATGTATCATTTACAGCAAGAAAAGGTGAAATAATAACAATTGCCGGTATAGACGGAAACGGACAGTCGGAACTTGTATACGGAATAACAGGTCTTATACATGTGGAATCAGGTCAAATTATTTTAAACGGAAAAGATATAACTAACGAGAGTATAAGAAAAAGATGTTTGGACGGAATGGCTCATATTCCTGAAGATAGACATAAATTCGGTCTTGTACTTGATTATACTCTTGCCCAAAATCTTGTCCTACAAACTTATTATGATGACAGGTTTCAAAAAAACGGTTTTATAAAATTTGACGAAATATCAAAATATGCAAAAAAACTTATAGAGCAATATGACGTAAGAAGCGGACAGGGAGAAGAGTCAATCGTAAGAGGAATGTCCGGAGGCAATCAGCAAAAAGCGATAATAGCAAGAGAACTTGACAGAGATCCTGATATTGTAATAGCAGTACAACCTGTAAGAGGATTAGACGTAGGTGCAATAGAGTACATTCACAAAAAATTGGTTGAGCAAAGAGATAAAGGAAAAGTAGTCTTATTAGTATCTTTTGAATTGGATGAAGTTATGAATTTAAGTGATAGGATACTTGTAATGTATGAGGGCGAGATAGTTGCAGACATAGATCCTAAAACTACTACTACACAAGAACTTGGATTATATATGGCTGGAACAAAGAGAGGTATAGGATATGAAAAACAATAACAAAAATTTTCAAAAATCAATAATAAGTTTTTCTTCATCTATAATGGCTATACTTGCCGGTTTGCTCTTCGGACTTATAATTCTTTTGGTATCAAATGCCAAGCAAGCGAGTGCAGGTTTTATCACAATATTACAAGGCGGACTTGTAAACGGTATGACAGGAATAGGTCAAACAGTAAATTTAGCAGTACCTATTATAATGACAGGTCTTGCTGTAGGTTTTGCTTTTAGAACCGGACTTTTTAACATAGGGGCGGCAGGACAATTTACATTAGGTTCATTTGTAGCTGTTTTAGTCGGTATAAAATTTACATTTTTGCCTCCTGTAATACATTTTATTGTAGCTCTTATACTTGCAGGAATTGCCGGAGGATTATGGGGATTCATACCGGGATTTTTAAAAGCCGTAGCAAATGTAAATGAAGTTATATCATCTATTATGACAAATTATATAGGAATATTTTTCGTAAATATGATGATTCCTAAACTAAAATTATATGACCAGTTAAAAAACCAAACACTGCCTGTAGCAGAATCTGCAAAAACACCAAGGATCGGTCTTGATATACTGTTTCCTGATGCAAACTTGGATATGGCACTTTTAATAGTAATAATGGCAGTAGTAATAATATATATAATTATCGAAAAAACTACTTTCGGCTTTGAATTAAAAGCCTGTGGTATGAACAAAGATGCGAGTAGATATGCAGGTATAAATGACAAAAAAAATATCATACTTGCAATGTCAATATCAGGTGTACTTGCAGGAATCGGTGGAGCACTTATGTATCTTGGCTCTACAGGTAAATATATGCAGGTGCTTGACGTAATAGCTCCTGAAGGCTTTAACGGTATATCAGTCGCATTGCTCGGCGTATCAAACCCTATAGGTATATTATTCGCAGGCCTATTCATTGCACACATAACAGTAGGCGGATATAATTTACAACTTTTAAGTTTTGTTCCGGAAGTAATAGATATGATAGTTGCTGCTATAATATATTGCGGTGCGTTCTCTTTAGTATTTAAAACTATAATATTAAAATTATTTTTTGATAAAAAAGACAAAAAGGAGGATAAACAATAATGAACACAATCTATTATATAGTTCAACAGACAATGTTTTTTGCAATTCCTCTTTTAATAGTCGCTCTCGCAGGTATGTTCTCAGAAAGAAGCGGAATTATAAATATAGCACTTGAAGGAATAATGGTAATCGGTGCATTCTTCGGCATAGGATTTATAGCTTTAATGCAAATGAATGATTCTCCTATGAATCCTCAGCTTATGCTGTTAGTAGCTATAATTATTGCAGGCATTGCCGGTGGAATTTTTTCCCTACTTCATGCTTTTGCCTCAATAAATCTAAAAGCCGATCAAACAATATCAGGCACAGCACTTAATATGTTTGCACCTGCTGCTGTAATATTTACAGCAAGAATATTACAAAGCGTACAACAAGTACAATTTGCAGATAAATTTCACATAACAGAAGTACCTGTTCTGTCAGGCATACCTATAATAGGCTCAATGTTCTTCAAAAACGCTTATATAACTACTTATGTAGGTTTGATAATATATGTAATATCTTATATACTTATCACACACACAAGATTCGGCTTAAGGTTGAGAGCTTGCGGAGAGCATCCTCAAGCAGCTGATTCTGTCGGTATAAATGTATATTTCATAAGATATATGGGAGTTTTAATATCAGGAATATTGGCAGGTATTGGTGGAATAGTTTTTGTAGTACCTACTTCTACAAATTTCAATGCAACAGTTGCAGGTTATGGCTTCTTGGCACTTGCGGTTTTGATATTCGGTCAATGGAGATGTCAAAAAATATTCTTCTCAGCATTTTTCTTTGGTATTATGAAGACTTTTGCGGCTGCATACTCAGGCATACCAATTTTAAAAGACTTACCTATATCAGCCAATGTGTTCAAGATGATACCATATATAATAACACTGCTCGTGCTTGTATTTATGTCCAAAAACTCTCAAGCCCCTAAAGCAGAAGGTATCCCATATGATAAATCAGTGAGATAAAACTAAGTTTATAAACTTACAAAAAACAAAAAAATATTCATAATTTAGTTGGTTAAGAGCAATACCTTTATTTATTAAATAAATATATTTACAACTAAAAACCATGACTTATTTAATTCGTTTATAAAGTTAAGGAAATACAACATTTTAAAAATCTCATTATTTTAAATAGTTTTTAGCATTACAATTCAAATATTCTATATAAAAAATTCGCTTAATTAAATTTACAACAACCTATAAAAAAGGGGTGATACCGATGTATATGTATGATTTAATTATGAAAAAACGTGATGGAAATGTATTAAGTGAAAAAGAAATAAGAGAAATGGTAAGTGAATATGTAGAGGGAAATATACCCGATTATCAGATGTCTGCAATGCTTATGGCTATATATTTTAAAGGTATGAACAGTCAAGAAACATTTGTATTGACAGATGCAATGGCACATTCAGGCGATATAGTTGATTTATCCGCAATACAAGGCATAAAAATTGATAAGCACTCTACAGGCGGAGTTGGAGATAAAACAACTCTAATAATTTCTCCTATAGTAGCATCTTATGGTGTAAAAGTTGCAAAGATGTCAGGAAGAGGACTTGGCCATACAGGCGGAACAATAGATAAACTTGAAGCCATACCTAATATGAAAACTACACTGACACAAAAAGAATTTTTCGATGTAGTAAATAAAGCTGGATTTTCTGTGATAGGACAATCCGGAAATTTAGCACCTTGCGATAAAAAATTATATGCACTTAGAGATGTAACCGCAACTGTAGACTCTATACCTCTAATTGCATCATCAATTATGAGCAAAAAATTGGCAGCAGGTTCAGATTGCATACTTCTTGATGTAAAGACCGGAAGTGGTGCATTTATGAAAACATTGGACGGTTCGATTGAATTATCAGAAGCTATGGTTGACATAGGTGAGCGTTCAGGAAAAAGAACAGTAGCGCTTATAACCGACATGGATATACCTCTTGGAAATAATATAGGCAACTCACTTGAAGTAATTGAAGCAGTAGATGTTTTACTTGGAAAAGGTGCAAAAGACTTAACTGACGTCTGCATAGAATTATCAGCTAATATGCTTTACTTAGCACAAAAAGGTGATTTGGATAAGTGCAGACAAATGGCAACTGACGCAATAAAAAATAAATCAGCCTATGAATATCTCAAAAAAATGGTAGCACTTCAAGGTGGAGATGTATCTGTAATAGAAAATACAGACAATTTTGAAAAATCAAAAATAATCTATGAAGTAAAATCAACTGAAAGCGGTTATATATCAAAAATGAATACGCAACAAATAGGATTATGCTCTTCGCACTTAGGAGCCGGCAGAATGACAAAAGATTCTCCGATAGATTATTCAGCAGGGATAATACTGTCAAAAAAAGTGGGAGATTATGTAAATAAAGGCGATGTACTTGCTAAGTTTTACACAAATGATGAAAACTGCATAAATTCTGTAGAGCAAAACTATATAAAAGCTCTACAATTCAGCAAAGATAAACCAAAAGAAGAAAAACTTGTATTGGCAAGAATTGAAAAGGATAATATCACTAAATTTTAATTTACCCAAATTTGCCCTAAAACTGTGAATTTACTTCGCCTAACTTCGCAGAACTTTCGCTTGTATAACTTCAGTACACGCACTCAAGCTCTACTTGTCCGCCTCGTTCTACACGTTTTATAGAACAAATTTTACTCAAGTAGAAATAAATAATATAAAAAATCAAAATATTAAAAAAACATTATAATTTATATTGTCTGAATATTAAATTTTTTAGTTTCAATTTATCAAGAAATAACTTACAATTTACACTTGTTAAAGAGAATATCAATTTTGATTTATCACTTGTATAGTGGAGATAGACGAACGAAAGACAAATGAGCGTACTTATATTACTTAGCTTAAGAAATACGTTAAGTCTAACAAAGTTAGACAAGATGATAAATCAAAATTAAATGTTGACCATTACACCAAATTGTACTATTATTAAAGGAGAAGAGTTTATGAAAAATGAAGAAATATTTCCCAAAATAGACCATACTGTATTAAAAGCTTTCACAACTTGGAGCGATATAGCAAAGTTGTGTGATGAAGCTATAAAATATGGTATGGCAAGTGTTTGTGTACCACCTTGTTACATAAAAAAAATAAAAGATACCTATGGAGATAAAATAAATGTATGCACAGTTATAGGATTTCCACTTGGGTACAATACAACAGATGTCAAAGTTTTTGAAACAAAAAAAGCTATTGAAGACGGAGCGGGCGAAGTTGATATGGTAATAAACATCTGTGAAGTAAAAAACAACAACTTTTCTTACATAGAAAACGAAATAAAACAAATAAGACTGGCTGCCAAAGATGTAATACTTAAAGTAATAGTGGAAACTTGCTATTTAACTGATGAAGAAAAAGAAAAGCTATGTAAGATAGTAAGCGATGCAAAGGCGGATTACATCAAAACAAGCACAGGTTTTGGAACAAGCGGTGCAAATTTGCAAGACATAGCACTGTTTAAAAAACACATATCAAATGATGTCAAAATGAAAGCCTCAGGTGGAATAAAGACAAAATCTGATATGGAGAACTATATTAACGCAGGCTGTAGCAGAATAGGTACAAGTTCAGCTATTTCACTGATAGATTAAAAAAATATTTTTTATTTTAGGAGGCAATTTATTATGAAAAAGAAACTTTTTAGTGTTTTGCTTTCAGTTGTTATGGCATCTACACTATTAGTAGGTTGCGGTGGTTCAAACCAAACTGCTGAGAAAAAAGAGGAAACAAAAACTGAGCAATCAGACGCAAAAAATGACGAACAATCAGCTGATGGAGCAGAAATAGCTCTAATAACAGACGTTGGAACAATTGATGACAAATCATTCAACCAAGGAGCTTGGGAAGGCGTTGAACAATTTGCAAAAGAAGCCGGAAAAACTCATAAATACTACAAACCGACTGAAAAATCAGATGCAGCTTGTATAACAGCAATTGAGCTTGCAATAAAAGGTGGAGCAAAAGTTGTGGTTTGTCCAGGATTTTTATTTGAAGTACCAATTTATAAAATGCAAACAAAATACCCTGATACAAAATTCATAATATTAGACGGTGCACCACATGATTTGAATAAAGACGCAGAAATCACTGAAAACACAGCATCTATATTCTATGCAGAAGAACAATCAGGATACCTTGCAGGTTATGCAGCAGTTAAAGAAGGATACAGACAATTAGGATTTATGGGTGGAATAGCCGTACCGGCTGTTATAAGATTCGGATACGGATATATACAAGGTGCAGACGCAGCTGCTAAAGAACTTAACTTAGCAAAAGATGAGGTAAAAATAAAATATACTTACGTTGGAAATTTCGACGCAACTCCTGAAAATGAAACAAAAGCATCTTCTTGGTTCACAGACGGAACAGAAGTAATATTTGCTTGTGGTGGAGCAGTTGGAAACTCTGTAATGAAAGCCGCAGAAAAATCTAAAAAAGCAGTTATAGGTGTTGACGTTGACCAATCAGGCGAATCAGAAACAGTTATAACATCAGCAATGAAAAACCTTAAAAACTCAGTATATGAAACATTAAAAACTGTATATGATGATAAATTTGAAGGCGGAAAATCAGTTGTACTTGGCGCAGATACAGGCAACGTGCTATTAGCTATGGATACAGCAAGATTCAAAAACTTCACAAAAGAAGAATACGATAAAATATATCAAGACATAGTTGATGGTAAAGTAGTTGTAAACAAAGACGATATCGCAGAAAACGCTGCAGAAGTACCTACTGAATTGGTAAAAGTTGAAAATATACAATAATATACAACAATTAAAAACCGTCCTGATTTGAGGGCGGTTTTTTTATAAATATACAGCTACAATTTATATATTATACCTTTACTTATTGTTAATAGCTTTATACCTCAAAATAACTTTATCAACAAATTTGTTTTCGTTTATTAGTTTTAAAAAAATTATACTATCAATTTTTAAGTTTAATTACTAAATCATATTTAGAAAATTATATAAACTATTAAAAATAACGCAATAAAAAATATTTGGGATTAATGGTGTATTGCTTATAATATTTTTTATTTTAATCAGTTAACAGTATTATAGTATAAGACATCTGCTTTAAGGAGAAATATGATTAACATAGATAACTTTCCTAATATTCCCAAAGAGAATAAAGAATATTTTTTAAACTATATAAAAACCGCTCCTGAAAATATGTTAAAAAATCTAAAAGTAGAAAAATTACCCAAAGACACCATATTCATAAGAGAAAATGAGAGTGTAAACAATGTATATATTCTTTTAGACGGAGTTGTAAGAGCGGTAGATTATCGAATGCACGGAATTTCGTATGAATTTATGCGATTTTATCCTGTAAAAATGCTCGGAGCAATGGAAATAGTATTAGATATAGAAAAATACTGCACCACGCTTATAACAGAAACGTCCTGCACTATATTGGTATGCCCTGCAAAAGAGTTTTCAAATTGGATATTAAACGATCTAAACGCCATAAAAATGGAGATGAAAACAATAGGAACATATCTTTTAGAAGAAGACAGACAAAACAGATTATTTCTATTTTTACAGGGAAGAGACAGGCTTTTTGTCCTATTGATGCAATACTATGAAAAATATTCCAAAAACGACAGATGCCTTGTAAAACTCACACGTTTGGAATTATCTGACAGAACAGGTATAAGCATAAGAACCATCAACCGTTCAATCAGAAAAATGCAAGAAGAAGGACTTATAAATAAGGAAAATTCAAAAATATTAATAACAAAAAAACAATATGAAAAAATGTTAAATTATATATCAGAAAAAATAGATTAAGGAGGACTAAAAACATGAGTATTCCAACACCTCATATCACAGCAAAATATGGAGAAATAGCAAAAAAAGTATTAATGCCGGGAGATCCGTTAAGAGCAAAATTTATAGCCGAAAAATACCTTCAAGACATAGTATGCTTCAACACAGTTAGAAATATGTTCGGATATACAGGCACATATAAAGGCGAAAAAGTATCAATAATGGGTAGCGGTATGGGTATGCCGTCAATCGGTATATATTCATACGAACTATATAAATTTTATGATGTAGACTCAATAATAAGAATAGGCTCAGCAGGCTCATTAAGAGATGATGTTCACGTTATGGATATAGTTATAGGAATGGGAGCATGCACAAACTCAAACTATGTATCACAATACAAATTAAACGGAACATTTGCACCTATAGCAAATTATGAGTTGTTAAACAAAGCTGTAGAAGTTGCAAAACTTCAAGGCAAAAAAGCTGTAGTAGGTAATATATTGTCATCAGATACATTTTATAGTAATGATACTACTGCAAACGACTCTTGGAAAAAAATGGGAGTAATAGCCGTAGAAATGGAAGCCGCTGCACTTTATATGAACGCTGCACTTCTTAATAAAAAAGCACTTTGCATACTCACAATATCAGACCATATATATTTGGATGAAAATCTGTCAGCCGAAGAAAGACAATTAGGCTTTTCAAATATGATAGAAATAGCACTTGATATTTAAGAAACTTTAATTTAAGTTAGTTAATTCTCATTTCAAATGGGGATTAACTAACTTATACTAAAATTTATTTAGCTAAGTGAAATTAAGTATATTTAAAATAAATTACTTATATAAATCTTGTACATTAACATTATATTATTACTTTCATAAACGTTTTGTTCTTTAACTATTTTTTATTTTCCTTCTATATATTTCTATTTGACTTTCGTATTTATTATTCTGAGGTTTATAGTAAACTCTATCTTTTAATTCGTTAGGTAAATATTGTTGCTCAACATAGTTATTTTCATAGTTGTGCGGATATTTATACTCTATTCCCCTACCCATTTTTTTTGCACCGCTGTAATGTGCATCTTTTAAATGCTTAGGTATATCTCCTGTGCTTTTATTGTCAATATCTGATAACGCCTCGTCTATTGCAAGTATTACAGAATTTGATTTAGGTGAAGTAGCAAGCAATATCACTGCTTGAGCAAGGGGTATCCTTGCTTCAGGCAATCCCAAGAATAATGCACTGTCCACACAATTTTTCACTATTGATATTGCACTTGGATGCGCCAAACCTATATCTTCGCTTGCAATAACGAGAAGTCTTCTGCATATAGGCTTTATATCCCCCGCTTTTATCGCTCTTGATAAATAATGTAGCGCTGCATTCTCGTCAGAGCCTCTTATAGATTTTTGAAAAGCACTCAAAAGATCATAATAGCTGTCGGAGTTTATATCATATAAGAGTTGTTTTGATATATTAAGAGACTTTAGAATATTTTCGTCTATTATAAGCTCATCATCATCTGAATACAAATCTATTATAAGCTCCAGCAAATTAATTGAGCGTCTTACATCTCCATTTGCATATGAGCTTATAAGTTTTATTGCATTTTGAGATATATCTATTTTTTTAAAATTATTTTTCAATTTTTCTATGCAATGTAATATATTCTGCTCTATTTTTTCATAAGACACTTCTTTAAATTCCAATATTATAAGCCTGCTAAGAAGCGCTTTATACACATATTGGTAGGGATTTTCAGTGGTAGCAGCTATAAATGTGATTACACCTGTTTCTATGTATTCTAGCAATATCTGCTGTTGTTTTTTGTTGAAATTCTGCAATTCGTCTATATAAATAACAGGTTTTACACGCCTTATGTCATTCACATAAGATGATATTATTTTTTTTATCTCCTCAGTTTTTGTATGAGTGGCGTTGAACATATGTATATCTGTATTGCAATTATCCGCTATTATTTTTGCTACTGTCGTCTTGCCTACTCCCGGCGGACCGTAAAATACCATATTGGGTATGTTTTGCGTTCTTATCGCCCTATCTATAATCATATTTTTTGATGTTATATGCTCTTGTCCGAATACATCAGCAAGTGTACTCGGTCTTAGAGTTTCGCTCAACATTGTCTTTATCATATCTCTACCTTCATATAAAAAAATAAATATCAAAAACTTTTACTATACATATCATAAGATTTTATATGGTAATTCTATTATTTGTAATATTATTGTCTGATTATGATATTATGTTCAAACTATTTTGCAAGCAGGATTGCCAAATTTTTTATAAATATTCGCTTTATAGGTATTTATAAAAAAGTGCATAGACCAAAATATATTTTAGCATATCTTAATATATAGTATTTAGTATAAAATCAAATTTCCCATCAATTATCTCTTATATTATAAGATAGTTTACACATAACAACAAGTTTTTTGATGAATTTTATAGTATTAAATGTAGTTTCTATACTAAAATCCATTTCAACAATAAAATATATCCATTTGATTAAGCAATAGTATTAGCATTAATTTTTAAATACAGTTACACCGCTAAAGTATATAAGCTTATAAAAACAGAACATTATTATATTTTTATCATTTATAGTTTATATTATTATAGCTTTTCATTGTTTTTTATCAAATTTTATAGTATACTAATTACTGTATCTTTCAAATTATTATATCAATTACAAAATTTGAAACAGAATAATCTATTACATAAAAATTTGTATCTGTATTTGGAGGTTTGTATATGAAATTATTAGAGCAAAAAATTCTATCTGAAGGACGTGTAAAAGATGGTAATATCCTCAAAGTTGATGAATTTTTAAACCACAAGCTCGACATAGCATTCTTGAACGAAATTGGAAAAGAGTTCAAAAGAATATTCGCAGACAAAAAAATAGACAAAATACTTACAATAGAAGCATCAGGTATCGCTATAGCTTGTATTGCTGCACAATATTTTGACAATGTACCTGTAGTATTTGCAAAAAAAGCAAAAAGTCAAAACTTAGATGGCGATTGCTACACAAGTGTTGTAGAATCCTTCACTTATAAGAAATCTTTCACAATCACAGTTGCTGAAAAGTTTTTGAAAGAAGGAGAAAGAATACTTATAATAGACGATTTTCTTGCAGAAGGTAAAGCTGTAAGAGGTTTAATAGACGTAATAAATCAGGCAGGTGCAATAATTGAAGGTGTAGGCATAGTAATTGAAAAAGGCTTCCAAACAGGAGGAAAAGATCTAAGAGGTTTAGGATTAAACGTACAATCACTATGTATAATAGAATCTATGGAAAACGGAAAATTACAATTTAAAGAAGTGTAAATTTAAAACTTTTATAAAAAATACCCTAAAATTATAAAATTTTAAGGTATTTTTTTATCTATTTTACTTCTTTTGTTTCTTTTACTTCCTTTGTTTCTTTATTGTTCGTATCTTTTTTTACGTCTTTTTTAACATCTTTTTGATAATCAAATACTTTTAATGTGTTTAATCTCAAGTCTTCTTTCTCTTGTGGTGATTTTTTGAAGTCATGATTATAAATCGCACTTTCCCAGCTACCATACATAGGGTTAGGGAATATTATATATTTTTCTCCGAACTTATCTGCTATACCTTTAAGTTTTTCATCTCTTTGTTCTAATGTAAGTCCTTCAAACTCTTCGAAGTCAACTATGTTATCACCGAAAAGCATTATAAGATTGTATTCTTTTGCAATTTTTTGTCTTCTTGCCTCTTTGCTCTTGTCTTCTTTTGATTTAAGCAATACGTGTTTTTCATCTGCATAAGGCAAGCCCTTATCTTCAAGATTTTTTATTGTAGCTTTTAATTGGTCTACTTTTCTATCTGATATATAAAATACTTCAACACCTTTTGATTTTGCATAATTTAAAAACTCTTTTGCTCCTGCAACAGGATCTGCCTTTGCTTCATCTACCCACTCTTTCCAACCTTCAGGATACATCTTCATAGCATAAGCAAAGTATGCTTGTTGAGGCGAATTATCCAACACGGTTTCATCAATATCAAGAGCTATAGCATAAGTTTTATCGCTCTTTTCTTTAATTTTTGCATCAAGTACAGTTTTAGCCACATTATATCCTTGATAATACAATGCTTTTGCTTCTACTGATGATTGATACCACAAAGTTCCCATAAGATTTTCTCTGCTTAGAGTTTCGTTTGTTACTGCTGGTTTTTCACTTGCTACAACAGTTTTTTCAGTTTTTACTTCTGTTTTTGTATCAGCTATTGCGTATACAGGCATAACCATTGTAAAGGCAAGTGCCATAGGTAAAATTTGTTTTTTTAAATTCATAAAAAAACCTCCTTAAAATTAAATTTTTGAATAACGTTTTTATATATAATAAAAAATCATATCTATTTAATTTTAAAACTTTTTATTTAAAATTACAACATTTTATATAAAATATATAGGTATAATTCGTGCCATATGTCCTTGATTTTTTATAATAATTAAAAATATATCTTGTTCATAAAAAAAGGTACCTATATGAAATAGATACCTTTTTGTTTTATTAAAATATTATTATATATTTTTAATATGAGTTTTAAATTAGTCTAATATTTTTGATACAACGCCTGAACCTACTGTTCTTCCACCTTCTCTTATGGCAAATCTCATTCCTTCTTCCATAGCTACCGGTGTTATAAGCTCAACAGTTATTGTTACGTTATCTCCAGGCATTACCATTTCTACTCCTTCAGGTAATTGGATATCTCCTGTAACATCTGTTGTTCTGAAATAGAATTGAGGTCTGTAACCTTTGAAGAATGGAGTATGTCTACCACCTTCATCTTTTTTAAGAACGTATATTTCGCCTGAGAATTTCTTTTTTGGATGAATAGAACCCGGTTTTGCTAAAACTTGTCCTCTTTCTATTTCATCTCTGTTTACACCTCTTAAAAGCGCTCCTATGTTATCTCCTGCTTGAGCTTGGTCAAGTAGTTTTCTGAACATTTCTATTCCTGTTACTACTACTTTTCTTGATTCGTCTTGTAGACCTACTATTTCTACTTCGTCTTGTACTTTTAGTACTCCACGTTCTACTTTACCTGTTGCAACTGTTCCTCTACCTGTTATTGTAAATACGTCTTCTACAGGCATTAAGAATGGTTTATCTGTATCTCTTACAGGTTCTTCTATATATGAATCTATTTGTTCAAATAGTTCTACTATTCTGTCTCCCCATTCGCTTGAAGGATCTTCTAACGCTTTAAGAGCTGAACCTCTTACTATTGGAGTATCATCTCCAGGGAATTCATATTCATTTAGAAGTTCTCTTACTTCCATTTCAACTAATTCTAAAAGTTCTTCGTCGTCTACCATATCGCATTTGTTCAAGAATACTACTATTTTAGGCACACCAACTTGTCTTGATAGAAGTATATGTTCTCTTGTTTGAGGCATAGGACCGTCTGCTGCAGAGCAAACAAGTATTGCACCGTCCATTTGTGCAGCTCCTGTTATCATGTTCTTTACATAGTCGGCGTGTCCCGGGCAGTCAACGTGAGCGTAGTGTCTGTTTGGAGTTTCATATTCAACGTGAGCTGTTGATATTGTGATTCCTCTTTCTCTTTCTTCTGGAGCTTTATCTATATTGTCAAATGCAACAGCTTCTCCTGTACCGTATCTTTCATGTAATGTTTTTGTTATTGCTGCTGTTAATGTAGTCTTACCATGGTCAACGTGACCTATTGTTCCAATATTAACGTGTGGTTTTGTTCTTTCAAATTTTGCTTTAGCCATTGTTATTCTCCTTTTTTAATTTTTAATTTTTTTATATTTTCAAAATTATTTTCCTTTTTCAGTTATCTTAGCCGCTATAGATGCCGGCACTTCTTCATAGTGGTCAAATATCATTGTATGTGTTGCTCTACCTTGAGTAGTTGAACGAAGATCGGTTGTATATCCGAACATTTCTGAAAGCGGAACATATGCAGATATTGCTTGAGCTCCACCTACTCTTGCCTCCATACCTTCTATTCTTCCTCTTCTTGAGTTAAGGTCACCCATAACATCACCCATATAATCTTCAGGTGTTATTACTTCTACCTTGAATACAGGCTCCAATATAACAGGGTCAGCTTTTCTCATACCATCTTTGAATGCCATTGATGCTGCAACTTTAAACGCCATTTCAGATGAATCGACTTCGTGGTAAGAACCATCATAAAGCTCTACTTTTACGTCAACAACAGGATATCCTGCAACAACACCTGACTGCATAGCACCTTGTATACCTGCATCTACCGGTCCTATATATTCCTTCGGAATAGCTCCACCGACTATAGCATTGACAAATTCATATCCTTTACCAGGTTCTTGAGGTGTCATTCTTATCTTAACATGACCATATTGTCCTCTACCACCTGATTGTTTAGCATATTTGTTTTCTATATCAACAGCTTTTCTGATTGTTTCTCTGTAAGCAACTTGTGGTGCACCTACATTGGCTTCTACCTTAAATTCTCTCAGCAATCTGTCTACTATTATTTCAAGGTGCAACTCTCCCATACCTGAGATTATTGTTTGTCCTGTTTCTTCATCAGTTCTGACTCTGAATGTAGGATCTTCTTCAGAAAGTCTTGCAAGTGCTGTACCCATTTTTTCTTGAGCAGCTTTTGATTTAGGCTCTATCGCTACTGATATAACCGGTTCAGGGAATTCCATAGATTCAAGCACTATAGGTGCTGATGGATCACAAAGAGTATCTCCTGTTGTAGTATCTTTAAGACCTACAGCCGCAGCTATATCTCCTGCATAAACTTCTGTTATTTCTTTTCTTGTATTGGCGTGCATTTGCAGTATACGACCTATTCTTTCTTTTTTGTTCTTAGTTGAGTTCAAAACATAAGAACCTGAGTTCAATATTCCTGAATAAACTCTAAAGAAAGCCAATTTACCTACAAACGGGTCTGCCATTATTTTAAATGCTAAGGCTGAAAACGGCTCTTCATCTGATGAATGTCTTACAGCTTCTTCTCCGTTTGGAAGAACTCCTTTTATAGCTTCTATATCTGTCGGAGCAGGCATATAGTCAACTACTGCATCCAAAAGTAATTGAACCCCCTTGTTTCTGTATGAAGTTCCACAGAAAACAGGATTTATAGTAGTGTTAATTACTGCTTTTCTAAGAGCTGTTTTTAACTCATCTATAGTTATTTCTTCACCCTCAAGGTATTTCATCATCAATTCTTCATCAGTTTCAGAAATTGATTCTATCATTTTTTCTCTATATTCTTCAGCTTTTTCTTTATATTCAGCCGGTATTTCAGTTATTTCTATATCTTTACCTTGATCATCTTTGTATATGATAGCTTTCATTTCAAGAAGATCTATCATTCCTTCAAATGAATCTTCGGCTCCTATCGGTATTTGCATAGCTACAGCATTTGAACCGAGTCTGTCTTTCATCATGCCTATAACTCTATAAAAGTCAGCACCTGTAATATCCATCTTGTTTACATATGCTATTCTTGGAACTTTATAGTTGTCCGCTTGACGCCATACATTTTCTGATTGAGGCTCAACTCCGCCTTTTGCACAAAATACTGCAACCGCTCCGTCAAGTACTCTAAGTGAACGCTCAACTTCAACAGTGAAGTCAACGTGTCCCGGAGTATCTATTATGTTTATTCTATTATCTTTCCAATGAGCTGTTGTAGCAGCAGAAGTAATTGTTATACCTCTTTCTTTTTCCTGCTCCATCCAGTCCATTTGAGACGCCCCCTCATGAGTTTCTCCAAGCTTATGAGTTATACCTGTATAATAAAGTATTCTTTCGGTAGTTGTAGTTTTACCGGCATCTATATGAGCCATTATACCAATATTTCTGGTTCTTTCTAAAGGATATTCTCTACCCACTGATTCTCTCCTTCCAATCTCTACTTTAGAGTTAATTACCAACGATAATGTGCGAATGCTCTGTTTGCTTCTGCCATTTTATGAGTGTCTTCTCTCTTTTTAACAGATGCACCTGTATTGTTTGCTGCATCCATTATTTCTTTAGCAAGTTTTTCAGTCATTCCCTTTTCGCCTCTTAGTCTTGAATATCTTACAAGCCATCTAAGTCCAAGAGTTTCCCTTCTGTCAGCTCTTACTTCTATAGGCACTTGGTAGTTAGCTCCACCGACTCTTCTTGCTTTTACTTCAAGAACCGGCATTATATTGCTCATAGCTTTTTCAAAAACCTCTAAAGGATCTTGGTCGGTTCTTTCTTTTATTAAATCAAATGCTCCGTATACTATTCTTTGAGATGTACCTTTCTTTCCGTCAAGCATTACTTTATTTATAAGTTTCGTTACAACTCTGCTTGAATAAATAGGATCAGGTAAGACTTCTCTTTTTGATATTTTCCCTTTTCTTGGCATTAACTTCCCTCCTTAATAATAATTAATTCATCGGTACTCGACACTGAAACTTATGCCGCTTGCCTTTTATATCTATTATTTATAAAAAGCGTGGACATCTGTTTGGTAAACACGGGGTGTCTACTTTTTAGCTTCTTTAGGTTTCTTTGTACCGTATTTTGATCTTGCCTGTCTTCTTTTTTCTACTCCTGCTGTATCAAGAGTACCTCTTATGATGTGGTATCTAACCCCTGGTAAGTCTTTTACTCTACCGCCTCTTATAAGCACAACGCTATGCTCTTGAAGATTGTGACCTTCACCCGGAATATACGCTGAAACTTCCATAGAGTTTGTAAGTCTTACTCTGGCAACTTTTCTAAGCGCTGAGTTAGGTTTTTTCGGTGTAACTGTCTTTACAGATGTGCAAACCCCTCTTTTTTGTGGAGCTGATATATCTGTAGGTTTTTTTCTTAGTGAATTAAATCCTTTTTGTAGTGCCGGAGAAGTTGATTTCTTTTCAACTTTTTCTCTACCACTTCTTATTAATTGGCTAATAGTTGGCATTATAGCACCTCCTTTATTTTTAATGTTTGCCAACAGCTATGTCCATAGCTTGAATGTATATTTTACATACCTTACAATTATATCACTTCAAATTACAAGCGTCAATATATTTTTTATTTTCTGATACTTTATTTTACAACTTTTAAGATTAAAACCTCTTAATTATTTGTAATATCAAGTTTTTCAAATATTTTATCTCTTTATTTATATTTATCAATTTTTTAAACTGTTTTCAAATTTTTGCAAATCTTCATTTTTTCCGACCAATAATATTGCAGTATCTTCTTCTAATATTTCATTTGGATTAGGAACTATATTAAGCTCATCATCTTTTTTGGTAGCCACTACATTTAGCAAATATCTCTTTCTGATTTCAAGTTCTGCCAAGGTTTTTCCAACCCAAATTTCAGGAATTCCTATCTCTACTATTGTATAATTAGGATCTAAATCTATCTTATCTAATATATTTTCCGATACGAGATTATTAGCTATTTTCATACCCATTTCTTTTTCCGGCGTTATAACTTTATTAGCACCTATCTTATAAAGTATCTTTTCTTGTATTTCACTTCCTGCTTTACATAATATATATCCGACTCCCAATTCTTTTACTGCGAGAGTTGTTATAACTGACGCTTCTATATCTGAACCTATTCCTACTATTACAACATCACAATTAGCTACCCCTACTTCTCTAAGCACATTTTCGTCAAAACTGCTTACAGTAACAGCTTTTGTAACATAATCAGCTATATTTTGAGTAACCTCTTCGCTGTAATCTATCGCAAGCACATCATATCCGAGTTTGTATAATGTCTTTGCAACAGATGAGCCGAATCTTCCACAGCCTATAACTGCAAAACTCTTCATAATCCATACTCCTTTCAAATATGTCTATCCTACCGCTATATCTTCTTTCGGATATATATATTTTTTTTGTCCCAAATCTGTTATAAATGTATATAAAACAGTAAGCGAGCCTACTCTTCCAGAAAACATTATTATCATAAGCACTATTTTAGCAACAGCATTCAATTTTGTAGTTATACCGAGAGTAAGACCTACAGTTCCATATGCCGATGTAACTTCATATAATATAGTCAAAAAATCAAACTGAGGATTTGTAAGCGATATTATCATCGTGCCTGTAAAAACCAGAAAAAAGCCTATCACAAGTATTACAAGCGCCTTATTCAATACATTATATGATATTCTTCTTCCAAATGCCTCTATATTTTCTCTTTCTTTTATAAGAGATATAACTGATATTAATATAATAGCAAATGTAGTGGTCTTTAAACCTCCTGCGGTTGATGCCGGAGAGCCTCCTATAAACATCAATATTATAGTCAAAAATTTGCTGCTGTCTCTCATAGCGTTTATATCTATCGTGTTAAATCCCGCTGTTCGTGGGCTTACTATTTGAAATAACGAAACCAGCACTTTCTCCCATAATTTCATTTCGCCCATTGTTTGAGGGTTATTCATTTCAATCAGAAAAAATATTATTGAAGGTATTAATATGAGCAACGATGTGGTTATTATAACTATTTTTGTATGTAATGCCAATTTGTAAAAATTCTTTTTATCTTTTATATCCAAAATAGTCGAAAAACCCAAACCTCCAAATATTATTAGAAACATTATTGTAAAATTTACAATCATATTGTTGTAATACTTTACAAGCGATGAAAAATTTCCCATAATATCAAAGCCTGCATTGCAAAATGCTGATATTGAATGAAATATTGAGTATGCAATCCCTTTTATAATACCCATTTCAGGGATGAATACAAACGAAAGAAAAAACATCCCAATCAATTCTATAATAAAAGATATTATCACAATATTTTTGCTCAATCGTATAACTCCGGAGATTTTTCCTGAATTAAGTGACTCTTGTATTACCAGTCTTTCAGAAAAAGAAATTTTTTTACCCATAAATTTGATTCCCATAGTAGCTATGGTCATAAATCCGAGTCCGCCTATCTGAATAAGTATTATTATTACAGTTTTACCGAATAATGACCAATATGTTCCTGTGTCTACTGCAATAAGTCCGGTTACACAAACTGCCGATATAGACGTGAACATTGCATTTAACAGACCGACAGATTCGTTATTTGCACTTGATATGGGCAAATTAAGTATAAGACCTCCTATTACCGCTATGAGCAAAAAGCCTCCCGCAAGTATTTGACTTTGAGAAAGTTTTCTATATATCACAGACATCATACTTTTCTCCCCTAAAAAAACAATAAGGTTTCCGACATCTGTTTAAAATACCGAAAACCTTAAAAATTTATTTTCCTAATGCTTGTTTTGAAACTTTTACCAATGCTTCAAATCCGCTTGGATCTTTTATAGCCATTTCTGACAACATTTTTCTGTTTATATCTATGTTTGACAATTTAAGTCCATGCATAAAGTTAGAATAACTCAAACCGTATTGTCTTGTTCCGGCATTTATTCTTGCTATCCATAGCGCTCTAAAGTTTCTCTTCTTTTGTTTTCTTCCTATATATGAATAAGCAAGTGCTTTCATAACAAACTGATTAGCTGTTCTGAAAAGTTTTGATCTCGCTCCTCTGAATCCTTTAGCTAATTTTAGAATCTTTTTATGTTTTTTCTTAGCATTTACTGCCTTTTTTACTCTTGCCATTGTTAATCCTCCTTAGTTTTTATTTATATGGTAGTAATTGAGAAATTCTTGCTGTATCTCCACTTGACACAATGGCAGCTTTTCTGAAGTTTCTTTTTCTCTTTTGTGATTTTTTAGTTAATATATGTGATTTGAAAGCTTTAAATCTTTTAAGTTTTCCAGTGCCGGTAACTTTTATTCTTTTTGCGGCACCTCTGTGAGTTTTCATCTTTGGCATTTTTCTTTCCCTCCAAATTATTTTTATTTTTTATATTAAATAATCAAATAGATTATATTATTTGAATATCTAATTTTTTAACAATACTTAATACAATCAAAAAATATAAATTTTAAATTAACATAGTTATTTTTTTACAGGATCTACCATTAAAACCATAGTGTTACCCTCAAGACGCGGTTTATTTTCTCCTGCTGTTCCATGGTCTTTTATAATTTCCATAAATTTCTCTATTACCTGAACTCCCATTTCCTTGTGTCCAAGCTCTCTACCTCTAAACCTTACAGCAACTTTCACCTTATCTCCGGCTGCCAAAAACTTTATCGCCATATTAGCTTTAGTTTCCAAATCATGCTTTTCTATTACAGGCCTTAATCTTACCTCTTTCATAGATATGACTTTTTGTTTTTTCTTGGACTCTTTTTCTTTTTTGGCAATTTCATATTTGTACTTACCATAGTCCATTATCTTGCACACAGGCGGGTTTGAATTAGGTGATATTTTCACCAAATCAAGATTTTTGCTTGAAGCCAAATTCTGAGCGTCCTTCGCCGACATTATTCCAAGCTGTTCTCCTTCTTCTCCGATAAGCCTTATTTCTTTATCACGAATTTGCTCATTTATTTGTTGCTCTTTAATAATCATACACCTCCATTTAGGGTAATTTTTACAATAAAAAAACGGATAGAATACTATCCGCTCACACTACTAATTTAATGATAAATCAATACTATGTAATAATGAATCGTCAAAACTACATTCATATCAAAACCTTATAAGCATTACCATAAGGTGAGAAACGGATATTTCTTCTTTTTAATACTCATAGTATTATATCACTTTTTTTCTTCTTGTCAAGTATATTTTATAAGACCACTACTTTATTTTTTCCTGTACGTTTACCCTCATACATCTGTGCATCGGCATCATTTATCATATCTGCAACACTTTTATAATTTTTTGAGCCTACACTTCCAAACGTCATGGTAACTCCGATATTATGCTCCTTATATTTCATCTTCATATTTTCAATCTTTATTCTGACTCTATTCAATATTGACATTACTTTACTTGAATCTAATTGTCCCATGTCATCTCTTTCATTTCTTAAAAGTATTAAAAATTCCTCTCCGCCCCATCTTGCAACAACATCATCATTACGAAATTCCTGTTTCAACACATTGGCTATGAGTATAAGTATTTTGTCTCCCACATCATGTCCATATGTGTCGTTTATATATTTAAAATCATCCAAGTCTGCAAACGCTATATAAAATATACTGTTATCTTTACCTATGGATTTATTCATATCTTCAAGTATCAGATTCATCTTATGTCTATTTATCAAACCTGTAAGCTCATCCGTTCCGACTATTTCTTTCATCTTTTTTACTTCATTTTGCAAAAAGAAATTTTCAATTATATTGGACCAACCGAGTGCTTTTTCCGAAAAGAAAAGCAAAATAAACAATCCAACTCTGTTTGCTAAAATTAAAAAAATATCCAAAAATGTAAGTTTGTTTATATTTCCTTCCAATCCCTTTGCAAAATATAATACAAGATATGTCAATGCCATAATTATTGCAAGCATATAAAATTTACGTCTTGCTGAAAACGGAACTGTAAGCGCCAACACTACGACTACTATAAGCCAATTTTGAAAACCGTATCCCCAGCCCATAATAGTTGTAGATACTATACAATATATAGTAACTTCAATAAATCCCACTAATGCGGTAATTTCTTTATTATTTTTTGCCTTTGTCAAAAGTACGATAAATAACGCTATACTGAACAGATTATAGTGTATCAACACAGGCACTTTCGCATATATAAAAACCACTTCAGCTAAAATATGCAATACCAGCCCTAAAAATATAATCCAATAATAGCTAATTTCTTTTTTTGAATATTGGCCATCTTTTTTATCCATACATATCCTCCACACAAAAAAAGCTAAAATTTATAGATATAATTATACAACTCTTTTCTTACCTTGTCCATTTGAAATATAATTTCTCATAATCTGTATATTTATATATAGAGTATATAAAAACAATATTATTATGTATGATATAACTACAAAAATCAAACTCTTATGCTCAAAGCTTATATACGAATAAGACAGCGATGTCAAAACTTCATTAGATTTATAAAATAAGAACATCATAAAATTGACTATATTGCAAAAAACATCTCTTAAAAACGGGACTTTAACAAAAATCATTGACAGTAATATGAAAGGATACGCCAATGATATAAGCGGAACGCTTATGATATTGGCAATTACACTTATCAAACTCACTATCCCAAAGTTGTAATACACATACGGAATTGTAAGTATCTGCGCTGATAAAGTTACACATATCATAGACAAAATCAATTTACCTAAATTATTTTTCACAAATTTTTCCAAATGTTCAAAGATGATTTTATAAAACATAGCTATGGAAAACACCGACATAAATGACATACAAAATCCGAAATCATATATGACATAAGGATTTAATATCATATAAAATGCCGACAACAAGAAACCTATAGAGAATATATCGTATCTCTCTTCTAAAAATATGCTCGCTATAAATGTTATATAAAATATATAAGCCCTTACAGCCGGTGGATTTGCACCTGTAAGTATCACATAAAAAAGTGTGCACAAAACAGAAATTATGTATCTGTATTTTTTAGAAAGAAAAAATGTTATATTGAAAAATATTCCGGCAATAAGGACTATATGAAATCCGGATATGCTTATTATATGGCTTATTCCGGCTCTCGAAAACAACATGGTCTCATCTTTTGAAATAAACTCTCTGTCAGCAATTATGAGCGCTCTTATTATAGGCGAATACTCTTTATACAAAAAATCTATACCGCTTTTTAAATTTTGCCTTATATCATACACAATACTTGCTAAAGATATTTTGTGCCCAATTTTTTCAATATAATCTATATACATTATATAATCGTAGCCTTTGCTTTTAAGATATAAGCCATAATCCCCCATGCTTAGCAAATCCTGTCCGTATCCGCCTGCACATATCAAATCTCCGACTTTATATTCATCTGATATATAATTGTTCACCATAACAAAATTTTTGGAGTATATATAATATTTGGAGTTTCGAATTTCTATCTTATCAATAAGCTCTCCTTTAAATTCAGTATATTCTTTTGTATAATTTATATTTTTTGAATTATTATATGTGATGAAAGCTGATGTAAATAATATTATTATAAAAACAAAAAAGGAGAACCTTCTGATTTCAATTTTTTCAATCATAAGTCCTCCTTGTTAAATTAATTTCTTCTTCTCCCAGAGTTAGCTATCATAATAAGTCTGAGTACAGATAACAAAGATGCCGCAACTCCTGCCACATAAGTCAACGCCGCAGCTTTTAATACCTTTTTTGAACCGTCTATTTCTTGAACTTTCAGAACATTACATTCCCTAAGCAAGTCAAACGCTCTGTTTGATGCGTCAAACTCAACAGGTAGTGTTATTATTTGAAATAAAAGTGTGAGCGAAAACAATCCTATACCTATAGGAACAAGAAAATTAAAACTTCCAAATATTATACCTGCTATAAATATCGGCATAGCCAAATTTTGTCCTATATTTACAACGGGAACTATGCCCGCTCTTAAAAGATAAGGTTTATAATCCTTCAAGTCTTGCACAGCATGTCCACATTCATGAGCCGCTACACTTACTGCTGCAATAGATGTAGAATTTATAACCGACTGTGACAAGGCTATCGTTTTATTTCTCGGATCATAATGATCTGTAAGCTCTCCTGCTATAGGTACAATTCTTATATTCGAAAGTCCGTTTGCATCCAATATAGCTCTTGCAGTTTGAGCACCTGTCATACCTGATGCACTTCTTATCATAGAATATCTTGAAAAGGTAGATTTTAATCTTCCGCTTGCAAGCATTGATATAATTCCGCCTATAATTATAAGTATAAATGTCCAATCATATCCGAATCCGTAGTAATATGGCATATTTTCTTCCCCTTTCTATATAATCATATCGTCTAAACTCGTTTTTGCACAAACAAACTTAACAAGGATTTTTTCATGTTTATAAAAGCAGAAAAAACAACTTCTTTTAAAAATTTAAACCTATTTTTATGGCATTTATATTTTCTAATACTCTTTCTTACATCTCTCTCAAAATCAAGAGATATAAGCGACAGTCCTGTCATAAAAAATATAAATCCCGGCATTATGGGCAACATTCCTCCAATTATTCCGAGAATTATAAAAAATACCCCTAAAGATTTTCTAAAAACTCCAGTTTTTATATTTATTCTCATTAATCATTACCTTCTTTCTGCCAAAATAGTATTTTATACTATTATATAATCAAGCACGAATATTTTTTAATATGATACTCAATCTATTTTTCTTGATACACTTTTTTACAAATATTGTTAACAAGCACTCTTTCAAAATAATTTGAGCATATCTTAATTTAATTATATACAGTAATGTTTAATTTAAAATTAAAAATATAATAAATTTTAGTTAATATTATTTTATCCTCTGCCCAAATCACTGGTACTTCCACTTATATTAACATCAGTCTTGCCATAAGTTATACCCTTGGACAAGTTTTTATGTTCATTTTTGTCGCTCATATTTGCACCGGCACTGTACCACGCATCTCTTAGCGTTTCAAATATCTTTATAATGCCGCTTATCTCACTTGTATCTTTTTTTATCACTGCATTATTTACGACTCTGTTTATATATAGATATAAGTCAATACTTGCGTTTTTGAAATCATTGTTGTCATCTCCGAGGGTAGCTATGAGATTGGACAATATATCCCTTATCTTATCTGATGCGGCGAAAGTTTTTTCTTTATCATTTTTATTTATATATTTCCCCAAATCTTGTACATTTTCAATTAGAGCCTGATACTGAAGCGCCACAAGCTCACAAGAATTGCCTGTAGCTATTTTAATAGCCAAATCTTCCTTATATGACATTATTTCTCCTCGATTACATAAATACTATCATCCGATTAAATATAGATTAATATTATGTTTAAATAACTTTTATCACAAAACATTTCAAAATATCTTAATTTAATACTAAACACGAACTAAAACTATATTATACCCACTTCCTTAAAGAGTTGTACTTTTTCAAAAACAATAAGTATATAAAGTTTAGAAATATTATAATTTTATAATAGAGTTTATCCTAAAAATCTGTTTATTAATATTTCTATTATTTTACTAATTCATAACATATTTGTAATGTTTTTATAAAGCTTTGTTTAAGAAATACATAATATAATTTAAATAGATAATTATTTTGCAAGCTGACACTGGTCTTTACCCCCACACTCGCCTGCTGGAACTTTTGCTTGGGTTTGCCTCACTAATCATTCTCTCGTAATTTACGGCAGGACTTACACCTAAGATGCACTATGCTCACTATATCATTTTTGTATAGCTTACGTGGATTCCTTCGCCTGCATCTGGCATGAACTTGCAACCACAGACCTTGCAAAATATGATATAAGTGTAACATAACATAACAAATATGTAAATAATTGTAATTGAATATTAATGTTTTGGGGAAAAATTGCTGATATAATGTAAACAACAAATTTCATACATATTATTAAATCAGTAGTCTATAGACCAACAAACCTATAACAACAAAGTTTTCAAAAAAATTTTCATATTATTATTTACATTTTTATACTGAATACCAATTAAAACTGAACTATAACTATATATCTGAAAATTTATGTTTTTTTTAAAAAACAAGTTATATAAAGCAAAGAACATTAATATAAAAGCAAGTAGGTGATAATTTGTCTCAAGATATTGTAAAATCTCCATTTATACAAATAAAGCATATAAGAAAAGTATATCGAATGGGTAATGAAAAAGTGGTTGCATTAAACGATGTCTCGCTTGATATAAAAAGAGGAGAGTTTGTTTGTTTTTTGGGTAAATCCGGCTCCGGTAAATCGACATTTTTAAATATGGTCGCCGGACTTGAAAAGCCCACTAAAGGAGAAATAATCATAGGCGGTGTACACTTAGAAAAGTTAGACGAAGAGGAAGTCACGTTGTTCAGACAAAAAAATATAGGTTTCATATTTCAAGCATATCAACTCATACCCTCTCTTAATGCCATAGAAAACGTAGCACTCCCATTAGTATTTAGAGGTATGTCGGCAAAACAGTCACAAAAAGTAGCCAAAAAATATCTTGATGACGTTGGGCTTAAAGGCTATTATAATAGAAAACCGAGCCAAATGAGTGGAGGACAACAGCAAAGAGTTGGAATTGCAAGAGCTCTTGTAGGTAACTCCAAAATTATTTTTGCTGATGAGCCTACAGGAAATTTGGACTCCAACACCACTTTGGACGTAATGAATATAATAGTTGACATCGCAAAAAAAAATAACCAGACAATCATACTCGTAACACACGATAATATGATAGCCGATTATGCAGACACCATAGTTGAATTAAAAGACGGAGATATAATAAATGTCTCAAGACCTAAGCAAAACCAATAAACACAAAATTCTACTAATCTCTTGCATAACCATATCAAACACTATACAACTAATGAGAAATAAACCTGATTTAGAACCTGTAATCTTAGTTGTATCCATATACAATGATATATGAATAATATTAGAAAATATAAAACAAAATTTTCAAGGAGGAAATGATTATGTATTGCTCAAAATATCAAAAAAAACGAAATGAACGGCAAAATTTTTGTCCAAATAATAAAACAGTTATTATATTTTTTGCAATTACAATACTTTCATCCTTTATCTTACAGACAAAATCAGCATCAGCCGATAGTCCAAGTTTAGCAGAAAAAATTGAAAAAGCAAAAAAAAATATAGTTTGGATCGATAAAAAATACGATACATATCTTAATTTAGGCGAAACTATTGTCGGAGTTTTAAAAGATGAAAATATTAAACACGTCAGATTAGATTTTATGGATAATAACTTAAAAACTATAATAAACTATAAATATGCAGATAAAGAGTTTTTAATTTCAGGTTTTATTGATGATTGGGGCTTTTTGCAAGACTCAGTGCCTGTACCGAAAGATAATAAATACGGATATATAGATAAAACCGGAAAAGAAATAGTAAAGCCGAAATACGATGACGCATATGAGTTTTCAGAAGGTTTAGCGAGAGTACAAAAAGATGATAAATGGGGATTTATTGATAAAACAGGCAAGGAGATAATAAGCCTTAAATACGATTACGAATTGGATTTTTCCGAGGGCTTGGCAGCAGTACAAAAAGATAATAAATGGGGATTTGTTGATAAAACTGGCAAAGAAATAATAAAACCTATGTATGAACGTGCACCTAATTTTTGTGAAGGCTTAGCGAGAGTACAAAAAGACTACAAGTGGGGCTTTATGGACAAAACAGGCAAAGAAATAGTAACACCTAAATATGATTATGCTTTTGACTTTTCAGAAGGCTTAGCTACAGTACAAAAGGGTGACAAATGGGGATTTATAGATAAAACAGGCAAAGAAATAATAAAACCACAGTATCAGATTACATCTTCTTTCTCTGAAGGATTGGCAGCAATACAAAAAAACGAAAAATGGGGATTTATTGACAAAACAGGCAAGGAAGTGATAAGCGCTAAATACGAAATTGTACACGAATTTTCAGAAGGTTTTGCAGCTATATCCGTAAATAAAAAATACGGCTTTATTGATAAAACAGGCAAAGAGATAATAAGTCCTAAATATTATTTCGCATATGAATTTTCAGATGGCTTGGCGAAAGTGCAAAAAGATGAAAAATGGGGATTTGTAAATAAAAACGGAAAAGAGATTGTACCGCCTAAATATGATTTTGTCGATAAATTTTCAAAAGGGTTGGCAAGAGTGATGAACGATTACAAATATGGCTTTATTGATGAGAACGGAAAAGAAATAATAAAGCCTATATATGATAAAGCCAGCGAGCTTAAAAATAATATGATTATATTGGAAAAAGGCAATAAGGTTGGAGTATTAATCATCAAATAATATATATTGAGATTGTATTCAAGAATATAAATAATATTGTAATTTAGTTAACCAAAAAAATAAAATACTTAATAAATAAAGAGGAGAATAATGAAAATAAATAAAAAAATTGCTTGTTTTATATTATCAACTGCACTTATATTTACACCATTTTTAGTAAATATACACTCTTATGCAGAAACAACAAGCATAGACAATGAAGAGGACAAAAGAGAGCAAGAAGAACGAGAAAGACAGGAAGAACAAAGAAGACAAAAGGAACGTGATTACTATGTAGCAGTAGAAATGTACTCAGATTTTCCAAAGCTTAAAAATGATACACAAAATACATTGACACTACAAATAAAAAATACAGGCGGTTCGCATTTAGAAAAATCAAAGATAAAAGTAAGCGCATTGCCCGGAGAAATATCACTTACAGGCGGTAGCAGTACAACCCAAGATGTCGGCACTATATATGTAGGTAACCAAACTTCCATAAACTACGAAGTACAAGTAAGCAAAGACGCAAAGACAGGCACATATCCTATAACATTTGAGTTTACAGGTAACTACGGTACAAGTGTAGACAATTATAAAGCATATAGCTATTCAAAAACTTTCTACTTGAATATAACAAAGACAGAAAAAGAAAAAGATAAATCACAATATAAACCGTTTTTAATACAAAATATCAAACATCCCGCAATAATAAACAAAGGTGATGTAGCCGACTTGACATTCAGCATCAAAAACCCGAACGACAAACCTATGAGTTCAATAAAAGTAAGCGTCAGCCCTGATGAAGGTATAGTCAATCAAACTCAAGGAGTATTCGTAGAAAATAATTTTCCTGCAAACGGCGAAAAAACTTTCAATGTAAAATTATTCGCACAGGACAAGGCAGAAAAGAAAAATTACTCTATAAAATTGACTGTAGAGCCTACAAATCCTACTGAGCAAACAGATTCAAAATCATCAGAAGATTCAAATGAAACACCGAAAATATTGCCTACATCTACACAGTACACAGGTATATTTTATAATGCACCCGACAAAGATGAAGTTGACGGTGTCAAAAATCCGCAAATAATAATATCAAGTTATTCATACGGAGGCACATATGTCGAACCGAATCAACAATTCCCTCTTACTATGAGCTTTGTAAATACAAGCTCACAAAAGGTACTCAGAAATATAAAAATATCTCTCAATGCAGAAGAAGGGACATTTATAGCTGTAAATTCGTCAAACTCTTTTTACATTGACAGTATGTCTCCAAACTCATCCGTTACTAAAACTATAAATTTCGTTACAAAGCCTGATGCAACCACAAAAACTGTTGCTATGACAATAGATTACACTTACGAAGACACAAAAGGTACCGCTCTTACAGCAAAAGACAGCATCTCAATTCCCGTTATGCAAAAAACTCTCTTAAGCATAGATGATGTCGCTCAACCTCAAGATGTAATGGAGGGCGAGCCTGTAAATATCAGCCTTAACTTTTATAACTTAGGTAAAACTAAAATATCAAATTTGAAAATGGTAGCAAGCGGAGATTTTACAGTACAAGGTGAAAATTCATACTTTGTAGGAAATTTAGAGCCCGGAAAAAATGATTCATTTTCAATAAGTGCTATGCCAAACGATCCAAACAAAATATCAGGTGTTATAGACTTCACTTATGAAAAATTGGACGGTTCAATAGAAACTGCACAAAAAAAATTCAATTTCACTCTTAATCCTATATCTCCAATGCCTGATAATAACAATATGGATGATATACAGCCTCCTAAACATGATAACAAAATTATTTATATAGGTGTAGGTATAGCAGTCGTTATAATAATCGGCATAATTCTTAAAAAGAGACATAATAAGCGCAAAAAAAGTCAGGAGCTTGATTTAGATGAATAAAATACAGCTTTTAAAAATGGCTTTTACCAACTTATTTAGGAGAAAAGCCAGAAGTATATTGGCAATACTCGGTGTGCTGATAGGAACGGCATCAATCATAACTATGGTATCCATAGGTCTTGGAATAAGTAAAAATTTTACGGATACAATGAAAAAAAATGAAAGTCTTCACGTAATACAGATATTCGGTATAAGCAAAAGAAATCAGACTCCTGGAAGTCAAACTATGAAAATGGACGATAAAGCCATAAAATATCTAAAAAATATAAAAGGAGTTACATTTGCCACACCTGTAAAAAATCTTAATACAAGAGTTATAATAGGCGACTATGTTGCAGATATGAATATAACCGGAATTGACCCTGAATTTTTTGATAAAGCTCATATAGAATTTCAAAGCGGACATAATTTAAAAACAGGAGATAAATTCAAATTTATATTCGGTTCTATGACAGCTTTTAATTTTCAAAACTATAAAACAGGCAGATATATAGATTACTCTCCTGACGGAAAAACACCGATAAATTTTGTAGTACCGAAAATAGAACTTACAAATGATCCTGAATATAAAAAAGCGAAAGTTACCGGCAGAAGATATGGAATTACTCGAGAGCAAAGTGAAAATCCTCCTAAATACGAAGTGTTCAGAGCAGGAGGAGTCGGCGTTATAAGAGGAGAAGGAGAATATTCTTTTTCAGCATACACCACACTTGAAACTTTAAATTTAATAGAAAAATCCAATAAAAGAGCTGAAAATGCCGTAGGACAAAAAAACAGCAGATACGAAAGCAGAAATAACGACCAATACCAAAGCATAATGATATATATAGAAGACATAAATCTAATATCAGATATAACGAAAAAACTTAGAGAAGAAGGTTTTGAGTTCTATTCCATTATGGATGAGATAAAAGAGGCTCAAAAAACATATGCCATGATACAAGGCGCTCTTGGAGGAATAGGTGCCATATCACTACTTGTTGCCGCAATAGGTATAACAAACACCATGATAATGTCAATCTATGAGCGTACAAGAGAAATAGGCGTCATGAAAGTAATAGGCGCAAGTCTATATGATATAAAAAGATTGTTCTTGTGTGAAGCGGCATCTATAGGATTAATCGGCGGTATACTTGGAACCGTACTGAGCTTAATAATCTCATATGTGCTTAATTTTCTATACTCTACATTTGGAGGAGGCGCTATGGGAATGATGGATATGTATTCTTACGGTTATATGGGAATGGGCGCAGAACAATCATCCGTATATATATCTTACATCCCGCCATGGCTTGTTATGTTCGGAATATTATTTTCAACATTTATAGGAATCGTATCCGGATATATACCTGCTAAAAAAGCTATGTCTCTATCAGCACTTGAAAGTTTAAGAAATGAATAAAAATTGTAAAAAAAAGCAATCAACAAAAACATTGATTGCTTTTTTTATTATTTTATTTTCCGGCTACATAGTTAAATTTAAGAGACTCATCAAATCCCCAAACTTTAACTTCTATTTCATATTCTTTTCCGTTTTCAAATATATTCGCTTTTCCTAAATCCTTAGCTGTTTCTTTTATCTTGCCGTTTTCATCAAATACTTCTGTAGCTTTTATTCTAAGTCTTCCTTCTACAGTTACCGGTTCAACTTTTACAGGTTTGTATTTGCTGTCACTTTCTTTTGCTTTTTTATCTGTTATTGTTATGCTTTCTATATTTTTATATATGTTTGCAAGGTCGTTGTCGCTTACTGAAAGTTTATTGCCTTCAAATTTCAAAGTTTCTTTACTCTTTACAACAAAATACGGATAGTGCATATTTGTTCTTTCTTTATCTCTTTCACCGGAAACAAAATCAGGTGAACGATAAGCACCGCTTTCATCAACTATGTTTACATAGTAATGTCCAGGTTTTAAATCATTTGGTATTGTAAGAACAGTTCCGTCTTCACTTAATTTTACATCTTTTATTATATCTTCACCATTAAATACTCCCTGTGATACATTTAGAAGTTTTAATTTAAAATCTTTAGGAAGTGTATTTGTAAATTTAACAGTTGTTGTTCCTATCTCTATTATAGGTGTAATAGGTGTCAATGTTTGTTTATCTGTAAGGAACATTTTGCCTTTTCTACCTTCTATTGCGTTTATAACCGCCTGTTTTATCGCTATGCTGTCAGCTGTAGCTCCTGAAACTACGTCAGCCTCACCTTTTCTCATTTTCATAGCTTTTACTTGTTCTAATGTTTTTCCTGCAAACTTATCATATATATTCCCTGCTGTCATTCTGTTCCAATAACGCTCATGTTTCATCCAGTCTTTTTCCTGCGCTCCAGGCATAAGTCCTTTTATTTGTGTAGAATCATTGGCTACTTCCACGATTTTGTTATTTTTGTCAAGTACTACTTTTACTCTCATATCGTAAAATGGCGGACGTAAAAATAATTTTAAATTCGGATATTCCGCTTGATCCACATTTGAATATCCATATACAACTTTATAAGGCACATTTGTATTTGAACCTTTTGATATAGATGAATTCACTTCCAACTTGAATGTGTTTTCTTTATTTTTATAAGTTTTTTTAGTTTTTTCAAATTTATCTACATTATTAGGAAGTTTTATGCTGTCCACTTTGCTGTTTTTTTCTACCGATATGTCAGCATTTACAGTTTTTATGTCAAGTTCTTTGACTTTGGCGTCTATAACTGTTTGGTATTCACTGCCGAGTATATCTGACAATTCTAATGTTGCTATTTCTCCTGCACCTTTTGTTTGTATTTTTGCAGGTGTTTTTACAACCAATCTGTTCAATTTTGTTTTATCGTCTAAAACTACATTTATTCTTTTTCTAATTTGTTTGTCTATTATTACTTTTCCTGTTATTTTGCAATTGTTAAGAGAAACTTCTTCCGCTCCTCTTATTACAAGGTCTCCGTCTATTGTTATATTTTCAAGAACAACCGCTCCGTCTCTTAAAGTGTCTGATATTAAAGCATTTTTTGAAACTTTTGCATTTCTTATTTTTACTTTAGGTTTTTCATTTGTTCTTTCAGGATTTGTTATTTCCATACTTGGATATGTTTTTTCTTGTGCATCAAGTGATTTTTCTTCAGAATCTTTATTTGATTCCACTGTAAGCGGCGCCTGAACACTTTCAAGAGCATTTGAAACCGCCTTCATAAATCCGTTTGATGATATTGTTGCTCCCGCTAAAGCATCAACTTTTATAGATTGTGTTTTTACTATGTTATCTGCCAATATTTTTGCTTTTTCCGCATTAAAATAAATAGGTGTATCATTTTGACTTAAAAGATCTACTGATTTTATAGCTCCGCCTGATACAGTAACTTTAACTTTTATGTCTGATGAATATCCTCTCGCCGTACCTTCATATACTCCGTCTACATATTTGCTTTCTTCTTTTTTCTTGCTGTCATCAGTTTTATTTACTGTTGTTGTCTGCTCAGTCTTTGCACTGTCATTTTGTGCATAAGATGATGATATTGCCGCTGTAGAAACAGCCATAATCATTGATAAGGCAAGAACTAATTGCATATTTCTCTTCATTTTTACTTCCTTTCTCATTTCTTAAATTAATTTGCAAATACTCTAAGATATACAAATTTTTATAATAACATTTAACTAAGCAAAATTTCTTTGACGATATAATTTTATAAAAATATGTATCTATAACTTTTTAGCAAAAGAGATTATAACACAATAAATCATTATATGCAATTAATATTTAATTTCATACAATGATTTCATATAAAAGCAATATATATCAGAATTATTTATATTTTTTTAATCAAATACATATATGCATACTTCTTATTTTTATGTTTTATAAAGATAGATTGTCAAGTTAAGTGCAACACTTTTTTTAATTACTCAAAAAACTTACTTAAAACTTCTAATGGAGTTTTATAACCTAATCTCTTTCTTGGTCTGTTGTTAATCATGTCAACAACTTCTTTTAGAGATTCATCAGTAATATTTTTAAATGAACTGCCTTTTTGGAAAAATTGTCTAAGTAGTCCGTTTGTATTTTCATTTGTACCTCTTTACCATTATCTACGGTGAAGCTCTTTTTGAGTTTATCAGGTATAGTTTCAAAAGCTTGTATGGTTTTATAACTAAACTCAGTGTCTGTTTTAGTTTCTAACTTAAAAGCTACAAGAAAACTGGACTTTCTTTCTACATGAGTTCCAAGTAGACCTGTTTTTCTCATACCAAGCACTGTATCACTTTCAAAGTGACCAAATCTGCTTCTGTTAGTACATCCATTTGGTCTTTGAGAAATATTAATGGTGTTGGGTATTTTACCTCTGTTATCATTAGAAGATTTACGTTTTTTATGTTTATTCATAAATCTCATTTTCTTCTTTATATCTATAGGTAAAATACCTGAATGGACAGCTCTATAAATAGTGTTATATGAAATACTAAAAGGTCGTTTTTCTAACTTTGCTCTACCTGATATTTGTTCAGGAGTCCACATAGACTTAAGTCTATCAATAACATAGTTTTTAACTTGTTCATTAGATTGTAATATAGCTTTTTTACCACAATTAGATTTTCTTTTAAGATACTTTTTTTGAGCATGATGAGCGGCGCAAGAGCCGTTAGCGTATGAATTACGATTAAATTCACAAGATATAGTTGAGGGCGAGCGACCAAGTATACGTGCTATAGCACGTATACTTGAACCTTGCTTAAACATAACTCTTGACTTTTCTCTTTCTTCTATGCTAAGATGAGTGTAATGACTCATAAAATTTAGGCTCCTTGTATTATTTGTTGTGGTAAACTCTATTATACAAGTTTTTGTTTTATGAGTCATTATTTTTTTATTAAGTGTTGCACTTATATTGTAAACCTAAAATTAAAAAAAGCCATTGCCATATTCACGCCTCACTAAGTCAAAGATTAGATGCTGTATATACTCTTAGAAATGAACACAATATAAATACTCTTTGCAGAGTACTAAATATTAATAGAAGCACCTATTACAAACATTTTTTCTCAAAACCTTCTAATAGAGAAATAGAAAATAAAAAGATAAAATCTAAGATTTTTGAGATATATGTAAACTTCAAAAAAAGCATAGGCGGTTATAAAATCAAAACAATACTACAGCGTGATTATGGCATAAAAATAAGTGTAGGTAAAGTATACAGGCTTATGAATCAGATGAATCTACCAAGGATGACAAAACCTAAGGCAAAGTGGAGAAGTACAAAAAGTGAAAATAAAACATACGAAAACCATCTAAAGCAAAACTTTAATCAAGATGCACTCAATAAAGTGTGGGCAAGCGATTTTACTTATATAAAAGTAAATGGAAAATGGAAGTATCTATGTATAGTAATGGACTTGTTTTCAAGGAAAGTAGTAGGATAGAGTTTATCATCTAAGCATGATGTAAATTTTGTAATAGAGGCATTTGAAAAAGCCTATGTAAATAGAAAATATCCAAAAGGTTTGATGTTTCATTCAGATAGAGGCAGTGAGTATAATAGTGATATATTCAGGAAATTATTAGAAAATTATGGAGTTTGTCAATCATTTTCTAAGAAAGGCTATCCATATGATAATGCTTGTTTAGAGAGTTTCTTTAAGCAGATGAAAAGAGAAGAAATACAAAGGAGAATATATAATGGTATAAAAGATTTATATTTATCTTGTTTTGAGTATATACAAAGATACAATAAGAAAAGACCCCATGGTTCGCTTAATTATTTAACACCTGATGAAGTTGAAGAACAATATTGGAAAAGAGTTTTGATATAGGTGTGATATAAGTATGTATATTTTTACAAAAAAATATTCCAAAATTGTGTATAAAGTATTGACTGCTATGCACTCATTTTTATCACCCTTTATAATTATACCATAAATAATTGGCTTTTTAAAGGGTTTTTAGTATCAGCTTGTCGTAAATCTCCCCACGCAGAGGGAGATCGTCTGTCACCCGACCATCAGGCGTGAAAAAAGCTCCGTTTGCAAAGATGATCCTGCGCTCATGCAGAAATTCTTCACAGAACAGAGCTTCGTTGATGTTCTGCACATCAAACCAGATTGGCAGATTCATATCCGGCATTTTACCTTTCTTCCCCATGGGACATCCCCTCCTTTCGTTTCCGTGCCACATAGTCCCGAAGGAAAGCCATCTTGCCCTCCTTCATCAGCTCATCCACCATGGCAACCCGTTCTTCCAGATCACCCACGGTCAAAATACCTGCCAGATATTCGATATAATCGAGCATCTGGCAGGCTTCCACAAAACGGTCATCCAGAGCATTGTCCGGTGTCTTTGGTGCATACCGCACTTTCCAATCTTCCAGCAGATGCAGATAATCCGTCAGTTTCGGAAGCACAGCATTTCGTCCTCCCGAAACTGACGGATGTAGGGACGTTTCAGTTTGGGCAATGCAGCGGCAGTAGGCGGTTTCGGGTCAAGTCCAAAATCCGCAGCCAGTTTCTGCGCCGCATCATAGCTGCTCAGATCGAACAGCCTTGCCACGAAGTCGATCACATCCCCCTTGGCTCCGCAGCCGAAGCAGAAGAAATATTCCTCGTTCAGCTTCAGGCTCGGATGCCGGTCATTGTGGAACGGGCAGCAAGCCATGCCGTTGCGGCTCACTTTCAGCCCATAGTGTTCGGCGGCTTGCTTTACGCTGATTGCCGCCTTGATGGTTTCATAGATCGTCATAGAAAAACCTCCGTTCATAGTATTCAGAAAGCATAAAACACCCGCCGTGATTGGCAGGTGCTTCGCTCCTTCTACTATGGTTATGCCGAATTTTTGAAAAAACAGGCTAATCGGAGGACAACCCCATTTCAAAAAACAGGACAACTTTTCGGAGGATGTAGATTTCTTCACATTTGCATGGTATAATGAAAGAAATGAAAAAACAGGACAGGAGGGCAAGTATGAATCAAGAACTGATGACACTGGATTTTTGGCAGAATACGGTCATATATGAGGGCAAAACATTTCCTGTCGGCACTCTTGCCTGTGATGCGCTGAATGTTCCTGCGAATACCATTGCAAAAATGAATAAGCAATGCGAGAAAATCAATCTGCTGCTTGGTCTGCTGAACGCAGGGCAGGACGCTTCTGCACTCTTTCCTATGGCAAGGGAAGCTGCTCTGATAATGTTGGATATTCTCAGCAAAACGCCGCCGTTCTCCTACATGAACATATCACAGCACCGAGAACGGATAGAAACAGTCTTTACTGCCGACAATGTGCTGAAATATGTGGAGTTTGCTATAAAAGCCGCAACCAACTCCTTGCAGTTTGAAGAAGTTCCGAAATATGCGGATGCAATGATGCTACAACGCTATACCGCCGTATTCGGGCATCTGGCATACTCCCTTGGGGAATACCAAAAGGCAATGCTTGATTTTGTGGAAAAATCAGATGGCAACGAAGCAGACCGCACCGCAGAGGGCTTCGCAAAAATGTTCGGAAGCTATTTCCCGCCGGAGTTCTCCATCTCGGATGGAAATGCCTGGATGTCTACCTTGAACAACTCTGTTCAGTATGTATCTACCATTCGCCCCGGAGAAAATGTAGCAAAGCTGGTCAAGCGAGTACACTATGTTTCTTTTGTCGGGATGTTCCGTTCTGATCTCTTTGAGGGACTGTGCGTGGGTCATGCACCGAAGAAATGCCGCATCTGCGGCAAATGGTTTCTGACAACCAACGCACGGCACACCAAATACTGTGGTGGCTTTGCATCGGGCGATAAACTGCACCGCACTTGCCGGCAGATCGGCAATCTGAAAGGCAGAGAACAGCGGGAGCTTGCGGACGATCATCCGGTGAATCAGATACACGAAAAGCGTCTGAACACCATAAACCGCTATGTAAAGCGTGGTACTCTGGACGAAGATCTTACAGAAGCTATGAAAAAGCTGGCAAAAGATAAGATGCTCCGGGCATTGAGCAATGTGGCTTATGCCAAGGGCGATTATGAAAAAGAGATGGGACAGGCTGCCTTACTTGCAGAAACGTCACAATTATTAAATAGATAGCATTGCAGTAAAAAGGAGGTGCTCGAATGAATGTCGGTATTAACACACAATTAGACGAATCGACAATTCGATATTACGATTTATTCTATGATGTTTTGCGTACTCCCAATTTTGATGATCACTTACGATTGCTACGCCCTCAACATGGCATACAAATAATCGGATCAAAGAAGAATCAAAGATGCCGGTTTTGCCAAAAGAATGAGCCAGAAGTCCATTTTACAAAAATAGCTCACGTATTCCCAGAATCTATTGGCAACAATGCCTTAGCATCAAATTATGAGTGCGACACCTGTAATCAGTTTTTTGGAAATACGACAGAAAATGACTATGCCAATTTCTTTAATCTATATCACAGTATAATGCAAATTGATGGGAAAAGTGGCGTTCCAAAGTGTAAATTCAAAGTACCTTGCAAAGCTCGTACTGATGAATGTGCTAAATACTGCGTTGAAATTTCTCTTGACGGCAATAAACCTCAGATACGCAGATGTAAAGAAGTTGAAAACAAATATATAAGGTTTTCAAATAACTCCATCACGATCTCCAAACCAGTTGGTAAATGTTGCCCAATTGCCGTTTTCAAAGCAATTGTTAAAATGGCTATTACAGTTATGCCTGTTGAAGAATTGTCAGGTTTTACCAATACTATAAAATGGATTCTTGAACCTGAACACCGCAACTTCTATAGCGACAGTAAATTACTTGTCAGATATAAAATGATACCAGGATTTAATGTGACAAAATATCCACATTTTTGTTTGTTTCGACGCAAGAAAACCGTTTGGAATAAGCCATATATGCTTTTCAATTTGACATATGGATGTTTTTCGTTATTTATAGAAATTCCATCTTTTTCAAATAAAAATGCACATGGTGATTTTGAAATAATGCCATTCCCCCCTCTCCCTTTTTATACTAATGCAGAAGGAATATGGGATTTATCTAAAATAGATTCGCCAAAAGATATGTTACATAGCATAATGTTAAATTTTGATACTTATCAAGATTGTACCGATAGACTGAAACAGAAATCGATACTATAAATAACCTAAGAATTATTCAAACACGTCACAACAAGATCAAGTAAAGGGAGGTGCGTTATGCGGAATGATTTTACATGGAATATGACCGGATACATAGCGAAGCATCCTGTCAATCCGTCTGGTGACGGCATCATTCCCTATGTGGCAGAGCGCATCTTCCAACTGGAACCGGAGCCGCCTGCAGTGGACAACCCGAATGAATATATCCTATCCGCCTTACAGGAAAAGGACTTGAAGCATTTCTCGTTCTTTCTCCATCATTACGAGCCGCAGCTTAATAAGAGAATCAAGAAATTCATCGGTGCAGATGGCAACGATCCATACAACACTGACCGTTTTCTGGATATAAAGCTGTCCTGCCGGGAGCAAATGCTCCAAAAGCTGATGGAGTACGATCCTGCCAAGGGTGCGGAGTATGCCACCTACATTTTTCCGTTCATTCGGGACGCTATGCTCCGTTTCCGCATTGGCGAAGAACAATGGTCTGTATCCTCGCTGACCAATTACAAAATGCTCCGCACGATGGCATATCTGTACCATAACACCAAGGATGCCGTCAGTGAGTTTGCAAGGAAGTACAACTGTGATCTTTCCTTTGCGGAAGAATATTTGAAAGTTGTTCGCGGTATCCGTAATCAGCAGCCGTTCTATGTGACGGACGAGGACGGCGAAGAAACTGGTGAAGATGTTGCCCTTGATGATACATGGAACTATGCCTACATTCTCTGGAACGGCATACAGGCCGAAAAGGTACAGAGGGCATTTAAGAAGCTGAATTACCGTGAGCAGACCTTACTTGAAAAACGGCTGGCAATCTGTATGACTTGTGGGCGTGTTGGTTCATGGAAGAACCGCCCCACCTTTGAAGAACTGGCAGTTATGTTTGAGGACAGCACAGCCAGCGGCGCGGAGAGAGCCTACCGGAAAGCAGTGGACAAGCTGACGGAGCTTCTGGTTGCTGAAGGTGCGCTCCATGCTGTCCGGCTGAAACAAAAATCCAAAACCAAGCGCAAAAAGAAAATCGCCGCCGCAATCTACGAATATCAAGCAGACTGCGACAGCGAATGGGGTGAGATTTCATTTGATTTTGAGAACGGCACAGCGGAGATTGTTCGGCTTGCCGATTGGGATATGATGAAAACAAACCGCTTTGCAAATAAAGCGATAGCTTATCTTCTGAACTGCGAGAATGAAAAACTGCCAAAGGAAACAATGATTGCATTTGAGGCATAAAATCCCCATAAAAAAGCAAAAACCGCTGCAACTTCCACCCTACATGAGGATGAAATTGCAGCGGTTTAATCATATCACTCGAAACGTCAGCATCTGATTCAGATCAGCATTTTCGATAGAGCAAGGCACACCACCACGCAATGTAGCTTCCAGATGATAAAACAGCATACAACGATTTATGTGTTGCAGCAACAACTGTGATCTTCGCTTATAACCGTATTGCTTGAGCAGGGTTCTCAGCTTAATTCTAACATAATCATTTCCATATCCATACAGAATACGGATGCGAATGCTTTTGAAAAACAAATCCAAGTCCGAGAAATCGCTGGTTAATTGTTCTGCTTGCAAAGCTATGTTTGAACGTGCCAAATCTTTTTGAATAGCAGGAAATTCTTTATCAATGATTGGTTTATCATAGAAGTATTGCGACCAATAATAGGTGTCCAAAATAAATTTTCTTTGATTTGTTCTATATGGAGCATCGAGAAACACTTTCTCGCCCTCCCATATTCGGTCAAGTATTCTGCTCTCATCTCGACAACCGAGCTGCATACTGCTGACAATTACCACAATATCAAGTGCAGAGTAGAATAACCCTTGCATTACTGATCACCTTTGATTCCGTTGCACTGGCGACAGAGAATCTGCAAATTGTCAGCAACGCTCTTTCCGCCGTTGTTCATCGAAATAATATGATCGACTTGGAAATAGATACGAGATTTATCCGAAATACCACAGCAAGCGCAGCGGTAATTTCCATCAGCATCTTTAGCCTTTTCAAAAGCCTGATCCCTCAAGCTCTTTTCCAATTCAGGATTGATTTTTCCGATTTCGTACAAAGGTAATTCTTCCAATGTTCTGGTTCCGTACTTGATGTTATTTTCATCATCGTAAATATCCGGATGTGACAGCTTCATCAATTCGATATTCAGCTGACGGAGGAAATACAGTTTTCTTCCAAAGAACAGGCGAAGCATATTATCATCACTGGATTCCCAGAGAGAATCAATATACTCTGTTCTTTTTCGTTCACCCATATCTTCGTCCCAAATATGCTGAGCAATCTTGCTTACGTCAAGCTTGCTTCTATCGACTTCAGCAAATGTGTAGAACTGAGGAACAGCTTCATACTGGGCATAATATTTCAGCATATTCAGAACATCCTTTCTTTCGTATGGAGGAATCATTTCTCCACAGAAGAAGGAATCTCTGCACTGTGCTTCCATTTCATCAAGCTGTGCTTCTGTCAAATATTCTTCGGTTGTCCCAAAAGACTTAAACAGCGAAGGAAGCGCATCCATCAAATTTTTATAGGAATCCTGGGTGCTGTCATAGACCATAACCTGATAAGCGTGATCCATGCCATTCTCTTCGAGATATGTAAACGCATACATACCAACAGGGATTCTCTGCTCAAAAGGCACTTTTTCCAATACAGTAGTATCAACTGCATCATCCAAAATAGCAGCGAACTCCTCGATTTTTGAAATAGCAATCATACGCAGATCACGTTTTGCACGATCAGCATCATTGTCCTGGAAGTCATTGTTTCCATCAAACAAGCTTTCAGGATTTACCCATGCAATGTGCTCGTTCCAGTGATCTACAAAGGAAACAATATATGCACTGGATGTACCACCGGCCGCTGTACCACGCAATGCACGACCAACCATCTGGGTCATCAAAATAGAGGAAACCGTGGGTCTTGCCAAAAACACTGTCTTAGTTTTCGGCAAATCCACGCCTTCTGTCAAGATATTTACGTTGATTAAAACCTGTAACTTTCCGTTTCGATAATCGTCAAGCTTTCTTTCGTTATCCTCTCGGCTGATTGTCACACCGGTAATCGCATCTTTCACAGAAGATACAACGAAGTCAGCTTTGATACCGGTTTTTTTGAAAAGGGAGGTCAGTTGGATTGCGTGAACCACATTAACAGCAAATAGAATCGTTTGACCGTATTCATCCTTCTTTGACTTATAGGTTTCGACAATCAGCTTGTTACGAGCTGCACTGTCAGCCATCTGCTGTGCAACTTCGTCCGGCAACACGTCCAAATGCTGAATGCTTTCCCAAGCATCCACGCCAAGAGAATCGCCGTATTCTTCATCTGTATAAAAACTTTCAAAAATGGGTTTTGCAAGAATCTGTCTGTTAATCAGTTCTTTCAAACCGATCTGGTATGTAATACCGACATCACCGTGAACAACCTGTCCATCGCTGATTCCATCGGTATAGATTTTTGCTAAAAGCCCCTGTTCTTCCTCAGCGGTACGGAACGGAGTAGCAGTCAAACCAATCAGCTTCAAGTTAGGAACTTTGGCTCTTACATAATCAATGACTTTTCTATATGTCTTCGCCGTTGAGTGATGGGCTTCGTCTACAATCAGATACAACTCTTTTTCATCCTTGAGCCACTGATCCAATCGCTCAATATTTCTTCCGATACTATCTTTGCTGACAATCAACAAATTATCACTTGAACGAATATCGCTGATTCGATCATGGCTGGATGCACCAGATATAATTCTAAAACAAAAAGAAGAAATGTGAGGAACAACTTCTGTATAGGCAAACTTTTGGAATGATTCGGCAGCCTGATCCAGTAACATCTGACGGTGGGCAATCCAAAGGATTTTCTTTTTCTTATCAATAGCATTTTTTAAAAGCCACATAGAAGCAGTATAAGTTTTACCACCACCAGTAGGAAGAACTACCAGTGTACTGTAAGATGCTTCCTGATTCATCTTATCCAGCGCTTCCATTGCCTTTTTCTGATGCTCGTAAGGTGTTCTGGTGTTTGTTCCCTTTTTAGGAAAAATATCACCAAATGATTTTACTTCTACATGGTTTATAAAGTTTTGTTCGTCTGTTATTTTCATCAGTTTATCCCGTACCTTTCTATATCATCCCAAAATATTTAAATGCTTCTCGGATTGCTTTCTCTTTTTCTGGCGGACACTGGGGCTGTCTGGAATCCTCGGATTTTGGCAGGTTATAGTTTTTTCCTACCTCAATCCCGCATTTTCGTTTAATCTGAGAGATATACAGGTTGAAAACCTTCAACCCGGTATGCTCTAACACATACTCCTTGATCTGCGGATAGGTTGCCCCGTCTTGAAACTCCGACATATCCATATCTTCCAAAGAGAACTCAACCCGAATCTTTTTCGAGTCGACCTCGCCCTTGGAAAGCAACGCGACTGTCTCGACTTGCTCATCATTGTCCAAACTTGTATTTAGATCCTCATCAATGATAGGTAGCTTAAAAGTAATGGATTTTAGCCATTGTCCATTAGGCTGCTTCTCTTCATAAATTTGAATTTCAGAAATGAGTGCTTCTATTAGCTGCCTGCGTTCGACATCGTTCATGACTTTATAAAGTTTGTAAAAATAAATCAAAACCTTATATATATTATCGCCAGTCAGTTTCTCAGCTTCTATTGTTTCTTTCTTTGCTTTAGCTTCTATTAACTGACCTTCTAATTCCTCAATTTTATAATACATACGATAAAGTCTATCATCTAAATCATTCTTTCTTCTCTTATAGTGTTTATCCTCAACATCTAAATTATCTATTTCCTCAATGAGCTTAAATTTTGTGGAATGACTTTTCCTTAGCTTTTTTTGATAATTATCTATCTCATTTTCAATCGCTGATGTATCAACTTTCATGTTGATTTTTTCCTGCATCATAGACGCAAATTTAGGATTGCTAACTAACTTAATTATTACCTCAGCAACAGCATCATCTAACGATTCTTCTCTAATTTGTTTGTTGTAGGTGCATTTATGTCCTCTATTCATAAGTCTATGCTTACAACCATAGTAATAGAAGTCTTTATGCTTCGTCCCATCTTTTTTATATTTTATATATTTGTTTCCAAACATTCCAGCACCACATATCGGACACTTTACTATTCCTGATAATAAGTGTGTCCTCATGTTCTTGCCCTTATTTACATGTTCATACTTTTTAGCTTGTGCTTTCAGTTTAACTTGTGCAGCCTGCCACAATTCATCTGGGATTATTGCTTCATGAATGCCTTCTGCTACTATATAATCGTCCTGCTCTACTTGTCTGTATTCATTCCTTGTACCATGAACTTTTTCTAAAGTTCTTCTTCCAAATGCTATTTTTCCATTATATACAGGATTCTTTAATATCTTTCTTATAAGACCTGCGTCAAACAATGGATTTTTTCCATTTTGTCTTGGTATTTTTCTTATACCATGGTTTTCTAAATACTTAGAAAGACCATTAGCTACAATACTTGTGTTTACATACTGATCAAATATAGTTCTTATTGCAATTGCTTCTTCTTCATTTATTAACAACTTTCCATCAATCAGTTGATAGCCATACGGAGCAAATCCACCATTCCATTTACCCTCTCTTGCCTTTTGAATACGACCTTCCATTGTTTTGGATACGAATGTTTTCTCTTTCTATTTCAGCCACTGCTGATAAAACAGAAATCATCAATTTACCTGCATCTTTAGATGAATCAATTCCATCTTCAACACAAATAAGATTTACACCAAAATCTTGCATTATTTGCAGAGTCGAAAGTACATCAGCAGCATTTCTTGCAAATCTCGATAATTTAAATACAAGAACGAAAGATACCCCATCCTTTCCAGATTTTATATCTTCCATCATACGAGTAAACTGGACTCTACCTTCTATAGATTTTCCGGATTTACCTGCATCTTCATATTCACCAACAATCTCATAATCGTTATAGAGAGCAAAAGCCTTCATTCTTGATTTTTGTGCCTCTAAAGAATAACCGTCTATCTGTATTGATGTAGATACTCTTGTATAGAGGTATACTTTTATTTTTTCTTTTGACATAGCATTAACCTCAATATCCTTTTCTATATCTTTATATTTTTACCAATTATGGTTTGGACTTATATATCAAGTATATTATAGCACTTTTATTGCTTTTTCTCAATCTGTGTTTTTGCTATGTCAAATTTATTTTTATCTTCTATGATTTTTTACCGGAGTTGTATTTGGAAGATTATCTAAATCTAAAACTCCAGCATACTTTGTAATCAAATTTGCAATTAAATCAGCCAATCCATTCCAGTCATTATCCACTAACACACCTCCTCCGCTTTAAATTTTCCTTAATTAACTATTATTTTTCTTACTAAGTTTTATGACATTGGTAGGTGCATTGGCTGCTACATAGGAATCTCACCTCCGCTCCTTATTCCAGACGAAGCGACTTAAACTATTGAAGTATCATTATCACTACTTGTATCACCGAACAGATTGCCATTTCTGTTTTTTTTGTATTCTTATTTATCGCTCACTTTCTTGTATCCTTGGCTAACCCAGTATTCATAGAACCGAAATTGCTTTCAGCAGAAAGGTCATGGCGTAAGTCATAATTCTCCACAAGTAGATAAAGTCCTACCTTGGTCTATTCCGTTGTCAAAGAGCAATATTTGAAAGGGATTATTTTCTTTACATTTTCCTATTTGCCATAAGCAGGCTATCTCTTATTCAAGAAAGTAAAGGAGGTCAAACTCCCCTTCATTTAAGAGATTTAGTTGCAATGGGCTGTTGCATAATGATGAAAATCATAGTAACAGTCTCTATTTTTATACAAAATTTTTCACAGTCTCTTAATTTTAAGCTTCGGCATTCTTAAATCTCTGCCTATGAATTTATATGTGTTGTAATAGCTTGATATTCTTGAAAATGTGCGTTGCTCATATCTTTCTTGCAGTTCATCTTGTGTCAAATTACTTGATATTATTGTTTTTCTTCCATTTATTGTTCTTATGTTCACTATGTTGAATATTTGATTTCTGACAAAATCATTGGTCATCTCAGAGCCTAAATCATCTATGATGAGCAGGTCGCAATTATACACAAGCGAATTAAAAACAGCTGCATCACTGTTTTGCGTCTTATCTGATGAAAATACATACCTTGCCAACTTTTCAAATAATTCACTACTGCTTTCATAAACTACATTTTTTCTTTTTTTAATCAATTTTTCCGCTATGCAAAGGCATAAATACGACTTGCCTACTCCTACTTGTCCATAAAATAGCATTGATTTTTCATTTTTGTCATCAAAATTATCTATAAAAGATAAGGCTTTATTTCGCATTTTGCTCATAAACTCTCTTTGAGTAAACTTCCCTATTTTTTTAACATCGTCAAATATTTCTATATCGAATTTATCAAAGTTGCAGTCTTCAAACAGTTTTGACATATTCATATTTTCATATACAAGCGAATTATACCTATTGGTATAGCATTGACATCTTGAAATTTTACCGTTATTCTCCAAAATACCTGTATCTTTGCATATATTACACTCATAGTTCATCTTAATTGATGACATATCTATATTGTTTTCCATTATATATTGCTTTTTTTGCTTTTTCAGCTCGTCTATATCCTTGTAAGTTTTGTCATTTACATTTTTTTCTTCTATTGAATCTTTCACGATGCTTAGATATTTCATATTTATCTCATCATCTATCTTTTCAAGATATGGATATTGCTCATAAAGTTTTCTTTTTCTTTTTTGTAAATTTATTTCATTTCTTCGTCTTTTATTTTGATATTCCAATTCTATGGAAGATATTATTTCTTGATTTGTTCTCATTTTTTCTCCTGATTGTTTTATATAATTTTAAAAATTATCCAAATCATTATTAGACAATATAGCGTCTTCCAAGTCTTTGCCTGTCAAAGTAGGCGTGTTGACATAAGTCTGTCTTTTTTGAGTTTTTGTAATGTTTTTAGGTTCTGTTTTTCTCATATTTTCTTGTTGGTTTGCAAATATATTTTCTAAATCCTCCAAGCTTATATTCCCAAAAGAAAGAGTGGTTTCTTTTTGCAAGTCGCCTGTGTTTATATCTCCTGTTATAAAATCAAACAAGGTATCTATATCATTTGTTTTATTTTGCAGATTCATATGTTTTATTGCTGAGAATACTGTATCTAATGGGTAGTTTTTGTATAAAAATGAGAGTTTTTTTTCTTCATCTTCAGTTATTTTTCTGTCTGCATTTTGTAATTTCATTATTTCAGTTTTAAAGTTTGTATAATCTTTCTTATCTTTTTGTAATATTTTTCTCGTTCTTGTATAAAGCTCATACCATTTATCCAATATTGCATCCAAATATCTGAAATTCGGAGATTTTATCTTGAGTGTCTCATCTATGGCCTTTTCTATGACTTCTATCGAAAAACAGTATTCATCTATCCATTTATCCATTTTTTTCATCTCAGGTTTTGTAGGCAGTCTGTATTCTCCAAAATATTTCAATATTTTTCTATATGTGGCATATCTTTCATTTATATTAGACAAGCTGTTGTCCAAGTCCTTAGAAGTATATATTCCCTCTCTTATCCATAGTTTAAGAGTATTTAGAGCTTCGTTCACATTTACGCTTTTGTTGTTATAATATATGAATTTAAAAGCCTCTATCACTACTTCATAGGCTATGTCGTTGTTTTTAATGGTCGTATCTATCTTTTTTATATCATATGCGTTTAAATGTACTTTTGTAATTTCTTCTATCTTGTCATACATCTGCCTTAGTTTTTCATTTTTACTGCTTATATATTCCATTTCATATGTAGTTTCTTGTTTTTTACTATATTTGTTGAGCGATAATATCTCTATCGAATAGTTATCGCTTTGCGAATTTTCTACATAGTGTTTTCTGATTAAATTCAATTTTTCCAAATAGTCAAAGGCTGATATGACATCAAGATAGTCTATATTGAGGTCTTTTGCTATATCTTCGTTATTTTTTACACCTATTTTATCTATATTGTTCGCTAAATAATATGTGTACATATACACCTTTAAATATTTGTCATCTAAATATGGCATAATCTGCTCAAAAAACACATTATGTATCAATGTATACGACTTTGCTTCATTTGTATTTGATAAAAAAAACATATTTATTCTCCCAATTTATATAATGCCGTTCCAATTCAAATTTATCGGCATAATATTAATATATGCCAAAAAAATGTATCATCTATATACAGCAATATTTTTATGATTTTCCTCAAAATATTAAATCTGTAACCTTTTAATTTATTATATCCGAAATGTTTTTTATAATATTATATCATATTTTGAAATATTTTATAATTTCTAATACTTTAATATGCGAAAAATATAATTTAGCATTAATTAAAAAACATCTATATGTAATTGGATAATAGTATAAAAAGGCAATAAAAAAGAATACCTTAATTTATAAGATATTCTCTAAATTATTTTTTTATTACAGATATCTTGCAGCTGTAACATATCTTGGTGCATAATAGCTGTCATTTATATTAGATACAACTACTCCGCTACCATATGAAGATGCGTGTATGAAATTACCGTTTTCTATATATATTCCAACGTGTGATATTCCACCATAAGTATTGAAAAATACTAAATCGCCTTTTTGTAAATTAGCTTTTGCAACTTTTACTCCGGCGTACGCTTGGCTTGATGCAGTTCTCGGTAAGCTTATTCCCATTTGTCTGAACACATAGCTTGTATAACCTGAACAGTCAAAGGCATTTGGTCCTAATGAACCGTATGAATATGGAGAGCCAAGTTTTGATTTTGCTATTACTATAAGTTTATCTGCATCTACTGAAACTGATACTTCCTCTTCAACGTTTTTAGCTTGTTTTTCTTTTTCCTCTTTTTCTTCTATTTTTGTTTGCTCTTCATTTAAAGCAAGTAATTTTTCCAATTCTGAAACTTCTATGCTTACAGGCTCAGCTATTTCTTTAGCAACTGCAGTTTTTACCTCTACTTCATTATTAAATATTTCAGCTTCATCCGCATAAGAAAAATTCATACTTAATCCTACAAATCCTAATGTAAATATAGCCGCAAGCAAAGTTTTCTTCATTATCAAAGTTATATACCTCCAACATTGATTATTCTTTAAATTCTATATATTATTCTTAGTTACAATTTTATCTTTATCTGTAATCACTTTGTAAATTATAGATTATTTTGTTTGACTTGTCAATAGTTTTTCAAAAAATTATTTCTTTTTGTTACACTTTTTCTGTAATATTATTTCTTAAACATATTGATAAAACGAAATTTTTATATTACATACAATTTATTATTTTTTATTTATTTACAATTTGTAACTTTTCACAATTATTTGACATAATTTATAATTGATGATAAAATACATCAGTCTATCAGTGGATATATCGATAAAATCTATTTAAATTAAGATATACTTAGATTATATTTGTAAGCAAGATTGCTAATACCTTTATAAATATCTATATTTAATTAGATAACAGTATCATAATTCACAGATAAGTGTTTCTTGGCACCCACTAAAAAAATCAAGGAGGAAATTTTATGAAAACAAAAATTTTGACAAGACAGGCACTTATTGCATCAATTTACTTTGTGGTAACTTATTTTTTAAAGGATATATCTTATGGTCCTGTTCAATTCAGAGTTGCTGAGATATTGAACATCTTAGCTTTTTATAATCCTGTTTATATAATAGGTGTTACGGCAGGTTGCTTCATATCCAATCTATACTCACAATTCGGCGTTTATGATTTAATCTTTGGTACTCTACACACATTTATATCCCTCACTGCTATGAGCAAAATTAAAAATGTCTATGTAGCATCTCTTATGCCGTCACTTTTTTCATTCATAGTAGGTATAGGAATAATGCTGGCAACAGGTACAACAGCAGGCTTTTTCATAACAACAGCTCAAATAATGTTAAGCGAGTTTGTGGCTGTGAGCGTAATATCTGTACCTTTGTTCAAAACATTCGAAAAAAACTCTTATATAAGAGGAAATATACTATATATTCCATTTTCATAATTTATAAATAATCGCCAATTAATACTGACATTTCTCATATAATAGAATTTTAATCTAATTTAATTTTCTAATACTATAAGAAAATCATCTATATTTTAAAAAAGATATTGCAATCAATTAAAATATAGATGATTTTTTATGCAAAAAAAATACTTTAAGCCATGTAATAATACATAGTTTAAAGCATTTTAACTTTTATATTATTCTACTCTTGTACCGAATAGGAAGTTTCTTACATCTATACTTGCTACACTTACTACATCGCCAGGTTTCGGTGCGTGTATCATCATTCCATCTCCTATATATATTCCTACGTGTCCAGGGAAGTGACATAAATCTCCCGGTTGTAATTGTGAACGTGATACTCTTCTTCCTACGTTTACTTGTTCATAAGTAGTTCTTGGTAAATATATTCCTCTTTGTGCATAAACATACTGAACAAATCCTGAGCAGTCAAAGCCTCTCGGTGTAGTTCCACCCCAAACATACGGTACTCCCAAATAGTTATAAGCTATTTTTAATACAGGAGCAACTTTAGGTTTAGTTCCTACTTTTATAACCTTAGGTTTTGGTTCTTGCAATACTTTTTCGCTAAGCACATTAGAAGATATTACATTTCCGTTTATCTCCGTTACTCTGCTCTCTACTGATTTTACTCCGTCAGATCCTGCTGATTGAATAACAGATTCTCCCTCATACATAGAAGAATCACCTATTGTAGTAACTCCTCTTTTTATAGGTTTTTCAGAAGTTGCCGTATAAGACACTTTTACATCAAATTTCGGTTTTTCAGAAGTCGCATTTGATGCTGTTATATATGACATAGCCTGACTGTAATTAAGTATTTTATCTACAGGCACATTTTTTGATTCTATCAAAGATATATTGCTTACTATCTCAGCTTCTGCATCTCTTTTTCCCTCCAAGTATGGAACTTTTACTCCTTCAAGTATACTGTCCATAGACTCTTTGGAATCTATAGCGAACGCTATTCCGTCATCTGTTTTAAGTATAAATGCCGGTTTTTTAATGCTGAGCATTGATGACACCATAATTTTAAGATCATCTGCATTTACCAGTTTATTTCCGTCAAGTTTACCTTTTACGAACTTAACATCCATATCATATTTGATATCTTCGCCTTTTGTAACTCTCAAATCTTTATCAAGCGATGACAAAGTCTGCATTATATCCTTAGGATTTTTAGTGAATCCTATATGCTCTCCATTGACTAATATCTCATATCCTATTCCGGGTTGAAATACAGCCAGCGAAACTCCAACTGAAAGCATAAATGCTATTATAATCATGTATAGACTATTTTGCTTAAATCTCTTTAAAAGCAATCTTGATGTAGAATAATCAAATCTATCATATGTTCTGGATCTTATAGTAGAAAAATCATTATCTCTAATCATTATTTGAATTTACCCTCCCAAAGCGCATAAACTATATACACTCTCTTAACCGTATAAAACATATAAAACAGTTCGATATTTTTATATAGACTGTTTATTCTTAACAACACCTTGTATTTAAGCTATGTTATCAGCTGTAACTTAAAAAAAGCTTAAACCTAAAATTACGTCATTAAAAATTTGTAATTAAAATTTAATAAAATTTTATCCAGAAAGATTATAACACATTATTTACAAAAAAGAAACAAAAATATTTATTTTTTAATTACAACAAAACAAAAATATTTATTTTTTTATTTGCAGTAATTCATTATAGACAAATTTATGACTTATGTCGGATAAAATATAAATATTATATATTTATCTTATCTATTGCAAACTACATCAATTAACAGATAGTAAAAGATACTGATATCTCAAGTCAAATAGTAAAAATATCTTATAATTTATACATAAAAATACTTGATAAAAATATTTTTAATGATATAATCTATAGTTGATATTAAATCTAATCTAAAAAATCTTTTACTTGTACAATATCGGTTTTTTTATCTATATAATATTTATATCCCAATTTAAAATTTGACATCATTATCTTCTTGAAATTTCATAATTTAAAAATATATTAAATATGCGAACTTTTAATTTTTTTATACCTACATTTTAATACTTATATTTTTGAATTTATGCCATTTCGCCAAATATCATTGCATATTATAGATAAAAAATTTAGACTACATCTTTTTACACATATTATGATTTTATATGGATTAGTTTTGAAATTATTTTGGAGGTCTCTTTATGAAAAACATATTCAAGTCAAAAAGCATAAAGGCTAATATGACACTTAGTTTTGTGTTAATAATTTTGATTTCAAACATATTGTTATTTGTCTTTAACAACCAACTGTTGAAGAAATATTTCTCACTACAAGTTAATGATTCTATTGAAGTAATCATTAAACAGGCGGCGGATATAATTGAAGAAGATATAAAATCTACCGAATCTCAAGTAGATGCTCTATCCAAAACTTGGGCGTTTACAAAGAATTTGGACAAAAATCAAATAGCAGATTTTTACGAAAACTCTGCGAAATCAATGGGATTTATCGAATTTGCATATATCGACACAAAAGGAAACGGACTTAACCTTAACAAAGAAGGCGCAAAATGGGACGCAACTCAAAGAGAATATTTTAAAAGAAGTTTAAACGGAGAATTGTATACAAGCGAAATTCTTGTAGACCTTGTAACTAATCAAAAGATGATAGTTGTATCAACTCCTTATTATGAAAACGGCAAAATAGAAGGTGTTTTCATAGGAATAAAAGACGCAAATTTCATAAGTGAGCTATGCAAGAACTTTAATTGGGGAGACTCCGGTATACTTTCAGTATATGACAAAAACTCAAAAATCGTAGGACATACAAGAAGTGAAATAGTAGAAAAAGAATTAAACCTTGTAGAAGAAGCTGCAAAAGACAGTTCATACAAAGAAGTAGCAAACTTTTGGCAAAATGAAGTTTTGCAAAAACAATCAGGTGTAGGCGAATATTTCTTCACAGGAGAAAATAAGCTCGCAGCGTTTTATAACCTTGAAAACAGAGGATATAGTGTACTCGTTTCTATAAATAAGAGCGAAATATTTGCTCCTCTTGTTACTCTAAGTAAATGGTTAAGTTTTGCAGCAATTTTAATAATAATTATATGTGCTCTCATAGTATACTTCTTAATAGCATCAAGTGTAGCAAATGCATTTAACAATATCAAGAAAGATTTGGAAAAAATAGCGGATTACAATTTGATAGCAGAACCAAGCAAAAACTATTCAGATAGACGAGATGAAATCGGAGACATATACAGATCAAGTATAATGTTGAAGGAAAATTTAACAAATATAGTCAACAATATAAAAGAATCTACGGAATTACTTGAAAACAGTTCTAATCTTTTACAAGAAAAATGCGATTTGGCAAATAGCGTAGCCAACGATATATCAAACAGTGTTGATGATATAGCAAGAGGAGCTACTTCTCAAGCTGAAGATACACAAACAGGTGTAATTCAACTTCAAAATATGACTGATTTGTTAAGCAAAAATAAAACTAATTTACAGCAGTTAAATTCCGCATCTGACAGAACAGAAACACTTAAAAACGAAGGTGTGGATACTATGAACGAACTTCTTGAATCTACTCAAAAAAATAAGGATATATCAAAAGATATCAAAGAAGCTATGGATAAGACAAAAAATAGTGTCGATGATATAAAATCAGCAGGGGAAATGATAAAATCAATAGCTGAACAAACAAATCTGCTTGCCTTAAATGCAGCAATCGAAGCAGCAAGAGCCGGAGAAGCCGGCAAAGGCTTTGCAGTTGTTGCAGAGGAAATTCGAAAATTGGCTGAAAATTCAAGCTCATTTACAGAACAAATAAACAATTCAGTTGCAGAATTGCTTTCAAGAGCAGATTACGCAGTAGATAAAATCAATGAATCATCTACAGTAGTAGAAGAACAATCCATGAACGTAAACGAAGTTGAAAAGAAATTTGATGGTATAGCTGAATCTATAAATTCACTTAGAGTTTCTTTAAAAGAGATAATCTCATCTAACGAAGAGATAGACAAAGCACAAGGCAGTCTATATACAATAATGGAAAATGCATCAGCCTTATCAGAAGAAAATGCGGCATCTACTCAAGAAGTAGCAGCATCTACTCAAACACAAATGAATTCTTTTGAAGAAATATCAAACGAAAGTATACAGCTTAAGAACCTTGCAGAAGAATTAAAAGACATAATAGATAAATTCAATGTATAAAAACTTTATAATCCTTTTATATAAGTCTTTACACAAATAAAAAATATTGTTATAATACACACTAATTCAAAGTGTATTACAACAATATTCTTAAAAAATTATTTTTCAAAACAAAAATATAGAAAATTTATTTGTAATAGAGTTTAGTATTATAAACGTATAAATACTAAACTCTATTTTATATTATAGAATACAAAAAAACAGACTGTTATACAAATACGATATAATAGTCTGTTTTTTATTTAATTTTTTAATCTTTTTCTTTAGTATTTAATAACTTTCTCATAGATGCCGCGCAAACAGCCATAGTTGATACATTATGAAAAAGTGCAGTAGTAGCAGGTGTTAATACCCCTGCAATTCCCAATGCTATAAGCGATGTATTAAAGCCTACTATAAAATTATAATTTGAATGTATTCTTTCAAACAAATTTTTTGATAATACTCTTAGAGTGATAAGGTCATTAAGGTCGCTTGACAACAATGTTATATCAGCAACTTCTCTTGCTATATCTGAAGAATCTTTCATTGCTATAGATACATTTGCGGCACTTAGTGCAGGTGAGTCGTTTATTCCATCGCCTACCATTACAACTTTTTTACCGCTTTCTTTTATACTTTCAATTATCTTGTATTTTTCATCAGGTAATACTTGTGAATAACAACTATCTATGCCAAGTTTCTTGCATACCGATTTTGCAACTATATCACTGTCACCTGTTATCATAATCACATTATCAAAGCCGTTTTCTTTTAATCTTCTTATAACGTCTACCGCCTCATCTCTTGGAGGGTCATCTATACAAAATATTCCTATTATTCTATCTCCAAGAGCAAGGAACAATGTGGAGTACTCTTTACATTCTGTCATCAATACTTTCAACTGATCATCCGTCAATTTTATATTTTCATCATCTTCTATAAAATGCCTGCTTCCGATTAAAGCTCTTTGTCCGTTAAGCTTTGACGATATACCGTGTGCCACTATATATTCGACTTCTGCATGAGTTTCTTCATGAATTATATTTCTGTCAGCAGCTTCTTTTACTATGGCACGAGCAACAGAATGCGGGAAGTGTTCTTCCAAACAAGCAGCTATTTTCAAAACTTCCGATTCGCTATAATCATAAAAAGGCACTATTTTCGCAAGATGAGGTGATGCATTTGTAAGTGTACCGGTTTTATCAAAAACTATGGTATTTGCATTCGCATACTCTTCCAAAAATTTACCGCCTTTTACAACTATGTTGTTCACAGATGCTTCTTTCATAGCAGATATTACCGTTATAGGTGTAGATAATTTTATTGCACAGGAGTAATCCACCATAAGAACTGCCATAGCTCTTGTAATATTTCCCGTCAAGGCATATACTCCCGCAAAAGATATAAGGCTGAACGGAACTATGCTGTCCGCCAATTTCTGTGCATTGCTTTGCACATTGGCTTTTAAATCTTGAGATCTATCTATCAAATCAATTATCTTGCTTATTCTTGTCTGATTGTCTATAGCCGTAACTTTTATATTTATATTTCCTTCTTCTATTACACTACCGGCATATACGCTAAGTCCGTCATATTTTCTTACAGCAAGAGACTCTCCCGTCATACTCGATTCATTTATCATTGCTTCGCCTGAAACAATCACACCGTCTACAGGTATCATAAGACCTGTTCTTGCAACTACCACATCTCCACATTTTACTTGCGACATAGGTTTTTTAACTTCATTTCCGTCTTCAACAACCCATACATGATCTACATTTATCTCCAAGGATTTTGCAAGTTGTAGACTTGCTGAACGCATAGTATAGTCTTCAAGTAACTGAGATACATTGAGCAAAAACATTATAGAATTGGCCGTGGCATAATCATTTGTAACTATTGACGCAGTAATTGATGTAGCATCAAGCACATCAACATTTATATCCCCGTCAAGCAAAGATTTCACACCTTTGCTTACAAATTTTAATGCTCTTAGTATTGTGACAAACCTTGAAAAAGGCGCCGGTATAAGTATAGGCATAAAAAATTTTCTTGCAATAAGTGTGGTAACTTTACTCTTAAAATTTTTATTGAGTTTTTCCAACTCTTCATCTACAGGATAAGCTAATCTTGATATTTTTTCTTTATTCAAGGACGAAAGAATTTCAAGTAATTTCGGTTTATACTTACAGTCATAATTTATAAGCACAGAGCCATTACTCGTGCTTATACGAACGTCATCGACAAAGTCGAAAGTTTTAAGATAATCCGATACACCGTAAGAAGAATACCTGTCAAACGCATATTCTCCGTATCTCACCCTCATTCTTCCGCCTTTGTCATATACTGTGGTAAATTTCATATTATTTTACCTGCTATTCTTCTTCAGTTATATTAGCTTCATCATAGCACATATCTTCTGCTTCTTCTTTTATGTTTTGCAAAGACGCTTTCAAACTTTTTTGCATTTTCATACCATTTGCCATACCTTTTACCGCTAAATTGTGAAAAGTATCGCTTTTTAATAGAGAAGACGCCAACAATCCACCCGCAAAAGCCCAAAGTCTCTTATTTTTTAGTAAAAACATCATTATAATTACCTCCCTAAGTAATTTTTCAAAAAATTAATATAACAAAATTATTAATATCGAACTAATACAGATTTTATCCAAAATTTTTAAATATAATCTGTTTTGAAAAAATATAATAAATAAATTTATTATATAAAAACAATACTTTCCAAAAAAATTATATTCATTCAATAAAAATAATTATTTATTAATGAAACCAAAATTTAGTTTTTGATAATCAATTAATAATATTATTATAATATTTTTGTTAAAAAATGTCAATATTATTTACTAATATTTTAGTGTTATTAAATAAATAGAGTCCTTTTCTTTTTATTATTAATTGATAATATATTTTTATTTTTATCTATTAATTCCATAATTAATAATATTCCTTAATTAAAAATACTTATAAAATTCTAATAAAATATGTTATAAAATATACTATATTGGTATTAATATAATATAAAAATTTTATAGGAGGTATTATATATGGATAAATATATTAAAAATTTCCCTTTTGATACTGTTGTCAATTTAGCAGGTCAAGTAGAAGTAAGAGAAGGAGAAATAGCAAGCAAGACTCTTGCTCAAAACAACAGCGTAAGCGTTACTCTATTTGCATTTGATAAAGGTGAGGAAATAAGCACGCACGAATCTGATGGAGATGCAATGGTTATAGCTCTCGAAGGCAAAGGTATGTGTATAGTTGACGGTAAAGAGCATATATTAAATGCTGGCGATTCGTTGATAATGCCTTCAAGAAAACCACATTCAGTGCATGCTGTAGAACAATTCAAAATGATGTTGGTCGTTATATTTCCTAACGAAAGATAGTAATATTTTTAGAATATAAAAAATTTTAAATGCACAATCTTATAATTATTATACCTGTTTAAAATGTAGATACATCTTACATTTGGACAGGTATTTTTTAATATATCAATATTTATATTTTATAACAATCTCAATTTAACTAATAGATACATATATATAATTTATTTTAAATATGCTTAATTTTACTTAGCTAATAAGTTTTTAAAAACAGAAATGTCTATTACTCTATTGATTTTTAGTATTATGTGCTGTTTCATTTTGATAAAAAATTAAATACCATATACCAAACTTTTTATATGCGATGATTTTTGCTTTCATTAAATTACTATTGTTTATAAAAATATAGCTTTTTAATAGTTTTTTAGTATAAATATAGGATATATTTTAGAGCCAAAATATTACTTTTGTTGTATTTTGTAAATAATTTAAATAAATTCAAAAAAGTACTTGATATTATTTATTAATTGTGATATATTTAACTCACAACTAAATAATCCATATTCTTCAGGGAAGGTGAAATTCCTTACCGGCGGTAAAGTCCGCGAACCCTTTTGGGCCGAACTTGTGAAATTCAAGTACCGACAGTACAGTCTGGATGAAAGAAGAAATATTTTTCATTACCCTTGAAGTATTTTTAGGGTTTTTTTATTGCCAAATTTATATTTCAACGGAGGATTATTATTATGGAAAACCAATCTTTATCAAGATCAAGGAAAAATCTAAAAACAGCAACAATGGTCAAAGTTTCACTGCTTGGTGCAATATCATTTGTATTTATGGCACTTGAATTTACAATACCGATTTTTCCTGCATTTCTTAAGTTTGATATCAGTGATATTCCATCACTTATTGCAGGCTTCGCATTAGGCCCTATAGCCGGTGTAATAGTTCAGTTTATAAAAAACATCATGAATGTTGCAATAATGGGAACTACAACAGGCGGTGTGGGAGAGTTGTCAAACTTCGTAATAGGCAGTTCATTTGTAGCTACAGCTGCACTTATTTACAAACACCACAAAGGTATTAAATCTGCTATAATAGCATGTATATGTGGTACTTTAGTTATGACAATACTTGGCGTATTTTCAAACTATTTTGTAATGTTGCCTTTATATTCTAAATTCATACCTATGGATAAAATAGTTCAAATGGGTTCTGTAGTAAACCCTGCAATAAAAGATACATTTACTCTTGTATTATATGGAATAGCACCATTTAATATATTTAAAGGCTTAAGCATATCTTTCCTTACAATGCTTATATATAAGAAAATATCAATTTTGTTGAAGAGATAATTTTTATTTACACTTACCCTATATAAAGAAAGGTAGTTTAAATATCTAAAAAATACCTGATACTCATATCTTTTTGATTAACGGATACATTTATATAAGAGATTTATTTTAAATATACTTAATTTTACTTAACTAAATAAATTATTAAAAATAATAATATCCATTATTCCATTAGCTTTTATACTAAAATCTTATAGAATAATGGAAAATCATAACAATTAATTTTTCTGGTAGACTATGTATATTAATTTTATATAATTATACAACTTATCCATAATTTTATTAGAAAATAGTATTAGTATATATAAAATATTATAAAAAACCGCTCAATATGGGCGGTTTAATTTTTTATACAAAAAAGACACCTAACATTTTTTTATAATATCAGATGTCTTTAAAATTTATTTTACAAATTCTTTTGCTCTATGGCAAGCCACAAAATGCTTTTCTTTTATTTCCTGCATTACAGGTTCTTCTTTTGAACATATATCTATCGCATATGCACATCTGTCTTTCAACCTGCAACAAGGTTTAGGATTAATCGGACTTGGCACATCGCCTTCCAATACTATTCTTTTTCTTGATTTTTGTACATCAGGATCTGGTATAGGTATTGCTGATAATAACGCACTTGTATATGGATGAATAGGGTTATCATAAAGCTCATTAGATTCCGCTATTTCTACCATTTTTCCAAGATACATAACACCTACTCTGTCTGATATATATCTTACCATTGACAAGTCATGTGCAATGAAAAGATAAGTAAGCCCAAGTTTATTTTGAAGCTCTTTAAGCAAGTTAACAACTTGTGCCTGTATAGATACGTCCAATGCCGATATCGGCTCATCACAAACTATAAACTTAGGGTTTAATGCAAGTGCTCTTGCTATACCCACTCTTTGTCTTTGTCCGCCTGAAAACTCGTGAGGAAATCTTGATGCGTGTTCTTCTCCAAGACCAACCAGTTTTAATAACTCCACAACTTTTTCATGTCTTTCAGTTGCATTTTTACAAATTCCGTGTACATCAAGAGGTTCAGCGACTATATCTTCTACCGGCATTCTCGGATCTAATGAGGCATATGGATCTTGAAATATCATCTGCATGCTTTTTCTTATAACTGTCATCTTATCTCTTGATAATCCACAAATATTTTCTCCGTTAAAGAATACTTCTCCTCCTGTAGGCTCATATAATCTAAGCAATGTTCTTCCACAAGTAGATTTACCACAACCGGATTCTCCAACAAGTCCGAATGTTTCCCCATCATATATATCAAAACTCACATCATCAACAGCTTTTAAAGTTCCGGCTGATACTTTAAAATATTTTTTCAGATTTTTAACGCTTATAAGTTTTTCCATATCACACCTCTTTATTTGCAAGTTTGTGATTTAGAAAACATCTACTGAAATGTTCATTACCATGGTTAGAAAAAACCGGCATATTATTTTCACACACAATCATTGCTTCATTACATCTATCAAAAAATCCACATCCCATAGGTGGTTTATACAAATCCGGAGGTGTGCCTTGTATTGAATAAAGAGGTTCATCTTTTTTCATATCCGGTCTTGGCACTGATGCCAACAGATTTTTTGTATATGGATGTTTAGGATTATAAAATATATCATTAGTTTTGCCTTGCTCCACTATCTGTCCTGCGTACATAACGACAACATCATCCGCTTTGTCTGCAACTATTCCGAGGTCATGCGTTATAAGTATTATGGACATACCCATCTTATCTTGGATATCCTTCATAAGATCAAGTATCTGCGCCTGTACGGTAACATCAAGCGCTGTGGTAGGCTCATCAGCTATAAGAAGCGATGGATTACAAGACATTGCAAGAGCAATCATAACTCTTTGTCTCATACCGCCTGAAAATTCGTGCGGATATTGATTTACTCTCTTATCCGCCTGTGGTACTGCAACAAGCTCAAGCATTTCAATAGCCTTTTTATGCGCCTCTTCACTGCTCATCTTTTTATGACGTCTTAGCCCTTCAACTATCTGCTTACCTATTTTCATCGTAGGATTAAGCGAAGTCATCGGATCTTGAAATATCATAGCTATTTTATTTCCACGATATTCATTCATCTCTTTTTCAGATTTAGGTATTAAATTTTCACCTTCAAATAATATCTCTCCACCTTTATAAAGTACAGGCGGTTGTGGCAATAACTTCATTATAGAGCCTGCCGTTACGGATTTCCCACAACCTGACTCTCCAACTATAGCCAAGGTCTTACCCTTTTCAACATTAAAACTTATCCCTCTGACAGCTTCAACTTCTCCAAAAAAAGTCTGGAAGGACACCTGTAAATTTTTTACTTCTAATAAATTTGACATATAATCCTCCTACTTTCTAAGGCGTGGGTCAAGCGAATCTCTAAGACCGTCACCTAATACGTTAAATGAAAACATTATTAAAGATATGAATATCGCCGGAATTATAATCTGATAGTAATTACCTACCGCCATACCTGTAAGACCATCATTTACAAGAGTTCCAAGAGATGCTTTCGGCGCTTGCAAACCAAGACCCAAAAAGCCCAATGTAGCCTCTGAAAATATAGCTCTCGGCACTGTCAAGGTAACATCTACCAATATAGGTCCCATTGAATTGGGTATTATATGCTTTCTGAGTATATACCACTTTGATGCCCCTATAGATGTGGACGCAAGTGCATATTCACTTTGTTTTAATTGTAAAACTTGTCCTCTTACAAGTATCGCAAGAGGTGTCCAACTTGTAAAGCTGAGCGCAAATATTATTACAAAAAAACTGCTTCCTCCGGAAGATGAAAATACGACAGACAATAGTATTACTATTAGAAGATATGGTATAGAATATATTATCTCAGCAATTCTCATCATAAGCATATCCACTTTGCCGCCTGTTATACCTGCAAATCCTCCATATAATATACCTATTGTAAATGATATGAAAGCTGTCATAGCACCAATAAGCAAAGAATAGCCCGTACCATACCATATTCTTGTGAATATATCTCTACCAAGCGAATCCGTACCGAACCAAAATGAAGAATTCGGTTTTATATTCATATTAGCATAATCCTGATCAAAATAAGTGTAGCCTGATATATATCTTCCCACTATCGCCATTATGGCAAGTATTATTATCATACATAGTCCGAACATAGCAAGTTTATTCATTTTTAATCTTCTGAACACATCTGCCCAATACTTTATAGTAGGACGTGAAATTCTTTCGGCATTCATCTGAGTTCTGTCAATTTTTTGAAACATTTCTCTTGTAAAATTTTGTTCACTGTCATTCATATTTTTAGATACTTCTACCAAAATCATTCACCCCCATCCGCAAGTTTTATTCTCGGATCTATAATCATATATAAAACATCCACTATAAGTATCATAAATACCAATATAGAAGAATAAAATATCGTAGTACCCATTATCAAAGGATAATCCCTGTTATTTATAGACGTAACAAAAAACATACCCAATCCCGGAATACCGAATATCTTTTCTATTACGAAGCTACCTACAAGCAGGTTTGTAGCACTTGTTCCAAGCGAAGATATTATAGGCAATATAGCATTTCTGACAGCATGTTTGAAGATTACCACTTTATTAGCTATACCCTTTGAACGTGCTGTTTTTATATAATCCTGATTCAATACCTCAAGCATTGTAGAACGCATAAGTCTCGCCATATATGCAAGCGTCATCAAAGACAGCGCAAGAGAAGGTAATATTGTATGTTTAAAAGAACCCCAACCGCCTATCGGAAAACCCTTAAAATAAGTAGCTGTTATTTGAATAAACAATGCCCCCAACACGAAACTTGGCACAGATACCCCAATTATAGCAATCACAGTTGCTACATAATCCGCCGCTTTATTTTGATTTATAGCCGCAAATGTCCCAAGAAGCGGACCTAATATCAAAGAAATACATAGAGCTTGTAATCCTAATCTTGCAGACACAGGAAATCCTCTTTTTATCATCTGATTAACTGTTTCAACATCAGATTTCATAGAACGACCAAAATCAAATTTGGAAACATTTTTAAGATAGATTACATACTGCTCCGATAAAGGCTTATCCAAACCATATTGTTTTACAAGGTTCTCATACACTACCTTAGGCATCTTGCCACCTTCTTTTGAAAACGGATCTCCAGGTACTGCGTGCATGAGAAAAAATGTTATTGTTATTATGGCCCATATCGTCACAATAGCCATAGCAACACGTTTTAATATATATTTTCCCATTTTAAATAACCACCTAAAAGTTTTTAAACAAAAACATTAAAAATACTATCAAATTATAAAAAACAAATAATCTTAATAACATAATCCTATAAATTTTATGGATATTTGAGCCAAAAAGTTATATATGTATTAGTATCTTACATTATTGATGGTTTTCATATTTTCATAATACTTTTAATCATTTTTTGTCAATAATTCAATTAAAAAAACATTTTATTTTATTAAAGTAAAAGTAGGAGAAATACTCCTACTTTTACACAAAGAAAGTCTATTTTATATTATAAAATTCTACTTGTTTAAAGTAATTTCAGCATAAGTCAAGTTAGGATAGTTTATAGCTGTCTTATATATACCTTTAACATTCGGTTTTACAACATATGGATGAGTATAGAAATAAATAGGAACTATTGCAGCATCTTCAAGTATCATTCTTTCAGCCGCTTTCATGTTATCCATTCTCAATTTTTGATCCGTACTTGCTTGAGCTTCTTTTATAAGTTTATCATATTCAGGGTTGCTGTAGCTAACATAGTTGTTAGGCGCACCTGTAAGCCATAAATCCATAAATGTCATAGGATCAAGATAGTCTCCTATCCAACCTGATCTTGATATATCATATTCTTTGTTTGTTTCTCTATCTATTTTTACTTTGAATTCAGTATTTTCAAGATTTAAGTTAATACCAAGTTCTTTATTCCACATTTGTTGAATAGCTTCTGCTATTTTCTTGTGGTTTTCACTTGTATTGTAAAGTATTGTCAAATTAACATCTTCAGGCTTCATATTTTCTTCAGCAAGACCTTCAGCTAAAAGTTTCTTAGCTTCTTCAACATCTGTCTTTACCATATCTTTATTAGCTTCACTGAATTCTTTACCGTTCTCGTCATATAGCCCCAAAGGCACTATTGCAGTTGCAGGCACCTGTCCGCCTTTTGTTATGTTTTCAGTTATTACATTTCTATCCAATGCAAGAGATAAAGCTTTTCTAACTTTAACATTGTTTAAAGGTTTTATAGCCGGATTAAGATTGTAGTAGTATAAACCTACGTCTGCACCTACTACCAATTCAGGATTGTTTTCCTGTTTCATTTGAGCTGTAACTTCCAATGGAAGTTCAACTGTCATATTGTATTCACCTGCCACATATTTTTGATATACTGTACTTTGATCTTCAAGTATATCAAGATCTATACCGTCTATTTTAACATTTTCAGCGTCATAGAAGTTAGGATTTTTATCCAAAACTATCTTAGCATTATGTGTCCATTCTTTCAATATGAAAGGTCCGTTAGATACATATGTGCTTGGATCTTTTGCCCAATCAGGATTAGCTTCAACAACGGCTTTTTCAACAGGATATAATGTGTAAAACGCCATTAAACTGTCAAAATACGCTGTCGGTTGTTTTAAAGTCACTTCTAAAGTTTTATCGTCTAAAGCTTTTACTCCTACATCTTCTATCTTACCTTTGCCTTCGTTATACTCCTGTCCGCCTTTTACATAATACAATTGATATGCATAGTCTGATGCTATCGCCGGGTCAAGAACCCTCTTCCAAGCATATTCAAAGTCAGCTGCTGTAAGCGGATTACCGTCTGACCATTTTAATCCGTCTTTAAGTGTAATTGTATACACCAAACCGTCTTCTGATAGTTCTATTTTATCTGCAAGTGCATTTTCAACTTTACCTTCCGCTGTTACTTTTGTAAGTCCTGCGAATAAATGTTGTAGAGGGAATGATTCATGAGTTCCTCTTGCTTTTGCCGGATCAAGTGAACCCGGTTCAGCCATATTACTTGTTACAATTCTGTTTACTTGCGGTGTAGCTACATCTGTCGCAGCAGGAGCATTATCGCCTGTCTTTGTATCGTCTTTCTTCTCTCCTGAACCGCCACATGCTGTCAGTAACATAGTCACTATCAATGACATACTAAGAAATTTCAATCCTTTGCCTTTCAAAATAAACACCTCCAAATTTTATTAAATACTCAATACTTTGTAAAACTCATTTTCTGCACAATGCAAAATACAAACCAAATAGAATAAATTGAATCTAATATGGTTTCTAATATGCATATCTTATGTAAAAGTATTTTGTATAGTATCTCATTATATATTAATATTATAAAAAATGCAATAAATAAAAGTGATTTTTTTAAAACTCTTTACACAGAATTCTCAATATAATTACCATAATTGTCTTTATTTCGCAAACATAAGTGTGTTTAATTAATAATATTTTTTATTTTCTATTTGTGATATTTTTATTTATAATGTATAATCTAATTATCATGTTTTTCTTAAATTATTAAGAAAAATATGATTTTAGTACATAAAATATTTGCAATACCATTTTTATGTCACAAGCTGAAATATTAATAAAATTTTTTATCTAAGGAGATTTATTTATGAATATAAGGATAGTAGCAGACAGCGCTTGCGACCTTCCAAAAAACCTTGTTGAAGAAATGAATATAGATATAATGCCGGTTCCTATAACAGACGGTACAACTAATTACAAAGACGGAATAGATATAACACCTGATGTTATGTACAAAAATATGAAAGAAGGTATAATCTACAAAACTTCTCAAATTCCTCTTGCAGATTATATCGAAAAATATACTTATTATGCCGAAAATAACATACCTATGCTCAGTATAGTAATGTCATCCGGAATATCCTCATCATCAAAAACTTCTCAGATGGCAATAAACGTTGTAAAAGAATTATACCCTAATGCCCCGATATACTCTGTAGATTCCAAATGTTGTTCATTAGGACACGGTTTTGCCACATATATGCTGGCAAAATCCGCAAATGCCGGACATAATATAGACACACTTTTGGAATTGCTCAATTTTATACAAAACAATATGGTGTCCACAGCATCGCTTGATGATTTAAAATATGTGGCACGCGGAGGCAGACTTCCAAATGTTGTCGCAATGATTGCAAACACACTCAATATCAAGCCTTTTCTCAACGCAGATGACGGCAGTTTACATCTATCCGACAGAGTAAGAGGCGTTAAGAAAATGTATAAAAAATATATAGAAATACTAAAGGATAGAATAGAAACGACAGATTTGAAAAATTCTCAAATATGGCTCGAAAAATCGGATGACGAAGAAATGTTACTCACACTTAGAGATACAATCAAAGAAGATTTTGGGCTTACAAACGACAATTTCATCCTCGGCACAATAGGTCCTATAATAGGCGCGCATATAGGTCCCGGCTCAATGTGTATGTTTTTTATGAAAAACCCTATACCGGATATTTATTTTTAGCAAAACTGCAATTACAGACAACCATTAAATTAATTGACAAATTTGCTTATTTGATATGAAACAACATCTCCCCCGTAAGGGAATGAAATACAACAAAAAACCACTAACGATTAAGTTAATGGTTTTTTGTTGTACTAATATTTAATTTTTGAATATCATTTTTCTTATCAAGTCTATAGGTATTATTGTAAATGCCATAGCTATTACTACTATCCACTCTTGTGAGTTGAGCCCTGCCGTTCTTAACACGCTTCCTCCAAAATATGTGAGTACAACTTGTACTATGGCTATAAATGCCATTATTTTGATAAAACTTTGATTTAAGTGTATGTTGTCAAATAGGTTCATCTTTGATGTTCTTGCATTAAATGCGTTAAACACGTTGACAAATATAAACATTGTGAAAAATCCTGTCAAGAAATATATGTCTGTATTTTCTCCTGTTCCGTCTCTGAACATGTCTCTTATAGCAGGAGATTTTAGAAAAAATATTGACATTGCCGCTACATATAATCCTCCCACAGCTATTTCACTTTTCATATTGGAGCTTATTATATTTTCTCGTCTTGATTTCGGCTTTTCTTTCATATATCTTTCTAATGCCGGCTCTCCACCAAACGCCAATGCTGCCAATGTATCCATAACCAAGTTTACCCACAACATCTGTGTCATTGTAAGCGGTAATTCTACTCCTATAAACGGTCCTATAAATGCTATAAGAAGTGCCGCAACGTTGATTGTAAGCTGGAATACTATAAATTTTCTTATGCTGTGGAATATTGTTCTACCATATAGGATTGCCTTTGTGATTGAAAGGAAGTTGTCGTCCAATATCACTATATCTCCGGCTTCTTTTGCAACTTCTGTACCGCTACCCATAGCAAAACCTACGTCTGCTTTTTTAAGTGCCGGACTGTCATTTACTCCGTCACCTGTCATACCTACAACCAAATCCATCTCCTGTGCTATTTTTACAAGTCTTGATTTATCAGTAGGTAATGCTCTTGCAATTACTCTTATATTGGGAAGTATTTTCTTGATTTCATCATCTGACATAACATTCAAATCATCTGATGTTATCGCTATGTCGCTGTTGTTTTTGATAAGTCCTGCATCTTTTGCTATTGCCTGCGCTGTTTCTTTTCTGTCGCCTGTTATCATTACTACTTGTATTCCTGCGTCCATAGCCTCTTTTATAGCGTATACGGACTCTTGTCTTAAATCGTCCCTTATTCCGAATACTCCTACAAGTGTCATATCTTTTGAGTCAAAATTCATATCATCTATGGCTGAATTTGTAGTGGCAACTCCCAAAAGTCTTATGGATTTTGCTGATAACTCGTTCATCATCTCTATTAACTGCTCTTTTTTAGTAAACTCTACTATGTTGCCATTTTCGTCATAACAGGTATTGCAATAATCTACTATTCTTTCTCCTGCACCTTTTATGAGTGTGATGTCCATATCTCCTTTTATTTGTGTGGCGGAAAATTTTTTGTCACTGCTGAACGGCATAGTATCTACTGTTTCAAAATTTTCAAATTTTTTGTCGGATTTTGCAACAAATCTTAATAATGCTTTTTCTGTTGAATTTCCTCCCAATACTTCTATATTATTGCCACTTTTCTTGATTATTGCATTGGTATTTTTTTTGAGTGATAAGTCTAAATACTCTGACAATTTTTTTGGCAATTCTTCAAATGATTTATATTCATTTTTATCTCCGTCTATAAATAAAACTGCCTCCAAAATACCTTTTGTTATTGTACCTGTCTTATCTGAAAATAGTAAGTTCAAACTTCCGGCTGTTTCTATACCTATAAGTTTTCTTACCAATATGTTATCTTTAAGCATTTTTTTCATATTTAATGAAAGCACCATGGCTATCATCATCGGCAAGCCTTCAGGTACTGCAACGACTATTATTATTACTGCCAATATTATAGCTGTTACAATATCATTAGCCAAAGTACCAAGGTCTGTAAAATATGCACTTATAAGTGCCATATCAAAATTGTTATGGATAAATATTTTGTTTATCATATATGATATAAATATCAATACTGCAAATAAATATCCCGCTTTACTTATAAAATCGGCAAGGTTTGACAATTTTAATTTTAATGGGGAAGGTCTGTCATCTGCTTTCATCTCTTGAGCAAGCGAACCGTATACAGTGTTATCTCCTACAGATGTTATAACTGCAACTCCTTCTCCTGACAATACAGTCGTCCCTCTATATATATTGTATGGAGAGGACAAGTCTGTTGAATTGCTCAATGCAGTTTGCTCGTCTGTCGGCAATTTTTCAACTTCAATACTTTCTCCTGTAAGTGATGCCTGATCCGCTTTTATATCTCCGCTTACAAGATAACCGTCAGCAGGCACTTTATCACCTGATTGCAACAACACATACTCGCCTTTTACTATATCGTCTATCAATATAGAGGTTATTTCGTCATTTCTAAAAACTTTACTGTTTATCTTCGATGCCTCGTCTTGCAATTTTTGGAATGACTCTTCGTTTGAATATTCCGACCATGTAGATATGAATGTGGCAAGTGCAACAGCAACCGCTATTCCAAGTGCCTCATACCAGTGTCCTTTACCCATAAAATAAAATACCACATTAAGCACAAGTGCAAATATAAGTATTCTTATTATAGGGTCTTTCAAATTTTCCTTAAGCTTATCCATAAAGGATTCTGTTTCCACAGGTGTCAGAGCATTAGAACCATTTTCTTTCCTTGATTTTTCTATCTGCTCGTCATTTAAACCTTTAAAATCATATTTCATAATTTTTCCTCACATTTTTAAATATTGGTATAAATATTTTTAAATTATACCCCTATTACTTACATAAAACGCAATAATTTTTATTTTTTGATATAAATTTTTATCATAATACTATTATCTTATCAAATAGGCATAAAACAAAATAAAACAGCTATTTTTAAGCAAATATATGCCTTGTAATAGCCGTTTTTATATAAACTGTGAATTTATTTAATTATACAAATATCCGTTTTTCAAAAATATCGGTATTAAATATATTTTCTAACCAAATCTGATAGAGAGGCATCTCTTGTTCCTTCGCCTATTGCTGCAAATTTCCACTCTCCGTTGTGTCTGTATATTTCTCCGGCAATTAATGCTGTCTTTTCGTTGTAATTGTCGGATAAATTATATTTCAAAAACTCTTTTCCGTTTGACTTGTCGACTATTCTGATAAAAGCATTTTGTATCATACCGAAATGTTGTTTTCTCTTTATACAGTCGTAAATATTGACAACGAACACAAGTTTTTTTATCCTTTGAGGTACTTCATTCAATTTTACTATTATCTGCTCGTCATCGCCGTCTCCGTCACCTGTAAGATTGTCTCCTGTATGATTTATACCTTCGCCCTTCAAGTTGCCGAAATATATAAGGTCTTCTTTTCTTATAAATCTGTCCCCATCTTCAAGCATTATTACAGACGCATCGCAGTCTATTTGTGGCGCAGAACCTCCAAATAAACCTCCGAATAAGCCTTTATTCTCTCTTACAGGATCCCATCCCAAGCCTACAACTATATTTGAAAAATTGGGATTATCTTTGGTTAAATCTACTTTTTGTCCTTTTTGCAAATTTATAGACATATTGACATACTCCTTAAAAAATTTATTGACAATAATTATAATTTGAGTGTTATTTAATAAAATATAAGTATATTTTGTCAATTTTCTGTTCAAAAATTATTTATAACATTGTATATACAATAAAAAAATATAATACTATACAAACAGTCAAATTTAAAGAGCAAGTCAACTATTTGTATAGTAATTTAATCAGGTTATTTTGCAGGAATGAATTGTCTTATCCAGCCTGCAAAACCCTTAGGATTTCGAGTTTGAATAAGTATATTTCCTGGACCTCTAAACCTACAAACAAGCATCTCTCCTGAAGTAAAACTTGATATCCAGCCTGAAGCAGCTTTTTCTATTTTATATTCCATATGATCAGGCCATGCAACAAGATGGTTGTTGTCTATTACTATTTCTTGACCAGCCTCAAGATTTATGCTATGTATTGAACCGTAAGAGCTCAAGAATACTGTACCTTTTCCTGAAACATTAAGAATGAAAAAGCCTTCTCCTGAGAACAACCCCTTTGAAAGATTTTGCACCTTAGTGTCAACTTCTATGCCTTGTGTTCCTGCCAAAAATCCGTCTTTTTGAACTCTTAATGAATAAGTTCCATCAAGCTCTACATCTATTACATCTCCAAGTAAAGACGGTGCCAATAACACTTCTCCGTCTCCTCTTTTAGCAGTCAGTCTTTGGAAGAAAAATTTTTCTCCTGCCAACATTCTTGTAAAACCTTTTAATACTCCGCCTTCCATACTTCCTTCTACATCAACTGTTGAAGACATGGAAACCATAGCATCTGATTCAGCTTTTATCATCTCACCTTGACTAAGAATGGCTCTTATTAAAGGAAATGCACCCTTATATAATATTTCATATTTCATAGCTATACTCCTTTATACTTCTAAACCGAAATTTTTGCAAAGTGCTGCTAGCCCGCCTTGAAAACCGCTACCTATCGCACTGAACTTCCATTCTCCCTGATATCTGTATAATTCTCCTACAACTACTGCAGTTTCTATAGAAAAATCTTCACCTAAATCGTATCTTATAAGCTCTTCGTTGTTTTCTTCATTGAATACTCTTATGAAAGAATTGGATACCTGACCGAAATTTTGCGCTCTTTGCTCAGCCTCATGGATAGTAACTGTAAATGCTATTTTCATTACATCTGCAGGAACTTTAGTAAGCTCTATTCTTATTTGTTCATCATCACCTTCACCTTCACCTGTTCTATTATCACCAAGGTGTTGTACAGCTCCGGAAGGGTCTTTCAAATTGTTGTAAAATATAAAATCTGTCTCTCTTCTTACTTTTCCACCACTGTCTTGTAAAAATGCAGACGCATCAAGGTCAAAATCGCTTCCTCCATCATATTTGTTAGTGTCCCAACCGAGACCTACAACAACAGTTGACAATCCCGGATTGCCTTTTGTCAAATCTACTTTTTGACCTTTTGATAAACTTATAGCCATTTTAAATTCCCCCAATCTAATTTATGAATATAAAAAGTTTAAAAATATGTTTTAAATTTTCAAACTCATTTTGAACATTTTTACTTATTTATAATATCATATATTTTTTAAAATTCCCTTAAATTTATATTACATATTATATCAAATATTTTATATAATTCAAATTGATACATATAAAAAAACAAAAAAAACTTTAAGCCTATTTTTTTGACTTAAAGTTTTTTTGTTTTATTCTTCGTCTATTGCTTCTTCCTCAAGCTCTATATCCAATTCATCATTTTCTATATCTTTGCCTAATTTTTCTTCTTGTTTTAAATCAGGTAATACTTCAAATTCGTTTATTTTTTCTTTTAACTCTTCAAGCAAATCTATATCTTCTTCGAGTAATTTTTTTACATTTTCTCTTCCTTGTCCCAATTTTCTTTCTCCATAGCTGAACCATGCTCCTGCTTTTTTTACTATTTTGGTAGCTATTGCAATGTCAAGTATCTCACCTGCCTGTGATATTCCTTTGCCGTACATTATATCAAATTCACATAACTTAAAAGGAGGTGCAACTTTGTTTTTTGCCACTTTTACTTTTACTCTACTTCCTATAATTTCTTCGCCTTGTTTTACTGAACCTATTCTTCTTACGTCCAATCTTATAGATGAATAGAATTTGAGCGCTCTACCTCCTGTTGTAGTTTCATTAGGACCTCCAAATCCTACTGAATTTATATTTGCTCTAAGTTGATTTATAAATATTACTACCGTCTTTGATCTATTTATATGTCCTGCCAACTTTCTAAGCGCCTGAGACATAAGTCTTGCTTGAAGTCCTATGAAAGTGTCTCCCATATCTCCTTCTATTTCACTTTTAGGAACTAATGCAGCTACAGAGTCAACTACCACTATATCTACACCGCCGCTTCTAACAAGTACATCTGTTATTTCGAGTGCCTGTTCTCCGGTATCCGGTTGTGAAATAAGCAATGAATCTATATCAACGCCAAGTGCTTTTGCATATACAGGATCAAGTGCATGCTCAGCATCTATAAATGCCGCAGATCCTCCTACTTTTTGTGCCTCTGCCACACAATGAAGTGCCACCGTAGTTTTACCTGATGATTCAGGTCCGTATATTTCTATTATTCTTCCCTTTGGCAGCCCGCCTACGCCTATTGCTTTATCAAGACCTACCGAACCTGTGGATATAGTTTCCACATTCATCTTAGTATTTTCTCCAAGCAACATTATAGCACCTTTTCCAAAGTCTTTTTCTATTCTGGCAAGCACATCTTCAAGAGCTTTTTTCTTGTCAACCACTTCTTCTCTTTTTATCTGTTTCTTTTTATCAGCCATTATTCCTCCCGAATTTATTATAAAATTATATTATTTTTCAAAAACTTTGTATTCATATCAAAAATGATTATATCAAATTTCATATTTTTTATCAATTTAATTATAAAGCCATATAAACAACGAGTTTAAAAACTTATCAATATGTGAGCAAATGTCTGTTTATATATATATATTCTACTCCTGAGTAAAATGTGGCAACTACCGCTATAATCATAACATACATAGCAAACTGAATGTTGAGAAGTAACATAATTATGGCTATTATCTGTGTGACTGTTTTAATTTTTCCGCCTGAGGATGCAGCTATTACTTTGCCCGAAGACGCAGCTATTGCTCTTAATATACTTATTGCATACTCTCTTGATATTATGAGCACAGCCATCCATGCAGGCATTCTTGACGCTCCCACCAAGCATATCATAGCTGCCGCAACCAATATCTTATCGGCAAGGGGATCCATAAACTTTCCGAAATCTGTTACAAGATTATATTTTCTTGCCAAATAGCCGTCAAAAAAATCTGTTATTGATGCTATTACAAATATTATTGTAGATATTATCAAAGAACTGCCCAAATTTTTTATCTCTATATAAAACGATACTAAGAAAAATGGTACTAAAATCATTCTTAGAATTGTAAGTTTATTAGGGGTATTCAATACTACACCTCCTCAGCTTTTAAATCATATTCCAAGGTATCTGTTATCAGCACTTTTATAAAATCACCTTTTTTATGTTTTTTATCTGTAGTCACATATATTACAGTATCCACTTCAATAACGTCCATATATGAGCGTGCTACAACATAGTCTTCATACACCTCATCTATTATTGCTGTAAATATTTTACCTATATAAGATTCATTTAACCTGTTTGCTATTTCATATTGCACATTCATAATTCTGTCTTGTCTTTGTTTTTTCACATCTTCATCTATCTGCTCTTTCATTTTTCCGGCTTTTGTGCCTTCCTCTTGAGAATATGCAAATACTCCTAACTTGTTGAATTTTATATCTCTTATAAAATCTTCAAGCTCATCTATATCGTCTTCACTTTCGCTTGGAAAGCCTGTAATTAAAGTGGTTCTTATTATAGCATCTTCTATATTGTCTCTTATCAACTTTATTTTTGATATTATTTCGCTCTTGTCCGTACTTCTGTTCATAAGTTTTAAAATCCTGTCGTTTGCGTGTTGGATAGGTATGTCAAAATATGAACAGACTTTGTCATTATTTTTAACTTCTTGTACCAATTCTTCCGTTATATCTTCCGGATATGTGTATAAAAATCTTATCCATTTTATACCGTCTATTTCTGACAATTTTCTTAAAAGCTCAGGCAGTTTTTTCTCTTTATATATATCCAATCCGTATTTTGAAGTATCTTGTGCTATCAAAATTATCTCTTTTATTCCTTGACTTGCCAAATCTTGCACTTCCGTTATTATTTCTTCAATACCCCTGCTTTTATATCTTCCTCTGAGTCTCGGTATTATACAATAAGTACAGCTGTTGTCACAACCCTCCGCTATTTTTACATAAGCATAATAATTGTCTGTGAGTATCTTTTTCTTGGTGTGATCAAGTTTCCTGTCGGCATTTAATATAAGAGAGTTATCCTGTCCTATTTCCAAACCCTTTATCACGTTGTATATCGTATCATAAGATGTTGTACCTAAAAATGCGTCAACTTCGGGGATTTTTTCTTTCAACTCTTTATAATATCGTTGTGCAAGGCAACCTGTAACGATGAGATATTTTAGATTTTCCTGTTTATATCTTGCAATTTCAAATATCGTATCTATTGATTCTTCTTTGGCTGTTTCTATGAAACCGCAGGTATTTACTATAGCTATTGTAGCCTCGTTTATGTCCTCTGTCATTTCATATCCGTTTTTATTGAGAATGTAGACCATTTCCTCGGCATCCACCAAGTTTTTGGAACAGCCTAATGATTCTAAAATGAACTTTTCTTGCAATATTTTTCTCCTTACTGAAAAATAACTCGTGTGAGTTATATTTTTTTGTTTTACAAATTTTACTCAAATATTAAGTAAATACTTATAATTTATATTTTTATACGATTATATCATAATTTTAAAAATTTAAGTAAATTTTTTATCATAAAAACTCTTTGTAGTCTATCTGTCTTAATGCTTCAAATAAACCTATCGCTACAGAATTTGACAAATTGAGAGAGCGTACATGTTCGTTGAAAAGCATAGGTATCCTCACATTGTTTTGCTCATTTATGCTTCTTATTTTTTCCGGCAATCCTCTGCTCTCAGGCCCGAATATCAGATGGTCACCGTCTTTATATACTACATCACTGTGCTTATGTCTTGCTTTTGTAGTAAAAAAGTACATTTTCTCCTTGTCATATTTTTCATAATATTCTTCAAAACTGTCATAATATCTTATGTCAGCGTATTGTATATAGTCCATTCCTGAGCGTTTTATCATCTTTTCGCTCATAGAAAAGCCGAACGGTCTTATCATGTGCAAAACAGTATTTGTACAAACACAAGTTCTTATGATATTCCCCGTATTTGCAGGTATTTCCGGTTCAAATAACACTATGTTAAGTGACATGTATAGCTCCTTTTAATTATAAATTTCACCAAAGCATAAGTCATAGTAAAATTCTATAAAACTATCAAATAAAAAATAAAAATTTTAACTCAATTATTTTAGTCCGGTAAACTGGGATTTATATTTTACATACAAAATAGTATGAAAAACTATACGAATAAGTAGAATTAAAATTGCACCTACTACACATACAGCAATTACTTTTTGAAAATTTCTTTTTTATTGTTTAGTCATATAATTATACCATTTCATAAACGGATACCTCCAAAATTCCAAATTTACTTAATCTAATAAATAGGAAGTTCAAGATGTACTAAATATCCAGTACTTCTACTATTTCTCCATTTTTTTCTTTAAACATAATTTTTTTGACTACTTCTTCTCCTAAATATTTTGTAAACTTAGTCAATTCTGTTGATACTTCAAATACTATATTATGTTTTATATCACTTAATTCAAAACTCGAATCATATCTTGTTTTATCTGACCAATAGTTCCAATTTATATCTGTCCTTTCATAATAAACATAGTTTCCTTTTGGAGTTACAAATACTCTTTTATTTATTAACTTCTTTTCATCTTCTGATTTAAATATTTCAGAATACAGCTTCATCCCTTTAAATACTTTGTAATTGCTAATTTTATCATTTGAAATATTTAATTTAATTTCTTCATACTTCATAGAAAACCTCCACAAATTCTAATTTTTAAAGCTCTGCAAACTTCAATATAGCTTCACTCATACCCTCATTATCATTGCTTGATGTGATATATTGGGCTATTTTTTTCATATTTTCCGATGCGTTTCCCATAGCAACCGGAAACCCTGCCACTTTTAGCATAGATTCATCATTTTCTTCATCGCCTATACACATTATATTTTCTATCTCATAGTCGAATTTTTCCGCAAAAAACTTTACGCCTGCACCTTTTGATACACCTTTTGCTACTATTTCAATATTATTCCAGTATGATGATACAATATCTATATATTCGTCATATTTTTTCATCTCTTGCTTTACTTGTTTCAATTTTTCTACATTTTCTTCCAATACTACAACTTTGTATATATTCGATTTTCGTTCATTTACCAAGTTTAGAGACAAATATATATTTATTTTCTTTTCTTGTTTTATGGTTTTGTTCATCTCATAGTAATATTTTGCTGTATATTTAAGATCCTTTGCGCATATGGAATCCTTTGTATAATAATAAAAATAGCAACCCGACTCATCAGCGGTTTTCAATATTTTATGCACTATATCATCTTCCAACAGTTTTGAAAAATACACTTCTTCCGTTATAGGATCTTGCAAAAGTGCCCCATTACATAATATGAGAGGCTTTTTTATATTCATTGTTTTTACAGTTTCCAAAACCACAGGATAAATTCTGCCTGTAGCTATTGTAAAATCAATATTATTTTTTCTAAGTTCATTTACAGTTTCAATCGTTTTTTGTGATATTGTCTTGTCACTTCTAAGAAGTGTTCCATCCATATCGCTTATCACTATTTTTTTCTTTATTTCAAACATCCCCTTACCGTTTAAATACTGCAAATTTTGTACAAATTATTATAATCTTCAAATATTTTTCATTTACATTGTCTTAAACTGTACTTATACTAAAGCTTTAAATTAATAATGCTGAAATTGTTTTGCAAATAAAATCGCTAACAAATTTATGATATACTATCACCTAATTAAATAGGCTTTAATATGAATATATGCTTTATAGATATTGATTAAACACTACCTTAAGCAAAATATATTCAGCACTGTATTAAAAAATATCTACGTTTATTAAATAATATTGTAAACTACAAAAAAAACAAGCATGAATATATTTTCAGATATTTCGGCTATAAATCCCAATATATCGCCTGTTATACCACCTATTTTTTTATATATCATATGTTTTATTCCAAGCATTATCGAAAAAGATATGATAAAGCTTATAATAAAGGTAATCAGCACAAAGCTGAATCCATATCCTCTGATAAACAAAGACAATATTAAAACTATTATTATATCCAAGGTGACAGCCAGCCTTAAAGTGCCCCTTCCAATCTTGCCTACAAAAAAATTCCCCATGCCGTTTTTTTTCGGATAATTCCCGAAATAAGCATATATTATCTGCATAGTTCTTGAAAAAATAACAGAAAATATGGCAAAATTTAAAATAGCATATTGAATAAAAATATACACTATGCCTAATTTTAAAAGCACATTTACTATTATCCCCAAAACTCCGAAAGTTCCTATCCGAGAATCTTGCATAATTTCTAAAATCTTATCTTTTTCTCTGCCGGAAAACAGCCCGTCACAAGAATCAGCAAGACCGTCATAATGAAGTCCTCCTGTAAAAATTATACTGCTAAGCACATAAATTACAGACGAAAAAAATAGACTGTCTGCAAAATTATAGACCAAATTGGATATACTGCAATAAATGATACCCAAAATTAAAGCAACTATGGGAAAAAAAGCCATAATCTTAGAAAATTCTTTTTCGTCCTCAATGTTGCTTCGAATGGGTAATATTGTCAAAAAACTTATAGCGCCTTTTAATCTTTCCATAATGTTTTCTCTTTTTTATCTGTTTAAAAAATTTAATATAGTGTTGTTTGAATATTTTTGAAGTTTCGTTATACTGCAATTTCCTATCTGTATTTTCCAAGAAAAAGAATAGTCTCCGACCATCTCTTGAGATATAATCGCTCTTATAACACAAGAATGCGATACTATAGCTATAGAATCATTTGTATCTTTTGCAAGTATATCATTAAATGCCTGCGTAGCTCTCTTTCTTAGTTGTTCTCTGCTTTCTCCATTGGGAAATTCAAATTCACGCTTTTCACTGAGCATATCTCTTGCCAAAGAGGGAAAATTTTTTTCCACATCCGTAAACTTCATACCGTCTATATCTCCAAAATCCATCTCATGCAAATTTTCAACTTTTACCGGATTATCAAAAAAAGACTTGGCTGTAAGGTAGGCTCTTTTAAGAGGTGAGCAGTAACATTGCTGTATATCATACTCTTGCATCTTTTGTTTTAACTGTTTGAGTTGCTCGTAGCCTTGCTCGCTTAGCTCGCAATCAAGTATGCCGGAAAATCTCATCTCTTTATTCATAACCGTTTCAGCGTGTCTTATAAGATATATTTCTTTCATATTTCAGCCCTTTCAAAAAAAAATTCAATTTTTCGAATTGTTTAAAATAATACCAAAACCTATTTAAAGCACTAATTTTATATAAGTGCTATGATATTATACTTTTATATTTTTACAATATATTGATACTGATATTGTTTTGATTAACGGATATATTTATATACTTTATTTATTTTAAATACACTTAATTTTAGTTAGCCAACAAATTCTTAAAAATAAAATATCCATTATTTTATTAACTTTTAGTATGAGTATATTGTGCATTATTAAATATACGCATAATTCTATTAGGTTTTAATATAAGTTATTTTATTTTCATACAAGTACCTGATACTACAAAATACACTTCATCAGATATTTGAGTAAATATCTGATTGATTTCTCCGTGTAATTGTACAAATCGCCTTGTGTATCTGTTTGCAGGTATTACACAAAGCCCAATTTCGTTAGTTATTATAACGAATTTGCATTTTGAATTTTTCATAGAATTCAGTATTTTTTGCACATAGTTTTTTACATCTGTGCAAAATTTTTCAAATATATCATTATCGCAAGTTTCAAAATCTATTTTGCTATGATACATAAGATTATTAATCATATTTGTAACACAGTCAAGCAAAGCTGTATCATAATTGTCAAATTGACTTATTATCAAATTGTCTATGCCTGCAAAATTTTCAAATGTAAGCCAATCATTGCCTCTGCTTGCTATGTGCTTTTGTACTTTCAAATTCATATCGTCATCTGTTATTTCAGCAGTTGCTATATATGCTCTTTTTTTACCCATATCATAGGCTAAACTTTGTGCAAAATTTGACTTACCGCTTGAAATTCCACCAAGTACGGTTATAATTCTTGACATATAGCCCTCATTTAACAATATAATATTTTAAAATAAATCTATGCACTAATTTATTCTTCCGTTTTGTCTTCGTTTTTAGCTTTATTTTCTGCAGCGAATTGTTTTATTGACTTTACCAAGTCGGCATCATAGATTTTTTTTGCCTGTTTTATTGCATTTTTAAAAGCTTTTTCATTTGATGAGCCATGTGCTTTTATAACTGTTCCGTTTGTTCCAAGCAGTATAGCTCCTCCATATTCTTCATAGTCAAGTGATTTTTTCATATTTTTCAGAGATGATTTTACGAGTAAAGCACCTATTTTTGATTTCAGAGATGACATAAAGCTGTTTTTTATGAGCTTCATCATATGAATGACAAGACCTTCTGAAAGTTTTAACACTATATTTCCTGTAAAACCGTCACAAACAAGTACATCTGCCTCTGTACTCGGTATATCTCTTGCCTCAACATTTCCTATAAAATTTATAAATTTGTTGTCTTTCAGCATCTGATATGAGTCTATATATGTTTGTGAACCCTTTTTTTCTTCAGTTCCTATGTTTATTAAACCAACTTTAGGATTTTCTAAATTCAGTACAGCTTTTGCATATGCGTATCCCATAAATGCAAATTGATTTATATGTTCCGGTTTGCATTGCGCATTTGCTCCTACGTCAAGCAAAACAGTGGCACCATTTGTTTTTGGGTAAACAGTTGTAAGTGCAGGACGTTGTATTCCCTCTATTCTTCCTGTGATGAGCATACCGCTTGTAAGTAATGCACCTGTACTGCCTGATGATACCAACGCATCCGCCTTACCTTCAACAAGCATATTACAGCCAAGCACCATAGGTGAATTCTTTTTCTTTTTTATAGAGATTACAGGTTTGTCATCATTAGTTATATTTTCGCTACAATGCACCACTGAAACTTTTGTTTTGTCATATGTCTTTGTTTTTAAAAAGTCGTTTATTACATTTTCATCTCCAAGCAGCACTACATCAACGCCAAGCTCTTTTATAGACTCCAATGCTCCGTTAATTTGAGCTTGCGGAGCAAAATCTCCTCCCATAGTATCTATGGCTATTCTCATATTCTATCCATCCTTGTATTATAATTTCAATTTATCAGCCCAAAGCTCCTGCTTAAATCCCGTAAGAACAAAATCATCTCCAACTAAAAGCGGTCTTTTTACAAGCATACCATCTGTTGCCAATATTTCCAATTTTTCATCATCACTCATAGTTTTCAGCTTATCTTTCAGGCCTAACTCTCTGTATTTCATACCGCTTGTATTGAACAATTTTTTTATATCCAAATTTCCGATTTTTATAAATTTTTCTAAATCTTCTTTTGTAGGATTGTCTGTAACTATGTTTCTATCTATATATTTTATTTTATTATCATCTAAAAATTTTTTTACTTTTTGACAAGTTGTGCATTTCGGATATTGTATAAATAATAGCATGTTTTTTCTCCTGTTTAATTCTTAAAGCTGTGAACAGGCGCAGGCATAAATCCTGCACGATTTATTAATCTTTCACTTGATGTTTTACCTATATCTATTATAGGTGCATAGCCTAATAAATCTCCAAATTCTACCGTCTCCCCTACATGTTTACCATATACCGGCACCAATCTTGTGGCTGTAGTCTTTCCGTTTATAACTCCTATTGCACATTCATCAGCCATTATAGCCGATATTGTACTTGCAGGAGTATCTCCGTCTATAGCTATCATATCAAGCCCTACAGAGCATACTGATGTCATAGCTTCCAATTTATCAAACGACATACTTCCATTTGCAACCGCATTAATCATACCCTCATCTTCACTTACAGGTATAAATGCACCGCTCAATCCTCCTACGTTTGATGATGCCATTATGCCACCTTTTTTAACCGAATCGTTTAAAAGTGCAAGTGCAAATGTCGTTCCGTGTCCACCTGCCTCATCTATTCCTATCTCTTCCAATATCCTTGCCACACTGTCGCCAATGTCCGCAGTAGGTGCAAGCGATAAATCTACGCTTGAAAAAGGATAACCTAAGTTTTCGGCAACTTCTCTTCCTATAAGCTCGCCCATTCTCGTCATCTTAAATGAAGTCTTTTTAATTTCTTCGCATACTGCTTGTATACTCTTGCCTTTTATTTTTTCCAATGCCGATTTTACTACACCAGGTCCGCTTATACCTACATTTATTACAGTATCTCCCATGCTTATACCATGAAAAGCACCTGCCATAAAAGGATTGTCATCAACCGAATTTGCAAAGACAACAAGTTTTGCACAGCCGATACTTCCTTTATCCTTAGTCTTAAGTGAAAGGTCTTTTATAACTTCTCCCAAAATTTTTATAGCATCCATATTTATGCCTGCTTTTGTGCTGGCTACATTTACACTCGAACATACTATATCAGTTGATGAAAGAGCATTCGGTATTGATTTTATAAGTATTTCGTCAGCTCTTGTCATACCTTTTTGCACAAGAGCCGAAAAACCTCCAACAAAATTTACACCTACATTTTTTGCAGCTTTATCAAGTGTAACTGCAAAATCTGTATAATCGGTATCTCTTGTAGCGCCTGCTATTATAGATATTGGAGTAACTGATATTCTTTTATTTATTATAGGTACACGATATTTTTTCCCTATTTTTTCTGACTCTTCCACCAATTTTTCCGCTTTAAATGATATTTTATCATAGATTTTCTGTCTTGCTTTTTTTGAGTCCTCATCTATGCAATCAAGTAGTGATATACCCATCGTAACAGTTCTTATATCAAGCTTCTCATCACTGAGCATATTTATGGTTTCCAATATATTATCTCTATTTAAAAACTGCATATTAAATTCCTTTCTACAAAAACACTTATAGCTGTATCAACGATTCTCTTAAATAATATGAATATTTGAAAAAATTATATAGTATGCATTGCGTTAAACAGATTTTCGTGTTGAATTATTATCTTTTGACCGATTTCTTTACCTATTTCATCAAACTCACTGCATAACTTTTCAAAGTTTTCTCCTATATTGGTAATATCTATAAGCATTATCATCGTAAAATAATCTCCAACTACACTTTGATTTATATCTAATATGTTAAGATTATGCTCCAATAATTTTCCTGATACTTTATGAATTATACCTACCATATCTTTACCTACAACAGTTACTACCGCGTTCATAAAATTCTCCTTTCAACTAATAAAAAAAACTACCATCTATCTTTTATAATATGTTTCTCGCATATTTTGCCAAAAAAATGTACAACAACACCTGTAAAAAAACTTAGTATAACAGTATTTATACCTATTACAGAGCCTAAGGCAAAGCCTCCTGCAAGCATTAGTAAATCTTGAAAAACTCTTACTTGGTGAAAACTGAATTTTTCATTGAAATGTTTTATTATTGACATATTCATAAGTTCATATGGTGCTATCCCCAAATTTGCTTTAATATATAAGGCTACACCTATTGAAAATATAAAAAATGCACTCAAAGACCAAATAAATTTAACATAAATAGATAATTGCAGAGGAAAAAATTGCAAATATAAAAAATCCAAAAAATCTATTACATAACCTATCATACTCATATTTATCAGAGTTCCTATGCCAATCATCTTAATACATGGTCTGCACATCAAAACAGATAGCGCAAACAAGATTGTATTGCATATCAAAAGTGTATTTCCGTATGAAGCTTTAAATATATCGCTCAAAGCTATAACCATAGTTCCATAAGAATCCACTCCCCAGTTTACAAATTTAAAAACAGATATGCCATAGCCTATTAGCAAGCAACCTGTAATTAACATAATAAACCTTAAATAAAAAAACTTTATCTTAAAAATCTGCATAAATTCCTCAAATTTTATAAATCGTTAAAAATAAACTTTAATTTTTCAAAATTTGCCATAAAATCGTGTATTTACATAGAATAAATTACTTATATTCATAATTTTTCAAACTCTACAAACTTCAGTACAAAAAAATTAATATTATCTTTTTTATAAAAATATAATACTTCATAAAATTTTTTAAATTCATATTATTGTACCACATCATAGATTTATAATAAACACCAAATTCTTCAAATCGATATAAATTATAGATAAAATGAAGGATAAATAGCTCTATAATATTATCTAAATTAAACACAGATATTTTTTTAAATAGACTTTATATGAAAAAAATATCATAAAATATATTTTTATTTTCTAAAAATATACTTGACTTTTTTTATTTAATAATTTATCATATTATAAAATCATTGATTGAGAGTAGTAGTTTATATGATTTCTTTACAGAGAGCCCTACTTGGTGTGAACGGGTAAGAATAATTTAGATGAATGGACTCATAAGATGCTGAGGCGAATAAAAGTAGCTTTAGACGTATACTCACGTTACAGAGTAAGGATATCGGTTTTTGAACCTGTATCTGATTGAGATGGGATTTTTTATTATCCTAAGGAAGATGGTACCGTGATTAACACTCGCTCTTTCACATATGTGGAGTAGCGAGTTTTTTTATTCCGTAAATATCTCAATCACATTAAATATTTGTTATATATCTCAATTCCGGATAGGGATTTATAACAAGGTGTAATTAAAAGATATTTTATGCTGAACACTAACTAAAACTGTATTATAATTATATATCTAAAAAACCATATTTTTTTAAATTGGCAAATATATAAAAATTAGAGATTTTATATTTTGTAATGGTGTTTCGTATCATAAGTTAAAGGAGAATAAAAAATGAAGATTAAAAATTATATAATAACTGCATTGATGTTGGCTATGGGATTTATATTTCACGCAACTATTCCGGGGATAGCCGGTATGAAATTTGATTTACTGCTTATATTTATGATAATGGCAATTATCCTAAATCCTGATATACAAAACGTGATAGTTTCAGGTTTGGGAGGCGGAATAATAACTGCTCTTACTACTACATTTCCAGGTGGTCAAATACCTAATTTTATAGACAAAATTATAACTGCATTGTTTGTATATGCACTTATAGAAATTATGAAGAATTTCAAAAATGATACGATAAAATCAACTATATTAGTAGGTTTAGGTACATTTGTAAGCGGAAGCGTATTTTTGAGTACAGCATATTTTTTGGTAGGTTTGCCTGCCGGCTTTTCCTTATTGATGATAAGCGTGGTTATACCTACTTGTATAGCCAACATATTTATGGGACTGTTTGTATATAAGGCTATAACTATTGCAACTAAGAGAGCAATAAGTCATTAAAATTTATTTAACACGCTTATTTTTATCAAAGAGTTTTTTCATTATTTAATTGATTTTAAGTATAGATATTAATACAATACTAAATCACACTAAAATTCAATATTATGATAGAAAAATAGCCTAAGTAATTTTAAACTGTTTATGGACTTTTGAATTAATAAAATATCTATTATTCTATTGAATATTAATATTACACCTATCCGAAGATGGTAGGTGTTTTTTGTAATTGATGAGGAATATTATGAGAAAAGCTACGGTACTTATAAATGTTATAATCATTATGGTCATGCTCAATATACTCGTACTTAGCGTGTTTATAATGAATAAAAACGTGGTACATTCAAGATATATGGCTATAACTGACAAGGCAAATGATATATATTCAAATTCCAAGGAACAGATAATCGATTTTTTGATATACGATATATTTAAAGAAGCCTTATATGATTTGAAAAAACATTATGATAAAGGAAATACCGAGCAAATTGGAGATAATCTCTCTACATTTACCGGCATAGAAATCAGAAATTTAAGTCGTGATATAGATTACGAATTAAAAAACGAATTACAAGGTTTGACGACAAGCAAAATAGAATTAAACAACAATATAATAGAGTTTATATTATCATATAAAAAAGAAGATAATACAGAAATCTATTACAACTATGTACTTAAACTTCCTGATTTTTCAAAAGAAGAAGATGTTGAAAAGCTAAAATCAGGACAAATTGATGCCATATATAACGAATATAAGCAAAGCATTATAGACAAAAAAATAAGCAATTAAATTACAATATTTTATACTTATTTTAAAACGCACTTTTTATGTTTTATTGTTGCAACGCTATTAATACTAACTTTTAAAAAGCGACATATAATATAAAATAATGCGATAAATAGTCATATAAAAATATATTTATTACTATATCAGGTGAAATATGAAAAATAAAGGCTTTACACTCTTTGAAATCATCATATCTTTGACGCTTCTGCTCATAGTTTCCGGTTTTTTCGTGTACGGAAATGTATTTATCAAAAGTCAGCAAGAGCAACAACTGCATAAGCTTGTGAGTGATATAAGATATATAAAACAACTCAGCCTGCAAAAAGGAAATAGCAGTAATAAAATTTTTATACAGATAAATAAAGAAGACAATTCTTATACTATAAACGTAGATAAAGACAAAAAAACTGTGAAGTTTTCAGATAAAATTAAAATAGAAACATTTCCGACCAATGAAGGAAAAATTATTTTCGAAGGAGCTGAAAGCGATAAAGGTATAACCATAGATTTGTCAAGTAGCACGAATACAGGCAAAAAATATTACAAACTGACAGTTGCCGCTATAAGCGGAAGAGTAAAATTGACAGAAGAAAACAAATAGATATAGATACTTTTTCTTATAAACTCATTTGCCATTTTTAACATAAACATGTATAATTAAACTGTAATTTATTTATGAATACTATTATCCGATTAAACAATGAACAGTTATATACAAATAGACACTTTATATAAAAAACTATTTAAGATGATACAAATATTTCTAAGTTATACTATCTTAATTATAATATTTTTTATTATCTTATTTAATTATCAGATAATATTAATCTTGTATATAATCGCATTTTTTAAGCGTATATCTGTATTCAACAATACAAAAAACAGGAGGAGTATATTATGATTTCAAAAAAAGTTGTAGATATGATTAACGAGCAAATAAACAAAGAGTTTGAGTCTGCCTATATATATCAAGCTATGGAGATGTATATCGGCAATGAGTACAACTTCGCAGGTATAGAAAATTTTTTCCATATACAAGTGCAAGAAGAAACAGCTCATGCTTATCTTATGATAGATTATCTTCACAGGCTCGGTGAAAAAGTAAATTTAAAAGAAATACCAAAACCTAAGGCAGATTTTAAATCAATACTTGAAGTTTTTGAAACAGCGTTGGCACATGAGAGAAAAGTAACTAACTGGATAAACGAGATAATGTCTGTTGCAAGTGATGAAAAAGACTTTGCAAGCCAAGCATTCCTAAGATTTTTTGTAAATGAGCAGGTTGAGGAAGAAGAAACTTTTGTAAAACATATAGACACATTGAAATTTATAAACTCCGATCCTCATGCAACTATGCTTTTTGACCAACAATTAGCTACAAGAGTATTTGTAGCACCTGTTATAAATTAATACTAAAACCTATTAAACACTAAAATATAAAAAATATATTCGAATGTGCTTGGTTAAGGGAACTTGCTAACATTGAAGTAACCATAATCAAGTACATTCATTATTATATGACTGTTTATTAAGCCAATAAAAATATTATATCTTATTTTTTTCTTTTGTGTATTTACTTTATAGAGGTTCAGTATTAAATAAAATTATGGACAACTTATATGATCATATAGCATTAATATAAATAGTTAATTAGAAAAATTAATTATTATGTTTTTCAATTATTCTATAAGATTTTAAGTATAAACATAAAAAACATCAATATAAACAAAAGGATAAAATCCTATAAAAGCTGTATGCAAAATATAGGGTACAACCTTCTCTTTTTTTGTATAATAATGACAATAGGAGGAGAAATATGGACACCATACATCTGTTTAATGACACCGTAGACTATATAGAAAGCACATTGAACGGCGAAATTGACGACAAAAAAATATCTGCTTTATCAGGCTATTCGTATTCTATGTTTGCAAGGATATTTTCTATGCTTACAGGTTATACGCTAAGTGAGTATATCCGGTACAGAAAATTGACAAAATCTGCTGTGAAGCTTAGAGATACATCAGATAAAATCATAGATATAGCTCTTGAATACGGATACGAATCATCAGATTCTTTCACATTCGCATTCAAAAAATTTCACGGCTACACACCAAGCGATGTGAGATGCGGTAAGCCTTTTAAAATTTTTTCTCCTATAAGATTGTCGTTAACAATAAAAGGAGGAGAAAGTATGAAAACAAGAATTGAAAGAAAAGAAGGCTTTAAAGTAGCAGGAGTTTCAAAATCGGCAAGCAAATCTACCATGTTTAATGAAATATGGGAAGACTTGTTCAAAAAGGCAGATATAAATACTTTAATATCACTCGGAAACGGAATGTGCTACGGTGCTTGCTATGAGCACGAAAGTTTTAACATGGATATAAATTTCAAGTATATGGCAGGATTTGACGTAAACGATACAGAAAAAGCAAAGTCTTTGGGATTGGAAATTTTAGATGTTCCTCCTGCAGAATATGCAATAGTATCTATGAAAGGTAAAATGCCTGAAATTATTCATGACGCTTGGAAATATATACTTCAAGATTTTTTTCCTATGCAAGGCTATCGCCATGCGGGTACACCGGATTTTGAAGTATATCCTAAGGAAAATATGGGTAGCAAAAATTATGAAATGGAATTGTGGGTACCTATAGAAAAAATATAAATTTATAAATAAATAACAAATCAGCTTATCACTGATTGCTCTATATATTTGAAAATTACAAGTATTCGAGCAATCGGCAATAAGCTGATTTTAATTTTATACTAAAAATCAATATAACTATTGAAAAATAGTATTTATAAATTGAATAAAATATCAATAATTCCGTTAAATATTAATATTAAACAAATTTTATCAACATTTTAATAGCTATTATAAAATAGACTCATACATTTGTATATATTGTTTGCTTGATGATGTCCAGCTGAAATCTTCCGCCATAGCATGTTCTATCAATTTGTTGAAGGCATCTTTATTATCATAATACAAGCCCACAGCTTTTTGTAGAGTAAAAAGCATATCATGTGCATTATACGTGCTGAATGTAAACCCTGTTCCTTCTCCTGTAAATTGGTTGTAAGGTCTTACACTGTCATTAAGTCCGCCCGTTTCTCTAACTAATGGCAATGAACCGTAACGCATAGCTATCATCTGTGATAAACCGCAAGGTTCAAATTGAGAAGGCATAAGATATATATCACTTGCCGCGTATATTTTGGATGCAAAAGAATCATCATATTTTATTATAGCTCTCATCTTGTCATGATGAGAATATTCGTGTGCTCTAAAATTATCTTCATACATAGCAGAGCCTGTACCGAGTATTATTAATTGTAAATCCATTTGCAATATTTCATCAAGCACGTTATTGATAAGATCAAGACCTTTTTGGTCTGTAAGTCTTGATACCATACCGACTATTGGAATATTGTTGTTTTGTGGAAGTTGCATTTCTTTTTGGAATGCTATTTTATTGTTGTATTTTCCTGAAACATTTTTTGCATTATAATCAAATGACAGATATTTATCTTTCATAGGATTATATGTTTCGTAATCTATACCGTTTAATATTCCTTGCATTTTCCATTCATATTGTCTTATAAGTCCGTCCAAGCCTTCACCATAATATTCATTTTTAATTTCTTCCAAATATGTCGGACTTACTGTTGTAACTTTGTCAGCAAACACTATTCCTGCTTTTAAATAGTTGGCATTTCCGTAAAATGCCATTTTATCTTCTGAGGCATAATATGGCGGTAAGCCAAGCATATCAAACACCATACTGAATTGGAATATCCCTTGAAATCTTAAATTGTGTATAGTAAATACTGATTTAAGAGGCATTTGGTATTCTCTAAGCAGAGGAGCCGTCATAGCTGTTTGCCAATCATGAGCATGTAAAATATCATAATGTCTGAAATGTCTTGCTATTGTTTCAATTATTGCTTTTGAGAAAAACGTAAATCTTTCACCATCATCAAAATGTCCATAAGCTGTATCTCTTCCAAAATATTGCTCATTATCTATAAAATAATAATCTATATCACCCAATCTTTTTCTCAGAAGTCCAACGTATTGATGTCTATAACCGAGAGATATATAAAATTCGTCCACTACTTCCAAGTCCGGATGTTCTTGCCTTATTTTTTTATATAAAGGAATTATTACGGAGCATTCCACACCTTCTCTAACAAGAGATTTAGGCAATGAATATATAACATCGCCAAGACCGCCCACTTTCATAAATGGATAGCATTCAGATGCACAAAAAAGCACTTTCATCTTAGATTATCTCTCCTTTTTTTACAATTATCGGCATATTGAAATCGCCTATTAATTTTTTACCATTTGTGATTGTTGTATTTTTATCACTTATTACATTGTTTATATAGGTATCTTCTTGTATTGTGCAATTTTGCATAATTATACTGTTTTCTACAATAGCTCCTTTTGCCACTTTTACCTTTCTGAATATTATAGAATTTTTAACAGTTCCGTCTATTATACAACCTGATGCTATTATGCTGTTTTCTACTTTTGACTCCTCTGAAAAATAAGTCGGTGCTTCATCTTTTATTTTTGTATATATTGAACCGTTTGGGCTTTTAAATATTTCATTAGATATGTCTTCGTTTAAAATATCTGCATTAAACTCTCTATAACTTCTGATGTCTCTTACACACTTCAAATAACCGTTAAATTTATAAAGATTTGTATCATCTTGCAAAATATGTTTGTTTATAGCATCTATCAGATACATATGTTCACCTGTTTCAATGCTCTCATAAATCATGTCTATGAAATAATCTTTTTTCATCAAAAATGTATCCATAGATATATTTTGCTCTTTTTTGGAGCACATATTTTTTCCGATACTGCTTATTTTTAAGTTGTTTATGCTATAAACATAGTTATCATAAAAACTCACATGTGCGTTATTCACATCTTTATATAAAGATGTTATGTCCGCTCCTGAATTCAAATGAGATTCAAATACATCATTAAAGTCGATTGTATATATCATAAAAGGATTTGTTATCAATATATACTCTTGTCTTGAACGTTTAAAAAAATCTATATTATCATATATGCTGTGTATATTTCCGGCAACTTGCTTTTCATTAAGCTCATATTGATTTGAGAAAATATATAGCCCATCTTGTATTCTGTCCAAATCCCAAGGAGAACCGTCCCCCAAATGGTCATTTAAGGATCTTGTTTTTCTTTGTGCGAATATTCCGACATTGAATATATGTGAATTGGTTATATTTGACAATATGAAGTCTATCATTCTGTATCTTCCTGCTATTGGAAGAGATGCGATAGGTCTATTTTTTGTGAGTTCTCTCATTCTTATATGGTCTTCATTCAGGTCTATTATTGCCATTACATTATTTTTTAGCATTATTCTCACCTCTTACTTCTATATTGTTTCCTAAAGAATATAATTCACCATTTTCATTCAAAGCCTTCGCATTTTCGTGTATAATAACATTTTCTCCTATTATCGCTTTTTTTACAACAGCACCTTTTTTTATAACTGTAGAACTCATTATAACACTGTCCTCCACAACAGCTCCCTCTTCAACTTCAACTTCAGAAAATATTATGGAGTTTTTAACTGTTCCTTTTATCTTTGCTCCGTCAGCTATCATAGAATTTTTTACTATGGCATCTTTTGCTATAAACATCGGAGGTAATGAATGGTTGTGAGAGCGTATTTGCCAGTCGCTGTCAAACAATTTCAATTCATTATCCTTATCCAATAAGTCCATATTTGATTCCCAATATGATGATAATGTTCCTACATCTTTCCAGTATCCTTTAAATTTATAGGAAAACAATTTCTTTCCCTCTGCTAACAGGGATGGGATGATGTCTTGTCCGAAATCGGTTTTATTTCTGTTTTCAATAGATGCTTTTTCAAACTCTTCTTTTAAAAGCTTCCAATTAAATATATAAATTCCCATTGATGCCAAATTGCTCTTAGGGTTTTCCGGTTTTTCTTCAAACTCATAGATACTTCCATCAGGATTTGTATTCATTATACCGAATCGAGGTGCTTCTTCCCAAGGCACTTCTATTACTGCAATAGTAACATCCGCATCATGTTCTTTGTGGAAGTTGAGCATTTTTTGATAATTCATCTTATATATATGGTCTCCTGATAAAACAAGAAGATACTCAGGATTAAAAGAATTTATAAATTCAATATTCTGCTCAATTGCATGAGCAGTACCTTTATAAAAGTTCTGTTCCTTTTCACTCATATAAGGAGGTAATATATATGCACCACCGTCACGTCTGTTAAGTCCCCAAGATGTACCTATCCCTATATGATTATGTAACTCAAAAGGCTTGTATTGTGTAAGTATGCCGACAGCATCAATGTTTGAATTAGCACAGTTGGATATTACAAAATCTATCACCCTATATTTTCCACCGAAGGGAACGGCCGGTTTTGCAAGATTTTCAGTAAACATTTTCAGCCTACTGCCTTGACCGCCTGCCAAAATCATTGCTATAATTTCTTTTTTATTCATAAGAACCTCCCTAAAAAATTTTATAATGTCTTTTAAATTTACCTTTTATTCTTTTGATTTAATGGTGAAATAATAATTGTGACGTAATAAAAAGGCTGGGAACATAGTTGTTTTTCAGTATAAAAATACAAATAATCAAGAAATTGAAAAATAAAATTATTTTATTTTTATATTATGTATAATTGTACCAAAAAAAACATTTTTATTAAAGTATTATTTTAATAAAAAATTATTATAACCTATGATATCTTGCATAAATTCTATAATTTCAGCCTAACAATATAATTTACAAAACTTAGATAAAAAAATAATTAGTTTATTTTTTAATTCCTCATTCACCATAAGTTTCCTAAATCTCATTTCAAATGAGATTTTAATTTCTTTTTCAATTAGAAATTTTATAAGTTTGCTACTAATGTCCCAATAAATTCATGTTTATATAATAATCAATTATCTTTGTCGATGTGTAATAAATAAAAATAAATAAGAGATAGACAGAATAAAATAATATTGATATAATAACACATATAAAATTTAAATCTTATAATTTTATAAAAATAAACATTGTATAATCTATGTCGACAAATTGCGATATTATACTTTACTTTTTGCAGTGTATAAAATAACACCTACTATAAAATAACCATATTGGAATGTAAATTATCGGCAAAAACCGGGTTTCGCAAGACTTCGTTAGTTACTATAAAATAACCATATTGGAATGTAAATTCCCATACATCCTGTATTTTAAGTGAACATAATCACACTATAAAATAACCATATTGGAATGTAAATGAGCATTGCCTCTTGGATATGATGCTAAATACGTAAACTATAAAATAACCATATTGGAATGTAAATTAGACATACCAAGGATGAATTTGGCGAAAGTGAAATCAACTATAAAATAACCATATTGGAATGTAAATTTTTGTGCTTTAAAAAGTTCTCTTCTTCTCATTTGATACTATAAAATAACCATATTGAAATGTAAATGAGTAGCTCTGCCGCCTTTAATCTCTCTTTTTCATCACTATAAAATAACCATATTGGAATGTAAATGATGATGTAGATGAGGAGTGATAGAAAATGCTAACTCCACTATAAAATAACCATATTGGAATGTAAATTTGTACACCTCTTATAATATATCTTTAATATCATTCCAAACTATAAAATAACCATATTGGAATGTAAATACTGTAAACTCAACAGATTTGCCAATTGCAGATGCACTATAAAATAACCATATTGGAATGTAAATTTCTGTAATCTAGCACTTAGAGTTTCTATTGGTTCAAACTATAAAATAACCATATTGGAATGTAAATATAACATCTTATCAATCCCCCTTATTTTATTATAATATACTATAAAATAACCATATTGGAATGTAAATGAGTTTATAGACAGCAGTATAACACCTAAATTTGTGACTATAAAATAACCATATTGGAATGTAAATGTATATCTAATTTTGGACTTTGCTCCATTTTAAGAAACTATAAAATAACCATATTGGAATGTAAATAGTGATTTGAATTTATCTAAATTAACCACAGCTACATACTATAAAATAACCATATTGGAATGTAAATTTTTGTATTTACTATCTCTTTTATAGCTCTATTATCAACTATAAAATAACCATATTGGAATGTAAATTAACAATCTTTTTAACTGTGTTAATGGATATATAGACTATAAAATAACCATATTGGAATGTAAATCAATAAAACCAATACCAACAGGAAATATAACGCTTGCAACTATAAAATAACCATATTGGAATGTAAATTCTGCAAAGGCATTAAGTGCAAGAGTACCAACAATCACTATAAAATAACCATATTGGAATGTAAATGCATAATTGCGTCTAAACACTCTAATATCTTCAAGAGACTATAAAATAACCATATTGGAATGTAAATACAGAACCACAAACAGGCGAAAATCTATTTTCTAAATACTATAAAATAACCATATTGGAATGTAAATGTCTTATGAAGGTCCAGCTGTGGGACAAGAAACAAAAACTATAAAATAACCATATTGGAATGTAAATCTTTTCACAAATTTTCAAGAGTAGCAGTTGAAAAACTATAAAATAACCATATTGGAATGTAAATTGATTGCCTTAGTTAATGTACATAAGACGCTATATTGACTATAAAATAACCATATTGGAATGTAAATGATGTTGATAGCGGAGAAATTGCTGCTGTTATTGTTGACTATAAAATAACCATATTGGAATGTAA